>CAVIPV010000013.1:30631-35091 GCA_963644495.1 Prevotella sp. | reverse complement strand
TCTACTGCATCATGGACCATTTTCCGGGCTGATGCCGCCATAGCCGGAAGATGCTGTACAATGTGATATGCATGGTCACTTTTGATTCGAAGGATCAGCTCCGCAATGTCTGATGCATGGTCTCCAATACGTTCCAGATCCGTTACCACCTTAAGAGCCGTGGAGATCTGGCGCAGATCCCCAGCTACCGGCTGCTGGCGCAGGATCAGGGACAGACACCGTGATTCAATAGCCCGTTCCATGTCATTTACATTCCGGTCCCCTTTAATAACATCCTCTGCCATGGTATAATTCTGGTCCTCAAAGGCAACGAAAGTCTGCTCAATGGCCTTTTCCACCATCATGGCCATATCACGCAGACATTTATTCAACTCCTCTAATTCGTGTTCATACGTAATGCGCATTCTGGCATTCCCCTTTCCGTTGTTTTTCCAACATTCTTACTGCCTTGCATTTTTTGATCTGCCGCCGGATTATACTGCATCAGCCAAAACGTCCTGTAATATAATCTTCTGTTCTTTTATCCTTCGGCATGGTAAATAATTCATCTGTTGTGGCATACTCTACCGCTTCTCCTACCAGGAAGAAAGCTGTATAATCCGCAATACGGGTTGCCTGCTGCATATTATGGGTAACAATGGCAACGGTATACTTGCTCTTTAAATCATCCATCAGATCCTCAATCTTTAAAGTGGAGATCGGATCCAATGCAGATGTAGGCTCATCCATTAACAGAACCTCCGGCTCCACAGCCAATGCTCTTGCAATGCAAAGACGCTGCTGCTGTCCGCCGGAAAGACCCAGTGCAGACTTCTTTAAGCGGTCAGAAACCTCATCCCATAAAGCGGCACCTCTTAAACTGCGCTCTACGATCTCATCCAATTCTGCCTTGTTCTTGATGCCGTGGATCCTCGGACCATAGGCTATATTATCGTAAATACTCATAGGAAATGGATTTGGCTGTTGAAACACCATACCGATCTTTTTGCGCAGAAGCGTGGTATCTACTTGAGGGTCATAAATATCTTCCCCGTCAAGAAGAACCTTTCCTTCGATCTTTACATTTGCAACCAGATCATTCATACGGTTTAATGTTTTCAGATACGTAGACTTTCCACAGCCGGAGGGGCCGATAAAAGCGGTGATCTTATTTTCGTAAATGTCCAGATTAATATTTTTCAATGCATGTTTTTCTCCGTAATACAGGTTCAGGCCCTGGGTGGAGATCTTTACTTTATTTTCCATATATACTCATTTCCCTTTCACATTCCGTAAATTCCGGGGTATTTTCCATTCCTTATCTTTCCTCCACATTAAATCGATGGGACAGATATTTTGCCAGCGCATTGATGGCCAGTACGATCACCAAAAGAACAACTGCTACTCCAAAAGCTTCGTTGTATTTTGCCTTCTGCATAAATAAATACAGCTGGATAGTCAGTGTACCGCCGGATTCAAACACCTTTCCAAACAGATTCTTCGGCAGATAATAGCCGCTTCCTGCAGTGAATAACAGTGCAGCAGACTCTCCTACGATACGGCCGATGGCAAGAATAACACCGGTAAGGATACCAGGCATTGCACTTGGCAGCAGGATGGTGCGGATCATATACCACTTGGTGGCACCGATCCCCAGTGCACCATGACGATAACTGTCAGGAACGGTCTTTAAAGCTTCCTGGGTGGTTCTTGTGATCAGCGGCAGGATCATTAAAGTCAGTGTCAGAGAGCCGGTGAGAATAGAATAGCCAAGCCCCAGCGTATTTCCGAAAAATACCATTCCGAAAAGTCCAAATATAATAGACGGAATGCCTGCAAGCGTTTCTGTTGTAAATACGATCAATTTGACCATTTTCCCTGGTTTTGCATACTCATTTAAATAAACCGCAGAGCCTACGCCAATGGGCGTTGCGATCAGCAGAGTAATGGCTACAATATAGAGGGTGTTAATAATATTTCCAAGGATACCGTAGGTTCCTTTCGTAGCACTGGATACTGTGCTTAAGAACGACCAGGTTACATGAGGAATGCCTCTTACAAAGGTATAACCCAAAATTCCAACGAGAAGGAGCATGGAAATACCGGCACAGCTATAGATAATGCCTGTTAAGATCACATCTGTGCTCCGGATGCGTTTTCCATAGATGCTTTCCTTGATAATAGAATCTTCATGAATGCGTATTGCGGCTTCGCCTGTCATCTCTTTTTTCTCCCTTCTTAAGAATGCTGTTCAAACTGACGTTGATGATCATGATAAATGCAAATAATACAAGACCGATGGTAAATAATACTTCTCTGTGCAGCCCGGATGCATAACCCATTTCTGCCACAATGGCGGTTGTCAGGAAACGGACAGAGTTGAATGGGAGGGGAAGATTTACGGAGCTTCCTGATACCAGAGTGATGGCCATTGCTTCACCGATGGCTCTTCCTGTTCCCAGGACAACAGCTGTGATGATACCGGATTTTGCTGCCGGAAGGATCACCTGAAAAATAGTCTGAATCTTGGTAGCGCCTAATGCAAGGGAAGCGCTTTTTAAGTGGGCCGGAACCGCTCTTAAAGCAGATTCGCTGATGTTGATGACCGTTGGCAGGATCATCAGTGCCAGTACTAAAACTGCAGAGATCAGGTTTGCACCGCCGGTATACTGATGTGTAGAAGAACCTTTAAATACAGCCAGTTCGATCTTGTACATCAACGGGTTCAGGATCAGAAGCCCCAGCAGACCGTAGATAACAGACGGGATACCTGCTAAAAGTTCAACAGCCGGCCGGACTACATTTGCCAGTTTTTTCGGCGCTACCTCTGCAAGGAAAACTGCTGTCATCACACCTACCGGTACACCGATCAGGATCGCCAGAAAGGTTCCTACAATGGAAGTAAGAATGACATAAAGTATACCAAAACTTGGTGTTGAAGCAGCCGGCTGCCATAAGGTTCCAAAAAGGATATCCAGAATACCCACTTTAAACAAGGCCGGGGTCCCGCTGAATATCATGTATAATGTGATGGAAGCAACAGCCAGAACAGCGAAAAAGCCACATACCGTGAAGATCACTTCTGCAGCTCTTTCTACTGTAGACTTGCTGCCATGGTGGGAACGGATGGAAAATGTTTCCTGTGTCATTGCAGACAGTCTCCTTTCATTTTATATAACTCACACGTATTATCATTTTTATTGCTGCTATATTTATGTCAGCTGTTTCGGATTACTTATCTGCTACGATCAGGCCTACAGATTTTACAAGTTCAGAACCTTCATCAGAGTAGATATAATCGAACAGGGCTTTCACAAGATCACTCTGTTCACTGATCTCACCCTTTGTAGCCATTACAAACGGGCGGCTTAAGAAGTACTTTCCTGCCTTTATATTCTCTTCTGTCGGCTCAGCACCGTCTAATTTTACCGTCTTTACAGTGTCATCTAATACGTCCAGAGAAACATATCCGATAGAACCCGGGGTAGATGCTACCTTTGCCATAACTGCACCGGTGCTGTCTAATTCATTGCTGTACTTGCATGCATCTTCCAGCTTTAACAGTTCCTCAAAAGCACCTCTTGTACCGGAACCCGCCTCACGTCCTACTACTACGATCGGAGCGTCATTTCCGCCTACATCTTTCCAGTTGGTTACAGAACCATCATAGATGCTGGTCAGCTGATCCTTTGTCAGATCTTCTACTGTGTTTGCCGGATCAACAACCACTGCGATACCATCGATGGCTACGATGTTTTCTGCAACACCCTTTGCCTTTTCCTCATCCTTTAAGTTTCTGGAGGAGTTACCGATATCAGCAGTTCCATTGGTAACTGCCTCAATACCTGCGCCGGAACCTACGAACTCAGCAGTTACTGTTACCTTTGGATATTTCTCCATAAATGCTTCGCTCAATGCATTTGCGAACTTCTCCATAGAGGTGGAACCTACCATGCTGATGGAACCGCTTAAATCCGCATCTACTTCTTTTGCTTCTGTTTCTGCAGCTTCTGTGGTTGTTTCTTCTGCTTTGCTCTCTTCTGCCTTTGCCTCAGTCTGTGCTGCTGTGGTTGTTGCTGCGCCGGAGTTTCCACATCCAGCTAACATTCCTGCTGCCATTACTGCAGAACCGATCATTGCCATTACTTTCATGCCATTCTTTTTCATAATTAATTTTCCTCCACTTTTTTACCGCTTTTTTGTTTGTATTTGTTTTGCGGTATTTATATTTTTCTTTGTTGTTTTCTTGTTCTTACATTGTGGAGTATACAAAAGTTTTACAATGGCTGAAAGCAAAGTATGGTATAGGTTTTGTAAATTTTAAGTAAATCCGGATCATTGTACGCAAAAAAGGCCAGCAAGGCATAAAAAAGCCGGCTGCCACGCAGCCGACCCGTACTGTACTCTCTTTATTAACTTGTCTTGATAAAATCCTTCCCGCATTTCGGACAGTGGATACTGATCCGTCCTCTTCCTCTCGG
>CAVIPV010000013.1:0-30354 GCA_963644495.1 Prevotella sp. | reverse complement strand
AAACGGCCAAACTGGTCCATTCCATATCGTCCGATCATAAAGCGCTGAAACTGCATTCTCAGTCTGTATAAAAAGTCACGCATAATGCTTATCTCATATGCTTGTCTTGCTCAAAGCTTCCTCCCACTTTTCAAAATAATCTCCCCTGCTATCATACTATAAAAAAATGAAACTTGCTACTGTTGTTTTGGAAACCGTTCACGTTCGGCCTGGATACGGGACCAGATGCGGTCAAATTCGTCAACCGGAGGTGGTTTTAAGGGCAGGTTGCTGATGTCTTTTTCGGCCTGCTCAAAGCCTCTCAAAATTTCTCTCATTTCCAAGTCCCGTTTTCCTGCTTTCCCCACTTCACACCTCAATTGTCAGATATCCTGAAGTTCCCTCTCGGTTTAGGGTTGACTTTTCACTGTTAATGCTTACTATATTTAGTAGATGTTTTTCCTTCAGGAGGTCTTTATGAAAAAAATCATTTTAACCGGCGGCGGTACTGCCGGTCATGTTACTCCCAATCTTGCACTTCTCCCCTCTTTAAAGAAGGCAGGTTATGAAATCCGTTATATCGGTTCCTATCAGGGCATCGAACGCAAGCTGATCGAAGGCGCCGGTATTCCTTATGACGGCATCTCTTCCGGTAAACTGCGCCGATACTTTGATCTGAAGAATTTTTCTGATCCGTTCCGTGTGGCAAAGGGCTATTTCGAAGCTCTTCACCTTATGAAGCGTTATAAACCAGATGTTGTATTCTCCAAGGGCGGTTTTGTCGCTGTACCAGTTGTACTGGCTGCAAAGCATTATAAGATCCCTGTTATTATCCATGAGTCAGATATGACTCCCGGTCTTGCAAACAAGATCTGCATCCCATCTGCTGCAAAGGTATGCTGCAACTTCCCGGAGACCCTTAAATATCTTCCTAAAGACAAGGCTGTCCTTACAGGTTCACCTATCCGTGCAGAACTTTTGGAAGGCAACCGCAGTGCCGGCTTGTCCTATGCTCACTTAAATGAAGAAAAACCAGTTCTTCTGATCATCGGCGGAAGCCTTGGTTCTGTTGCTGTCAATACCGCAGTACGCAATATCCTTCCACAGCTTTTAGACACATTCCAAGTAATACATATCTGTGGAAAAGGCAATCTGGACGAAAGCCTGATCGGTACCGAAGGATATGTACAGTATGAATATGTAGATGCACCTTTAAAGCATCTGTTTGCAGCTGCTGATGTGGTCATCTCCCGCGCCGGAGCCAACTCCATCTGCGAACTTCTGGCACTTCGCAAGCCGAATCTCCTGATTCCGCTTTCTGCTGCTGCCAGCCGCGGCGATCAGATCTTAAATGCAGATTCCTTTGCACGCCAGGGCTTCAGCAAAGTTTTAAAAGAAGAAGAACTTTCTGATGAAGCTTTAAGCACTGCTGTTCTTGACCTTTACAAGAACAGGGAAACTTATATAAATACCATGGAAAAGAGCAGCCTCAGCAATGCGGTAGAAACCATTACCGGCTTGATTGAATCCTGCGTTTCTCACTCCTAAAGGAAATTCTTCTGAAACGGGAAGACTTGTCCGTTCTTATGGCCAGTCTTCCCGTCTCAAAAGAGATTCTATATACTTTCTGATACGGCTGACCCGTGAATAGCAGGCCTTTTCTGAAATAGAAAGCTGATCACATACTTCACTGGTCGGCCGTCCTTCTATTAATTTCAACTCAGCAACCTTCTGCCAGTTTTCCGGCATCCGATCCACTTCATCCAAAATCGCCTTACACCGCTCTTTACCAGAGAAAACATCAATCAGCCCGGGCTGACCTTCCTGCATCCTGTATTCTTCTGCTACGAACATTTCCCCTTCCAGATCTTCACAGCTCTTTCTTTTTCTCTGTCTGTGATAATCCATACAGCGGTTTTTCAGAATCTTGCCAAGTAATATCTTCTTTCCCTTCTCCGATTGCTTCAGGGAATAATCATATCTCGCATAAGAAACAAATACATCCTGAATGATATCGTCGATATCCCCCACAGGTATATCATAGGCATAAGCCAGACGTCTTAACGTACCCTGATAGGTCAGATACATTTCCTCAAAACGGGCTTTTGCCTCTTCATCCATCCTTTTGACCATAAACGATTACAGACAACCTTTGATTTTCTCTGCTGCTTCTGTCAATTCCTCTGCTGTAGCTGTGCCCGGTACCCAGTTGGCGATTTCCTTAGGACCGCCTTCATAACGGGGGATCACATGCATATGGAAATGCATTACAGTCTGTCCTGCTGCTTCCCCATTATTCTGAACCAGATTAAATCCGGCGCAGCCTAAACCTTTTTTCATAGCAGCTCCTATCTTCGCTCCCAGTGGAAGTACTTTTGCCGCTGTTTCTTTATCCAGCTCACATACATTGGCAAAGTGCTTTTTAGGCAGGATCAGTGAATGTCCCTTTGATGCCGGCCCCAGATCCAGGATCACACGGAAGTCCTCGTCCTCATAAACGGTCGTTGAAGGAATCACCCCCCTTGCAATCTTACAAAAAATACAATTGTCTTCTGCCATTTCTAATTCCTCCTCTTCTGTGCCGATAAGCGCTTTTCTTGTTTATAATACTAGCATAATTTTTTTCCATTGTTAAGCGTATTTCTGCAATATCTCCGAGAAATCGTCCCCTCGCCGTGTCTGTTTTTGTCACCTCCCGTCGCATTATGCCGGTTCTTATTTCCAGAAATATTTCTCTTCTGCGATCTGCACTTCATCCCCTTCTTTTAGTATTGTTTCCTCATTGGCTGCCAGCAGCCTTCCATTGACTTTTGTCCCATTTGTAGAATTTAGGTCTGTAAGGAAATACTCTCCGTCCTTTTCCATGATCCGCACATGGAACCGGCTGACTGTAGGCTTATCCAGGATATAATCTGATAGCCCTGCATGCTTTCCTATTACAAATGGCACATAGCCTACCGGGATATCCCTGTTTTCAGGCTGTGCCGCTACAAGAATATGACCTGATCCTTCTTTTGGTGTCAGGAGCATGGTCTGGAATTCTTCCTCTGCTTTTACCGGTTCTGACTGTTGCTGTTCTTTTGTCCACGAAACAGTCTCCCGCCTTATTCTATCTCCTGCCTCTTTATGACTATAAACATCCTCTACCGGCTCCTGTTCTTCCCGGTCTTCGTAATAGACTCTCCATGGATCTTCCACTTCTGTTTCTGCACCTTTTAACTTCTTATTTTTCCCTATTTTTTCTAAAATAAAATGACTTAAAATAATGACAACAGCTAAAATGCCACCTGCAATTGCCCCGTAGATCCAAAATTCTGCCAGCACATCCATTCCATATAAAAACCATGTTCCCCCGGCAGTCACTGCCAGAAATGCCAGCAATAAAAACAACTTTTTTACCAGCCTCCAGCCACTGTTTTCTGAAAATGACACCTCTGCCTCTGGCGGATCTGATCCTCCGAAACCGTCTGAGCTTTCTGAACCTTCAAAGCTTTTCCATTCCTCACGCCTTGTTTCACCAGCCCATTCCCGGCTTATTTCTCTTTTTACGTTTTCTTCCTCTACAGCCCGCTCCGGCATTTTTTCAGATACTCTCTCTGGCATTTTCACCGGCAACTTCTCCGCCAATATCCCCATCATATCTTCCAGACTGTAATTATCCTTCATGCAGGTCTGGTACAGCCCATATGTAAGGACCACACATTCCCGGTCCTTATGGTCAATATGTTTCATCAGATACTGGATAAATAAAGACAACTGACTGTTAAAATCCTCTTTTCTGCCTGGTATGACACAAAATCCCGTCTTAAATCCTTCCGGATCCACGTAGATCAGTTCCGGGTCTAAAAGGATCCCCCCATCTCCCAAAAGATAGGCTTCCATCCGGTCCAGTGTTTCATAAAGCTGGTGAAAAAAGCTTCTTACCTGTTTTTCATCAACCGGCTGACTTTCAAACAACCGGCTGATGGGCTGACGGGAAGTAATATCATAACAATATACAGGGTTTCCATCTGTATATTTGATCTTCATTTTTAAAAGACCGGGGATCTGGTTTTTTGCCAGCATTCCTGTTTCATAGCTTTCTGCCATTTCCCCGTCTTCCATTTTCACCGTCATATAGCTGCGCTTCATTTCACGCATATATTCAATTTTCATCTGTCTCCCCCGGTTATCAGCGTGATCTTTCGCAAAAATACTTCCGGTCGGAATGCTGTTCCTTCAATCTGTTTTTCCCAATGGTCCCCTGTGGCTTTCCCTGTGCGTTTTTCTCCCTTTTCCTGTATGGATATCCCAAAATCTGTAAACCGCAGCCGTAAACCTTTATGTTCTTTAAAAAACTGCTCTGCAGCCCGGATATTTAACCCTTTTTCATGGCGGCATTTTTCCACTGCTTCATGAAGCACCATAGCCGAAACCGTCTCATCATGGATCCGGCCGGCATTTCCCATAAGTGCTGCTAAAGAAAATAAGACCACTGCCATAACACAGGCCGCTTCTACCGTAATACTGCCCCGTTTTCTCACAAAAGCAGCACCCCCAGTCCCACTGGAAACATAAATGGCAACAGCGGAAGCCTTGTTCCTGCATTCTTTCCCCATCTGCCAGTCAGCAGGCATACTGCCACTGGAAAGCACAAAAACAGACCGCCAGACAGCAGAAACATATTTTTCCAGAATCCTAAAAACAGACCGGAAACAAGAAAAAACCAGCCATCACCTGTTCCTATGCCTTCCTCTGTAACTGCCGAAAGCCCCAAAAGCAGCAGTCCCAGCAGCAGATCCAGAAATACTTCTAAAACCAGGATCGCCATGGACCAGAATATCTCTTTTCCGCTTCTTCCTGTTTCTTCACAAACCATCTGCTGCAGCCTGTAAAGGATCTGTATTCCCCGAACCATCAGTCCCGCCATCCCCCAGATATAAAAAGTAGATGCCCGGATGCTTTTCTTCTTTAAATCCTGCCATGCAGCAGAAATTAGAAATAATAAAAATCCTATGCGGGAACCTGCTTCTATATACAATGTAACACCCACTTTTCCTTCTCCTTTTTCCGTCAAAATTTATACATGTCCTCTACTGGCTGCAATAAGAACAGGCCCCCAGATACTCCACCTGGTCTAAAGGTACCTCCTGTACATAGGCACTGAGAGATCTGCAGTCATCTCTGGTATGATAGCTTTCCCCATAAGGAAGTACATAAACATACCCGCCGATTCCACTGCTTTTACAGGAAGCGCAGGGCTTATATTTTTTTCCTTCCTGACTGCGAAGCCCCGCCAGGTCCTCTGCCCGCACCTGTTTTAAATCATGGAACAGATAATGGCAGTTCCTCTGCCTGTGATACCGGGTGGAAGACTTTCCTATATACACCATAGTTTCCTCTTTTTCCCCGTTTAATATATTTTTCCTGCTTCTGTTCCCATCTGCTCCCGTCCAGAGCCTGCGGCTGCACACTGTTTCTACTGGTACACTTTGGATCCCAAATACAGAAAATGGAAGGGGCATTTTATACCGCATTATGATCTGTATTTTTTCGTCCTCTGTTATCCTGGTCCCGTAAAAATCCAGGTCCTGCACCCATTTTTCCGGTATTTTTCTTTTTACTGCTGCCGCAGCATAAGCAGCTGTGACTATTTCAAGGATCTTAGCATCCTTTCCGTCTTCTGCCCGGCTGGCATCCACTTCTTCCTGCTTTCCATTTTCATATAAATATGCAGCATATGCATACTGGCTGATCTCTTCCCCAACGGATTCCACCACTGCCTGGATCTGTCTCTGCCGGTCCATTAACACCATAGGCATAAGCAGTGTCACGCAGAAAAATACCATTAACGGGAAACAAAGTGCTGCTTCTAAGGTAAGGCTTCCCTTTAAGGAGACCCATGATAATGCTCTTTTTCCGGATTCTTTTTTCTTTTTTGGATAGATTTGAACTTTGCATATTTGTACTTGGAGAGGTGCACAAAATTTTTTTAAGTTTCTGGGATTGGAGTGTCGTGTTAGAGATTTAGAATGAAAACAACTCCGAAAAAAGAGCATCATCACAGGCCCCCTTTCAAGGCTTGGAAAGATAATTTCCACTGACAGAAAAACGTACTTTTCTTGAAGTTTTCCACGGTCCGGCCGAAAAGAATACTGGTTTTCCACAAAAGCCTGTTTCTGCATCCACCATACAGACACACTTTTCCAGCAGAAAATCCGGCTGTTCTTTTCTTATATTCATCTGCATCATATCCATCATCCGAAAAAGAGGCTCACTTCCATAGCTGACAAATAAGAACAGCCTGAGATATCCGGTCAGATCCAGTCCTTTTTTATTTCCAGAACCGCTTCCATCCCCATTTTCATTGTTTCCGGTGATTCCACTTTCTCCCAGATCAGGCAGTTTTCCCTCTGCGCCAATCTTTAAGACGCCTTCCAGGCTTAAATTCCAGTCAGAACTGGTCTTTACAAGGGGGATTTTCCCTCCATCAAGGAGACAGCGCACATCTACAAGCGCTTCCGCCAGCGCCCAAATCCCCATTACAAAAAACGTCACAACTGCTGTTAAAGGAAGAAGTCCCATACCACCTGTAATAGCCGCTGCAAGGGCCTCTGCCTCCTGCCGCTTTGCACCATCTGACAATATATGGACCAGATTTAACCCCTGTCTCACAGAAATCAGCCTTAAAACAGATGCTTCCAGATTTTCTCTGTCTGTTTTTTTGCCATATAAGATGTATTCCATCTCATAAATATCACCATTTTCCATCTGTTTTTGAAAATGCGGAAAATAACGGACGCCGTATTCAGCTATCAGCAGTCGATCCATAAGACTTGATATTCCTGTAAAATGCTCTGCTCCCGTTTTCGAAGACGCAGATGGAGCCTGAACCAGATTTGGCTTTCCACCAGAAACCTCACTGCCTTCCGGCAGCACCAGTTTTAAAATACCTTTTCCAGTCATAGACCTGATCCGTTCCAACCATCCTTCTTTTTCTCTGTCCTTTACTCCAAAAGAAACACCTAAAGACAGCGCCGGATATCCGGCCATATGACTGATCACCGGCTCCCAAAGCTCCTCTTCGTCCAGCTCATCCTCTTCATCTGAAGGTTCCCAGTCATCAATATACTGGATCACGTCCTCTGCTTCTTCTATGAGACGTTCCATAAAGCGGATATTTTCCTGACTTTTCTCTGTAAGGCTTCGGATCTGTCCCCTTCGCTCTCCATCCTGGGAAATATAAGTTTCATAAGAACGGATCTGATCATCTAACATCTGCCGGGACGTACTTTTAAGATCTTCTTCTGCTTCAAAGATTCCACGGCTCTCATTTAAAGCCCGTTCCAAACGATCCGCCTGTTTTTCATACGATTCCACCTGTCCTGGTACTGTCTGAAGGCTTCTGATCACGGCTTTGCACTTTTTTATCATGCCCTCACCATCCAGATGATCCAGGCAATTAAGACCTTCTTCCCAGTCTTTTTTCTGCTGTTCTAATTTTTCATTCAGCTTTTCAAGGGCTTTTTCCAAAGCAACCGCCTCTTTGCCATGTTCTTCATAAAGGTCTGATACATGATCTACGCTGGATGCATTTTTTATCCCATCTAAGGCTTCTTTTGCCTCTCCTTCTGTCATGGCATCCCACAGCACTCCCGCAAGGCCGTATTTCATGTAGTCCAGTATGTCCCGCTCCATGCAGCTTCCTTTTCCTTCTGTAAGAGCCGCCATATCCTTGATCTCTGCATCTTCCACCTTTAGGGGATACCAGTTTTCTGCCTGCATATATGGTTCCAGAAAGCCTTTTAATTCCTCTTCTAAAACAGCCTTGCTGTCCGCTTCCAGTCCCAGGATCCGGTACTTCTGCCAAAGTTTTCTGTGATACTGGGCCATCAGAGAATCCATGGAAGAGTCTACAGCCATACGCAGATACAGCCGTTCTCCTGCAGTCCGGGCCGATTCTGCCATGACCAGAAGAAGGGTCATAAGCATTACCAGGATCATTGCAAGAAAGACCGTCACTTCCCCTTTTTTATCCTGATGCAAATAATTCTTATACAAATGACTCCTGCGTGAAAACATCCCGATATTAATAAACCTCTTTGGTCTTTGTATTGATCTGCTTAAAGATATTTTCAAGCAAAGTATTGATCTGTTTCTTAAACACAATTGCTAACCCTATAAGGATGACCAAGATCAGGACCAGCTCTATCACCCCCACCCCTGCTTCATCCGCCATAAATTCCTTTAAAATACTGTTTCTGTTTTCTTTTCTCATTTCAACGTCCTCCTTCTAAATTTTAAAAATCCACTTCCCTTGCATTACCAGAGATCTATTTATTACCCAAATGCAGTCCATGCCGGGACCATGATCATCACCATGACTACTCCCAGGAGCAAAAACAGCGGGATCAGCAGTTTTGTTCCTGCTTTTTCTCCCATACGCCGGGCCTGATGCTTTCGCTGTTCAAAAGCGTCCGCCATTTCCAGCCTTAATGTTTCCCTTAAATTTTTGGAACCGTTTTTCCGGTTCTGTTCTAACAGTCCGGAAAGCTTCATATACTGCTGCAGGCCGCACCGGGTACCAAACTCCGCAAAGGCCTTTGCCTCTGAGATGCCGCTTTTTAACTGACTGCTGGTAATATACATTTCTTCATATACATAATGCTTTTCACTGCGCCCCTCTTTTACCGCTCTCTTATAATCCTCTGCGATCTTATCCCAGGCTGTGCGTATACTCATTCCCGCACCTAAAAAGATGATCAGGCGGGAAAGCATTTCTGAATGATCCATTAAAAGCTGGTTTTTCCGGTCTTCCTCTGCCTTTTTGCAGTCACTTTTTTCCTTCAGACAAAGGAGCACTGCTGCCGTCACCCCTAAAAAGCACATCTGCACAAACACAGGCCGTTTGGGGCCATGGTAGGAGATCGTCCTTCCCTCATATTCCGAAGGAAGAGTCAATGTCTGTGATCCCTGCTGCGCCTCTTCCTCCCGTTTTAACAGACTGGCAAAGTCTCTTATTTTCTGCTCTTTTTCTGTATACAGCGCCGGTTTTACAGTCACATAAAGGAAATATTCTTCCGGCCAGTTTCCATCACTCATCCTGACTGTCAGGTCGATCGTTTGCTGTTCAAAACCAGCATCCAGATCTTCTTCCAGCTTCTCCGAATGCAGCGTTCCGTCACTTTCCAGTATCTCAGGGTCTGATGACTGCCAGCTTAAAGAGATCCCGTACTCCGGCCACACAGTGATCAGATTCAGATCCTTACGCACCTCTTTTAAAGAAAGATTTTCTCCCCGTATCTTCTCTGGTATCTGATCTAATATTTCTTCATAAAGGCTGTATGCCTCTTCTTTGGTATACTGTTTCGGATAGATCCTCAGATCAAAAGGAACCTCTTTGCCAGACTCAAAAAGTCCTTTTATATACAGTTCCTGCTCTTTATAACTGTCATCTGCAGCCGGTCTTTCAAGGACATTTCCCGTTTTGATCACAGGATCTGCCTCCTGGACCATCCAAGCCACTATCCCTAAAAACACACCCGCACCAATACAAAGCAGCTGCTTTTTCCAGGCCCCTATTGTTTTCATCCTTATTGTTTTTATCCTTACGGTTTTCCACATTTTGCCTCTGCCCGCTTTCTATACGATGTCGAACTGTAACCTGCAACCCAACATTTCTATATAGGGATATCCAGGATCCGTTTTGCCAGATAAACTGCCCCCACATACACGCCCAGACAGACGGTCATACAGATCCGTCCCAGCCAGGTGTGATACATGCTCTGAAAAAAGCCCGGAGACGTAAGATCAATATAAAGGATGATGCCAAAAGGGATCCCGTTCATGATCTTCTGCTCAAATACTCTGGCTGCTGTCATAGTATGGATCTCCTCCTGGACCTGTATCTTATCCCGGATAATACCTGCTGTCTGGCTGATGATATCCGTCAGTTCCCCGCCGCTTCTTTTAGCTGCTGCAAAAACCTGGGCAAACTGGTCTATATCCTGTATCCCGCTTCGCCTTCCCATATCTGCCAGCATAAGCTCTGCCGGACGGTTCATACGGATCCCCGCTGCAATATCCGAAAATTCTTCTGTTATCATTCCCTCCGGTCCATACAGCACTTCCAACTCCTTTACACTCATAAAAAAGCTGTTTTCCAGCGAATATCCGGCACTTAAAAAAGAAGATAAAACCAGTATTCCTTCCTTAAACTGAAGGGTCAGCTGACGGATCCGTTCTTTTTTCAGATCTTTTTTCTTATAAAAGGGGTAATAAAGAGCCACAGGAAGAAACAGAAAGAATGCAGCCGCACTGCGGTAAAAGGTATATGCACAAAGCCCATCTGTCGCTATGCCAACAGCTGAAAAATACAGCCATTCCCTGGTGTTAAGCCGGTACGTTCTATAGTCAGGCGGTCTTGCCCTGTTTATCCCATTCTGCTTCTCAGATCCGGGCCATTTTTTCTCATCCTCAAGCCGTCTTTTCTCATCCCCAGACATCTGCAAGTTTATCCTTTGCTTTAAGTTCCCCGCATTTTTTAAGCCTTTTTTCTTTCCTGTCATAGGAAAAAAGGGCTTCCTGCTCCACTTTTCCATTTTCATATCCCCCAATCTCCACAATAGACAGCACTTTCCGGCTGCCGTCCTTTAACCGCCCCAAATGGACCATGATATCCAGTGCCGAGGCAATCTGGCTGCGGATGGCATCTAAAGGCAGGTCTGCCCCCATCAATACCATAGTCTCCAGCCTTGAAAGCATGTCCTGAGGGCTGTTTCCATGGCCTGTAGACAAGGATCCCGGATGACCTGTATTCATAGCCTGGAGCATATCCAGAGCTTCCCCGCCTCTTACCTCTCCCACGATAATGCGGCTGGGATTCATTCGCAGGGATGCTTTGATCAGCTGGCTGATGGTTATCTCCCCTTCTCCTTCTGTATTGGCATTCCGGGTCTCCATACGCACCAGATTGGGCACGTGACGGATCTGCAGCTCTGCGGAATCTTCAATAGTGATTACCCGCTCCTTCTCTGGTATAAAAGAAGAAAGCGCATTTAAAAACGTTGTTTTTCCTGAGTTTGTGCCGCCGCTGACAAAGATGTTGTATCGTGCTTCCACCAGCTTTTCTAAAAAGCTGGCCGCTTCTTCTGTAATCGCCTGAAAACGGATCAGTTTTTCTATGGTGATCGGTTCCGGAAACTTGCGGATGGTCACTACCGGCCCATCAAGAGCTACCGGCGGCAGAACGATATGGACACGGGATCCGTCTTCCAGCCTGGCATCTGCAATAGGACTGGACACATTTACAATACGGTTCACCTTTCCCACGATCTGCTGGATAATGTCCTCCAACTGCTCTGTTTTCTCAAATCTGCGGTTCCATAGCAGCATTTCCCCTTTCTTTTCTATAAAGATCTTTCCCGCCCCGTTGATCATGATCTCCGTCACTTCCTTGTCATCTAACAGTTCCTGAAGGATATCCAGACGGCGGAAACTGTCATAGAGGCTGTTTCGCAGCCATAACCGCTCCTTTAAAGGCAGATAGACCTCTCTTCCCTTCTGACGGATGGCTGTATCGATCTGGTCATAAAGCTGCTCATCTTCCAGATAGACCTGGTCTTTTAACTGCCCCATTACATTTCTTCTCAATTCTCCCCGGATCCCTTCTCTTTTTCCAGGCAAAGGCATCTGCTCTCCTGTCATCTTTCATAACCTCCTTCCAGAAGTTTTCTCACAAAATCCCCCATTTCACCCCAGATCAGCTGCTCCATATATTTTCCCCTGGGGGCTGTCATCCTGACTGCCGGCAGACGAAGCTTCTGTATCTTTTCCCGTATTCCCCGGTCATCTGCCTCTTTTAAATACTCCTGAAAATCTTCCAGTTTTGCCGCTGACACCTGATCATCTAACACCGGCATATAAACAACATCACAGGCCTCAAACAGGGAAACTGCCCCTTTTCCCATATGTCCCATATCTACGATGATCCGCCCATAGCCGCTTTCTGCTGCAATCTTTTGAAGAAACCCTTTTATCTCTTCTGACGTGATCTGATCCAAATCTTCCCCATAAGAAACTGGTGGGATATAATCCACATTTCCACTGGATAAGATCATGGATTTTAACCGCAGCCAGTTAAAATCTCCCCTTTGATACAGGTAAAATACATCGGAAAGATCCTGGTCATATCCCCCGCAGACCAGCTTTGAAAATCCGGAATATTCCTCTAAGCTGATCAATAAAACTGCCTGGCTTTTTCCCAGCATGTGGGCCAGAGTCAGCGCAAAAGAAGTCTTTCCGCAGCGGCCTACCGGGGAATAAATACCCATGATTAAAGCACGTTTTGCCATCAAAGCCAGTCCCGGCTGAGGCGGCGCTGTACAGTAACAGGCCATTACCTCCTGTAAAATGCAGTCCCCGGACTGGTATTTATACACCGTGCTTTCTTCTTTCGATTCCTCTTTTTGCACAAATTCGCCGTCACAGAGGATCATTTTCAGTCCTGCTTTTACTTCTTTTGCCTTTTCCCGTACCTTTTCACCTGCCAAAAGGATCTCAATATCATGGGTTCGCCCATATTCCTTTAATTTTTCCAGGTCTGAAAATGCCATTGCCTGAAAAGGAAAGGTTTCTTTCTGGTTCACATATTCTGCAAGCCGTCCTGCATACAATGGATCCTCGTCGTATACAGCCATTACTTTTACCATTTCTTATCCTCCTTAAAATCCCCCGCTTCCAAGAAGGACCAGAATGGCGCCTGCACAAAAGCAGGCTCCCAATGGGATCACACATCCTGTTCCATCCCGTGCCGGAACATAATATTTTTCCACTTTTTTACAGTTGAACACTTGCCTGATATAGGCAGATAAATAGAGAAACCGATAACATGCGCTGCCATGCCGCAGCATTTTTAAAAGAGAAAGGATCGCTCCCATAAGAAGTCCCACAATTAAAATTTCACCTGTTTTTCCAAGGCCGAACCAGGCTGCAAAAACAGCCCCAAGCTTCATATCCCCGGCTCCTATCAGCCCAAAATGGGAAAGAAAGATCCCCGGAATCAATACCAGAACAGCCCGGACTATATACATAGCTGCTGCCGCCAGAAACCACTGTATCCTTTCAGCCTCTGATGCTTCATCTGCCATAAACCCACTTTGGATAATCAGGAAAATAAGCCCTAATATAGCCTCAAAGCCGATCACCTTATTGGGAATCCGGTAATATTTCCAGTCACTTACCCCGGCGTAAACCACTCCGGCCCAAAACAGGACCTGCACAAAATTATTTGAATCAAAATAAACCGAAACATCCACCTCCCATGCCAAAAAGCGCAAAAGAATACACTTTTCCCGTTGACAGAAATGAAACATAAACTACAACTGGATACTGTGCTGAAAACGCACATAAAAAGTTACAGAATTAAAAGCAAACAAATAGATTTTTTAAAGAATGTGACCTTATTATGCCGTATTTTACCCCTACTGTCAAGAGCTTTTTTGAATCATTTTCAGATCTTTTTTCAACAGTTTTTCTATTGACCCCTATATGCAGTAATGGTAAAATAATATTAGTTTAAAAATTTAAACCAAAGGAAGGAACGGCTATGACAACGGTACAGGATCTGCAGAAACAATTTCATTGCTGCATGCCTCTTTTTATTGCTCTGGGCGATAAAGTCCGCCTTTCTATTGTGGAACTTCTCTGTGAAGAAGCCATTAAAACCGGCGGCCCCCAGGGAACCATTGATTTTGAAGGCAATGCCATGAATGTAAATGAGATCACCCGCCGCACCAGCCTTTCCCGGCCTGCCATATCCCATCATTTAAGAATATTAAAAGATGCAGGCCTGGTGGGTGTGCGTCAGGACGGGACAGCCAATTATTATTATCTCACCCTGCGTAACTCCACCCGCTCTTTAATGGAGCTGGGATATAGATTAGAAGAGTTCATGTGATCCATGCATAATTCTTTTTTTCCCAGATATACTAATTGATGCCAGAATACATCAAAACAGTTGGGAGATGAAGATTTATGCCGGGATTTTTAAAAGCCATTCGTGAAGCAGCAGCGGCAGCACCTGTAAACCAGGATCTAGTTTTTACAAGGCGGAAACTGTGGGACGATATTGAGCGCACTCTCTGGGCCCTGGAAACAGCCCAGAACCACTTTGAACAGGCCACAGAGCCGTCGCTGATCGACTGCTATATTTACGAATGGAATGCAGCGCAGCTGCGTTATCAGTTTTTACTGAGAAAATTCAAAAACATGGAGGACTGACAACATGAGTACCTGGTATGAACAAGCTATCTTTTATCATATGTATCCTTTGGGGATGACCGGAGCTCCGAAGACAAACACGCAGACAGAGGTGACAGACCGGTTTAAGGAACTGGATCAGTGGATCCCGCATATCCGTTCTTTGGGCTGCAATGCCATCTACATAGGTCCTCTTTTTGAATCATCCAGTCATGGCTATGACACCAGAGATTATAAGCTGGTTGACAGACGGCTGGGAACCAATGAAGATTTCCGCAAATTTACAAAACAGTGCCACGAAAATGGCATCAAAGTGGTGGTTGACGGCGTTTTCAACCACACAGGCCGTGAGTTTTTTGCCTTTAAGGATATCCAGGAAAAGAAATGGGATTCACCATACAAAGACTGGTACAAGGGCGTGAATTTTGGCTGGCAGAGCCCTTTAGGTGATCCATTTGGATACGAGGCATGGCAGGGGCATTTTGAACTGCCCTGTTTAAATCTTTATAACCAGCAGGTAAAGGATTATCTTTTTGATGTGATCCAGTTCTGGGTAGATGAGTTTGACATTGACGGCATCCGTTTAGACTGCGCCAATATCCTGGATTTCAATTTCATGAAGGAAATGCGTGCAAAAACTGCTGCCATGAAACCGGATTTCTGGCTTATGGGTGAAGTGATCCACGGGGATTACAGCCGCTGGGTCAACCAGGAAATGCTCCATTCTGTTACTAACTATGAGCTTCACAAAAGCATTTATTCTGGTTTCAATGACCACAACTTCTTTGAGATCGCCCACAATGTGCGCCGTCTGGAAGCCATTGGAAGGCAGCTTTATACATTTCTGGACAACCATGATGAGGACCGTATCGCCAGCAAATTAAAGGCAAAAGAGCATCTGTATCCTGTATACACCTGTTTAATGACTCTTCCGGGAATCCCGTCTATTTACTATGGCGGTGAATGGGGGACAGAGGGAAAACGTACTTCCACCTGTGATGATGACCTGCGGCCCTGCATCCCGGCAGAGAAGATACCGGAATTAAACTGTGAGCTTACCGGTTTCATTTCCAGACTTGGAAAAATACATGCAGAAAATGAAGAGCTGCACACCGGCAAATACCAGGAACTGCTCCTTACCAACAGGCAGTATGCCTATGCAAGATGGGGAAATAACAGCCTCATCATCACAGCTTTAAACAATGATGACAACGAGGCCACATTAAACATCCCGGTCCCGATCCAAGCGCGGGAAGCTGTGGATCTTTTAAACGGAGATAATGAAACTCCAGGTGAAAATAAAGTTCTGCCAATACAAAATGGCAGACTGGAAATTAAATTAAAGGGCAACTGGGGTGCTGTCCTTAAGATCAAGGGGGAAAATTAATATGACAACGAGAAAGCCTACGGGCCAGACGAAGAAAAATACAGCGGCAGCTGCGAAAAAAAATGTTCGCAGAAGCACCGGCGCTAAAACTACCGCAAAGACTACCGCTGAGAAAAAGGCCGTTGATAATACCGGCCTGATTTCCGACCTGGACTGCTATTTATTCGGTGCAGGCACACACTATGAGATCTACAAAAAGCTGGGCGCACATCCTATGACCTACAAAGGCAAAAAAGGTATCCATTTTGGTGTCTGGGCTCCTCATGCACAGTCAGTCCATTTAGTAGGCGACTTTAACGGCTGGAACCCGGAAGCCAATCCTATGACAAAAGTAGGCCAGTCCGGCATCTGGGAGTATTTTAATGCAGGCATGCAGGTAGGCGAACTTTATAAATTCGCCATTACCACCGATACAGGAAAGATCCTTTACAAAGCGGACCCATTTGCCTTCAGCGCAGAATACCGCCCAGGCACTGCTTCTGTTACTGCCGATATCAGCGGATTTTCCTGGAATGACAGCGACTGGATCAGCAAGCGTTCCCAGTCAGATATGACAAAGCAGCCTATCAGCATTTACGAAGTCCACTTAGGTTCCTGGAAAAAGAAAGACCGGGAAGAAAAGGACGGATACTATACCTATATTGAAGCCGCCCATGAGCTGGCTGCCTATGTAAAAGAAATGGGCTACACCCATGTAGAGCTTATGGGTATTGCGGAGCATCCATATGACGGCTCCTGGGGCTATCAGGTTACCGGTTATTTTGCCCCCACCTCCCGTTACGGAAGCCCAAAAGACTTCATGTATTTTGTAAATTACTTACATAAAAATGGCATCGGCGTCATCCTTGACTGGGTTCCGGCCCATTTTCCAAAAGATGCCCACGGACTGGCTGATTTTGACGGACATCCTCTTTTTGAATACGAAGATCCGCGCAAGGGCGAACACCCGGACTGGGGCACCAAGGTCTTTGATTACGGCAAAAATGAGGTGAAAGACTTCCTTATCAGCAACGCCCTTTACTGGGTAGAAGAATACCATGTGGACGGCCTGCGTGTAGATGCAGTTGCTTCCATGCTGTACCTTGACTACGGCCGTGAACCAGGCCAATGGGTGCCAAATAAAGACGGAGGAAACCAGAACTTAGAGGCCATTGAATTCTTCAAGCACTTAAATACCGTTGTCCAGGGCCGCAACCACGGCGTTGCCATGATCGCAGAAGAATCCACTGCATGGCCAAAGGTAACAGAACACCCTGAAAATGACGGCCTTGGCTTTACCTTCAAGTGGAACATGGGCTGGATGCATGATTTCCTGGAATATATGAAATTAGACCCATATTTCCGCAAATACAACCACAACCGCATGACCTTCAGCCTGACCTATTTTACCAGTGAAAATTATATTTTAGTGCTCTCCCATGATGAGGTAGTACACCTGAAGTGTTCCATGATCAATAAGATGCCTGGTCTTGGAGAGGACAAGTTCTCCAACTTAAAAGCCGGTTATACCTTTATGTTAGGCCACCCGGGAAAGAAACTTCTGTTTATGGGACAAGACTTCGGCCAGTGGCATGAATGGGATGAAAAAGTCAGCCTTGACTGGTATCTGGCAGAAGAAGAAAGCCACAAAAAACTGCAGGAATATGTCCGCGACCTCCTTCATATTTATAAGAAATATCCATGCCTGTACCAGCTTGATAATGACTGGAACGGCTTCCAGTGGATCAATGCAAACGACGGGGACCGCAGCATTTTCAGCTTCATTCGCAAAGATGAGACCGGCAAGAAGAACCTGCTGTTCATAATAAACTTTACTCCGGTAGACCGCCCGGATTACCGCGTAGGCATACCGAAACGATGCAAGCTGTCACTCCTTTTGGATAATGTTCACGGTGCCTATAAGCCAAGCCAGTGCCCGACTTATACTTCTATAAAAGGCGAATGTGACGGACAGCCGTACTCTATTTCTTATCCATTAGGTGGATATGGAACGGCGATCTTTCGTTTTTAAGCGCGGTGTGAATTTTCGTTAATTTTTTATCAATTTGTTCTGTACTTTTGAACGTTCCTGTAGTAAAATAATAACCGTGCGGCAGTTTCTGCCGCAGCAGTACCGTATATAATGTGTGGAAGGAGAGTATGATTATGGCAAAAGAAATGATTTTCAGCAGTGCAAAAAAGACCGTCTATCATGACGGAGATACTGTCATTAAGGAATTCTGTGAAGGATTTCCCAAAGCAGAGGTTTTAAACGAAGCATTATGCAATGCAAGAGTTGAAACCATTGAAGCGCTCCATGTTCCGAAGATTTTAGGAGTAACATCAAATGACGGAAAATGGTCTATTATCAAGGAATACGTACCGGGCAGAACCTTAGAACAGCTGATGGATGAAAATCCGGATAAGCTGGATGAGTACATGTCCCAGATGGTAGATCTTCAGCTGTTGATCCACAGTCAGGCTTGCCCGCTGTTAAACAAGCTGAAAGAAAAAACCGCCCGCTCCTTAAAATCTGTGGAACAGCTGGACGAAGGCATACGCTATGAGCTTTTGACCAGACTGGACGGAATGCCAAAACACACCAAGCTCTGCCACGGCGATTTCAATCCATCCAACATCATTGTCGGAGACGACGGAAATCTCTATGTCATTGACTGGGTACATGCTTCCCAGGGCAACGCAAGTGCCGATGTGGCCAGAACCTATCTTCTGCTCAGCTTAAAGGACAAAAAGAAAGCAGAACTGTACTTGGATCTGTTCTGTGAAAAGACAGGTACAGAAAAACGCTATGTACAGGGATGGCTTCCAATCGTAGCAGCCGCACAGCTGGCTTATAAGCGTCCGGAAGAGAAGGACCTGTTAGAGAGCTGGATCAATGTATTTGAGTATCAGTAAAATCTATTTACACATTGAAGCAGAGCCGCCGGACGGCGGGCTGCAAACTTACGGTCAGAAAAAGACAGGCCCCTTTGTGAGCCTGTCTTTTTTATAACAATGTTTTGTCTGTTTTTGATCTTTTTATCCAGGATCTGTCTGTTCCTGATTTACATTCCATCCCCAGGCTCAACGCCATCCGGGATTGGGGAAACATATTCGCCGCCGGTCGCTTCCAAAAGCTCCTCTTTTGCAGTCTTTACTACTTCCGGGTTCTCCCAGACTTCTGCGCAGGCTCTTGCAATGGCACGGGCTACTGCAATACTTCCCTTGTCACCAATGGAAGTACCTACCTGGGCTGCGAACTGCCAGGTGTGAAGGCCGGTTCCCGGAATACTTGTAGTTGCAGAATACTGGGTCGTAGGCACGATATAGCTTACATCTCCTACGTCTGTAGATGCTGTATACTGGCGTTCCATAACACGGTCATCCACTGCCTCTACGCTGGTGATCAGCGGTCTCTTTGCAAATTCTTCCTCACTGATCCCATCTGCCTTTGCACCCGTTTTAATGGCTGCTTCTCTTGCTTCTGGGCTTAAAAGATCTAAAAACTTACGGGCAATGGCAAAGTCTTCCTCTGTAAAATCAGGTCCGCCCTCTGCCACAAAAGCATCTGAAAGGATACGGGAAGCAGTTGGGTTTGGAAGGTTATCATGTAAGCCGCCGAAAACCTTGATATTCACATCAGTTTCTGTCATCAGTGCCGCGCCCTGGGCGATCTTCTTTACACGGGCTAAAATAGCGTCACAGTCTGACATCTTAGGCGCTCTGATAAAGTATAAGAGCGATGCATGGTCCTGTACAATGTTTGGTGCTTCGCCGCCTGCATCCAGATATGCATAATGCACTCTGGCAGTGGAGATAATGTGCTCTCTCAGGTAATTGACACCTACGTTCATCAGCTCGCAGGCATCCAAAGCGCTGCGCCCCAGTTCCGGCGCACCGCCTGCATGAGCGGTAATGCCCTTAAAATCAAAACGGACTTTATAATAAGCAAGTGTACGGCCCCAGAGAGTGGTATGATCCATTGGATGCCAGGTAAAGCACATGTCAAGACCTTCAAAGCAGCCTCTTTTAACCATAAAACTCTTGCCGAAGCCTGTTTCCTCTGCCGGACAGCCGAAGATCTTTACAGTTCCTGTTTTTCCAGTTTCTTTTAAATATTCCTTGGCAATGATCGCTGCACCAACGGTTCCTGCTGCCAGAGCACTGTGTCCGCAGGCATGGCCGTATTTCTTTCCTTCAATGGGGCACGGCTTTGTTTCTCCTGCTTTCTGGCTCATATTTGGCAGAGCGTCATACTCTGCTAAAATACCGATCACCGGCTTTCCGCTTCCGTAGGTTCCCACAAAAGCAGTCTCCATTCCACCAATGCCCCGCTCTACTGTAAAACCTTCTTTTTCCAGAAGTTCTTCCAGATAGGCGGCGCTTTTGTAAACCTCAAAACCATACTCAGCCAGATCAAAAATGGAGTGCTGGATACCGGCGATCTCCTCTGCCTTTTTTTCTGCGATCTCATGGATCTTGTTTGTCTCGTACATATGCATTCCCTGTCTTTCTTTAAATATCTTTCTTATGTTCCCTGTTTCCGCCCCGGATCAGGATCTCTTCTTGTTCTGTTAAATTTTTATCATCTTCTACTGTTACATCCCAGCCATAGGGAGCACTTTCCAAAGGATGTTCCCCAGGCGACGGCTCTCCGTCCGGCTTCTCACCTGCGTTTT
Organism: Prevotella sp.; assembly: GCA_963644495.1. Lineage (GTDB taxonomy): Bacteria > Bacillota > Clostridia > Lachnospirales > Lachnospiraceae > Enterocloster. Next base: position 10,092 of record CAVIPV010000013.1, on the reverse strand, counting down.
CTTCTGTCGCCTTCTCAGCTGCTGCACGCTCCGAACGCATTTCTGCTTTCGTCTCCTGCCGCTCTTCCGGGAAAATGACCTGGGCTTTAAACAGGTCGCCGTCAATAGTGATCACAAATTCACCTTTCTGCAGCTGGGTCAAGCTTCTTGCAATAGAAAGTCCCAGTCCGCTTCCTTCGGTAGTCCGCGCCACATCGCCTCTGACAAATCGCTCTGTGAGCTCATCGGGACTGATATTTAACGGCTTTTCCGAAATATTTTTTATGGTGAAAATGGCTTTGCCGTCCACAGAAGCCACATCTACGTAAATGCGGCTGCCTTCCTGGGCATATTTAAAGGCATTGGTATAAAGGTTTTCCAATACTCTCCAAAGCCTGCGGCCATCCGCCTTAATGATGATCATGCCATCCGGGAAATCAGAAATGATCTTTAAATGCCGCTGGTCAAAACGCTCTTCAAATTCACCGTTTGTCTGCTGTACCAGTTCCACCAGGTCAATATCTGTAATTTCCAGCTTCAGGTTGCCGGAGCTTGCCTTGGAAGCTTCCACCAGGTCCTCTGTCAGCGTCTTTAAACGCTGGGATTTCTGGTCAAGGACTTCCAGATATGAAGCGATCTTCGGATCCTGTATCTTCTGTCTCTTCAACAGATCCACATAGTTGATAATGGATGTAAGAGGGGTTTTAATATCGTGGGAAACGTTGGTGATCAGATCTGCCTTCAAACGCTCACTTTTTACCTTTTCCTGAAGGGCTGAATCCAGACCGCTTCCGATATTATTAATATGGTCTCCTACAGTCCGCTCTTTTCCTGTCAGCTTTTTCGTATTCAGACGGTATCCTGTATCTCCCTTGGCAATACAGGTGATGGCATCATTTAAAAGATCCTTCTGCTCTGCCTTTCTAAACAGTCTGTGATATACCCAGCCGTCCAGTCCAATAAACAAAATGGCACATACATAGAACAGGATACGGAAGGTCAGCTTCTCATCCTTATATGCAAACAGGAATAATATCCCCCACATCATCATGCCATTTGCACCTAAAAATAACAGATAGCAAAGGCTGGTACCTGCTACAAAACTGGCTTTGGCAATGTAATCTTTAGACGCTTTCACTGCTTTCTTCGCAAGACTCTTTTCCCATAAGGTATTGGCTTTGTACCGCCTTAAAAGGCTGAAACCGCAGAAAATGCTGCATCCATAAAGGATCACATACTTTAATAACTTATTCCAGTAGGCCAGATTCTCTTCTGCTGCAAAAAGCCCGATGACCAGGATCCCCAGTTTCCTGCACAGATACAAAATACCGGCCGTTGCCGCCGCCCACAAAAGAACGCAGGGCTCTGTATACATTTTATCAACAGGGAATAAACGGATCTCCCCGCCCAGTTCCTCTTCATGACCGGATAAAAGGACCAATGCTACCAGTGTAGTGAAGAATCCGGCAATACCGGCAACTACACCGCCCATTCCTACGATAAAAGCAGAACGTGCGCTTTTGTACTCACCTGCTTCTTCTGCATATTTATCAGAATATGGATAACCGGTATCCACAGAAACTACCATGTAATTCTGATCATTATCAAATGGATTCCACATTTCCAGCAAAGAAGCCGCATTTTCCGGGATCACTGCAAGATTGCTGTCCATGCGGATGGTATTTCCGGGGATAAATAAATATTTTCCAAATCCCCGCAGTTCATCTAAGGATAACGCCGGAACATTGGTGTAGACCACTTCTTCCCCGCTGTCGCTCTTATAAAGAACACGGAAACGGACATTCGTATTATTGCTGATAAAATTGTAATAGATGGTATAATATTTTCCCAGACGATCCAGGATATCCAGAGCCATTTCTTCCTTGGTCATCCTGGTTTCCAAACCGTCAACCTCGGCCAGATCCGGCTTATCTGCTTTATATTCTACGGTGATTTCCATATCATCTTCATCCATAGCCATAGGAGATCCCTGAACAGTAAAATCCTCCCCCAGGTAATAGCCCCGGATCTTGGCATAACGGACGATCTGATCCAGCGTCATATCTTCGTCTACACCCGGTCCGTCTGTGATATGCACAATGACTTTATGCATATCCAGAACTCCATTTGTCTCAAACATGTCCTTATAACCGATGTAGGTAAAAATGTTATTGATATCCTCTCCCAACTGGGAGCAGAAAGCGTTTGAATCTTCGTAGGTTTCATCGTAGATCCAGCGGATGCCTTTTCCGTATCCGCCATTTAAATACATGGCGCTGATACCCGCCAGTGTGATAATGAGAAATATCACATGAAGAACAGCCAGAAGCACCTTCCATTTTCTCAGACCAAAAGACTTTTTCTCCATAGGCCACCTACTGTTTCTCTATCTTATAGCCTACGCCCCATACTACCTTCAGATATTTTGGCTCCCTCGGGTTGATCTCGATCTTTTCACGGATATGGCGGATGTGGACAGCCACCGTATTATCTGCTCCAATGGCTTCCTCATTCCAGATCTTTTCATAGATCTCATCAATAGAGAATACCTTTCCTGCGTTCTTTACCAGAAGCAGAAGGATATTGTACTCAATGGGAGTCAGTTTAATGGGTTCTCCGTCAACAGTGACTTCTTTGTTGTCATCATTGATCTGAAGGCCGCCGCACTTGTAAACCTGGCCTTCTGCCTGCTGGTTCATATTTCCAAGCTGTGTATAACGGCGCAGCTGGGACTTGACTCTTGCCACCAGTTCCAATGGGTTAAATGGCTTTGTAATGTAATCATCTGCACCGATATTCAGGCCTAAGATCTTGTCTGCATCCTCTGATTTTGCAGATAAAATGATGATCGGGATGCTGCTGGTCTCACGGACTTTTAAAGTAGTCCGGATGCCATCCAGTCCCGGCATCATTACGTCTAAGATCAAAAGGTCTGCGGACTGGGTCTCCAGGTATTCCAGGGCCTCATAGCCGTCATATGTTTTTATAACCTTAAAACCTTCTCCTGTAAGATAAATGTCAATGGCTTCCACGATCTGTTTATCGTCGTCACATACCAGGATCGTCTGCATAAATGTCCCTCCTTTGTTGATATATGGTTTTTAAAAGATACGCCAAGCGCAGATAAAGTTGCTTCTCCACCAGGAGCTTAAGCTTCTGTGTACTACCTTACCGTTACTGGATGAAGCATCGATAACGGTTCCTCCACCTGCTGCAATACCCACATGGCCTCTTACAACTACGATATCGCCTGCCTGGATATCGTTGAAATTGCTTACCTTTGTATAACGTCCTGCGCTTCTCCAGCCGGAGGAAGTCATGTAGCTCTGGCTTACGCCTACCTGCTTTAAGCACCAGTATACGAAACCGGAACAGTCAAAGGAGTTTGGTCCCTTTGCGCCCCATACATATGGGCTTCCTAACTTGGAAGATGCTACGGAGATCAGTGCGGAAACACCTGCACCGGAAGCTGGCTTTGGAGCCGGTGTGCTGCTGTTGTTTCCATTGTTGCTATTATTTGAATTATTGTTTTTGCTGCTATTGTTTGGTTTATTGTTCTTATTAGATGCTGCAGTAGTGGCTGCTGGTCTCTTTACATTGTCACCGGTCAGTTTTGCCATAGTCAGAACGCCTACTTTACCATCTGCAGACAGTCCGTTTCGTGACTGGAAGTTCTTGACTGCATCTTCTGTTGCTTCACCATAGTAGCCGGTTACATTAGATGACGGCAGATAGCCGTACTTGCTTAACAGCTGCTGTACTCTGGTAACGGAATCGCCCTGTTCACCGATCATCAGACCATTTGGCTTGGCATCAGAACTGTTTAATACAATACGTGTGGATGGTCCTAAGTAACCATCTACTACCTGGTCATTTCGCGCCTGGAACTGTTTAACTGCGATCACAGTGTCCTGACCATACGTACCGTCTGGTGTAGTGGTCAGATATCCCAGATCTTTTAATCGCTGCTGGCATGCCAGTACCACGTCGCTCTTTTCACCGTATGCAAGCATATTAGCTTTAATGTCATCGCTGTACATCAGGTTATAAGTCTGCTGTCCTACTTTTCCGTCTTCTGTCAGGCCATTAACGCCCTGGAGTTTTAAAACTGCGGCCTCTGTGGCATCATCGAAATTGCCGGTCACCTGATTGGCGGAAGCCAGATAACCCAGTTCATACAGTCGCTGCTGGATCTTCTGGATATCATCGCCCTGGGTACCCTTGGATACTGCATAATGCTTGGCATCATCTGCCATCAGTTCATCCCAGGTGGTATCGCCTACAATGCCGTCCTGAGGCAGTTCGTTCTGTCTCTGAAAATGCTTTACAGCGGTAAGTGTTACCTGACCGAAATAGTCGGTAGGCTCATCGTTATCCATAAAGCCCAGATCCATCAGGCGCTGCTGCAGCTTCTTTACGATCTCATGGCGAACGCCTTCTCTTAAGTACTGAGGCGCCGGTTCCGCATCCTCTGGAAGTTCTACGTCATTAAGACCTGGAAGCACCTGCCCATCCAGACCTAAAGGTGCTATGGTCTCATCTGTGCCATCTGAAACTGCCTGTCCGTCTGTCACGTCTGCCGCTGCCGGTTCTGCTGCTTCATTCTGGACAGCAACCCCGCTGTCACCAGAAGAACAGCCCCCCAGCGCCAGCGCCGCCGCCAGTGCGCCGGATACGCAGGCATATCTCAGATAATATGTATATTTCTGGTTCATGAAATGTGTCCTCGCTTGTTGTCGTTTGTTGCTTCTGAGTCCACTCAGGACCCCGCGCTGACGCGCTCCACTGCCTGCTGTCGCAGGCGGGTCCTTCGTTGGTGGCGCAAGAAAAACAAATGCCGCATTTTGCGGCGCTTGTTTTTCTTTTGCGCTTATCAGATTATAACACATATCAATTCATTTTTCGATATTTTTCACGGTCTTAAGAAAATCGCAAAGAAGGACAAACCTGGTACTGCCATTCCGGCAGCACTCTCAGACTTGTCCCTCATTTTCTTCGTTTTTTACTCTCTTTCTTTTCCTTAACTTCTCTTCTCCCTGTGAAAAAGCTTCTTAGCCCCCCGCCCAAAGCGTTTCCGCTTAAAAAACGGCACTTTAGCCGCAGCCGCTTCTTCCTGTCCGCTTTTCTGGAAAGATCGGATCGTTTCATCTAACAGGCGGAACCGTTCTTCCTCCTTCTGGTCTGAATCCTTCAAAAGCAGCTCCAGTTCGCCTGCCAGCCGTTCTTTTACCAAACAACTGATATCCTGGCTCAGCTTCTCATTATTCACTTCCAGAGCCCGTCCAATGATCAGGTTCATCATCTGCTGGAACTGGGCCATTTTCTCCTCTGCGCCGGCAGAAAGAGCCACGCCCTCTGCTGTAGCCGCAACCATAGCCGTGCTTTCCTCTTCCTTAAGCTCCTTTAAAGCAGCGTCCATATCCCGCTCCAAAAGCTCGTCCGTCAGCTCCCCTTCCAGCTTTCCATCCTTTTTCATCTGCTCCAACGCATGCTTGATCGCCTTTAACTGATACCCTTTTTCCTTCAGATTTTTCACCTGCTTAAACAGCCGGATATGAAAATCCGTATAATACCTGTGCCCCATTTCATTCCGGGGGATCCCAAGCTCCAGTTCCTCCTCCCAGTACCTTAATACATGGGCTTCCACATCCACCTTCCTGGACGCATCTGATATAAGATAATGTACTTCATCCATAGCCATTCTCTCCTTCACATCACGTATCATTCTGATTAACTGCAGCCCTTTTGCCGCTGTTTATTATCAATGTATGCGTTGAGAATCACTATTATGACTAAAAAATAAATGGCACCTGCACCAACAGATGCAAGCGCCAAAATATTTATTATCCTTCCTGGTTTCCCCCCTGAGGACGCACCGCGTTTACAAACTTGGTGTACTCTGGTTTCCAGATCAGGTTTACGGTACCGATCGGGCCGTTTCGCTGTTTAGCGATGATGACTTCGGCCTCGTTTGGATGTTCGGTGTCTTTATTGTAATAGTCATCACGGTATAAGAACATAACAACGTCCGCATCCTGCTCGATGGCTCCGGACTCTCGAAGGTCGGAAAGCATCGGTCTGTGATCTGTACGGGTCTCGCAGGCACGGGACAGCTGGGACAGAGCTATAACCGGAGCGTGAAGTTCTCTGGCTAAGGCCTTTAAGGAACGGGAAATATCGGAAATTTCCTGCTGGCGGTTGTCATTTCCGCCTTTGCGGCTGCCGCTCATCAACTGTAAATAGTCAATGATAACAATACTTAAGCCATATTCCAGCTTCATTTTCCTGCATTTGGAACGCAGCTCGGAAATGGAGATACCCGGCGTATCGTCAATGATCAGCTTGGAATTACCGATAATACCGATGCCTTCCACAACTGCATCCCAGTCAGAATCCGTCAAAGTACCAGTACGCAGCTTCTGGGAATCTACGTTAGACTCCATGGACAGCATACGGTTTACCAGCTGTTCCTTTGACATTTCCAGACTAAATACCATACATGGCAGGTTCTTGCGCACGGAAACATAGTCAACTACGTTTAAGACAAAGGCGGTCTTACCCATAGAAGGACGTGCCGCGATCAGGATAAAATCCGAAGGCTGGAAACCGGATAATTTATAATCCAGATCAATAAATCCGGAAGGAATACCGGTAACGGTTCCCTGGTTCTTATATGCATCCTCGATCTTTTCCAGAACATTGATAGCAACCTGCTTGATCGGCACAAATTCCTGGCCGCCCTTATTCTGGAGCAGGTCAAAAATAGATTTTTCCGTATCTGCCAGGATATTTTCCAGTGGCTCTTTTCCTGCATAACAGGTATTTGCGATCTCTTCTGTTGTCTTTATAAGCCGGCGCAGGACTGCTTTCTCACTGACGATCGTAGCATAGGACTTTACATTGGCCGATGTAGGCACAATGGTAATGATTTCCCGGACAAAATCCAGGCTGCTGACCTCCGGCGGAACGTCTTTTTCCTTTAAACGGTCCTGAAGTGTGACCAGATCTACCGGTTTTCCTTCATTAAACAATTCCACCATGGCATCAAACATGATCCCGTACTGCTGCTGATAAAAATCGCTGCCCGTGATGATCTCCGATGCAGCGATTACCGCTTCCCTGTCCATTAACATAGAACCTATAACAGACTGTTCCGCCTCTATACTGTGAGGAAGCACCCGCTTAATAAGGGTCTCTTCCATAAAATTATCTCCTTACATTTCCAGGTAATGTCCCCGGACTGTCTTATCTTTATGCTTCTACTACCTTAACTGCCAGTTTTGCAGTTACTTCTTTGTGAAGCTTTACAGATACTTCAAAGCTGCCGATTGCCTTAATTGGAGTGTTTAATACGATCTTCTTCTTGTCGATCTCCAGGCCCAGCTGATCCTTAGCTGCCTTTTCAATTTCCTTGGAAGAAACAGCGCCGAAAGCTCTTCCGCCTTCGCCAGCCTTAATAGAAACAGTTACAGAAGCATTGTTTAACTTCTCTGCCAGTTCCTTTGCTGCTGCCAGCTGCTCCGCTGCAATCTTTGCGTCATTTGCTTTCTGAAGCTTTAAGTCATTTAAGTTCTTTGCAGTTGCTTCTACGCCTAATTTCTTAGGAAGGATGAAGTTACGTGCGTAACCGTCATTTACCTTTACAACCTGTCCTTTTTTACCTAATGCCTTTACATCTTCTAATAATACGATTTCCATTTTACAAAACTTCCTTTCTATAATCATCTATGTCTATAATCTATAATCTATATCTTATATCTCCAAATATCCCGGTTAAGACACATCCCCTTCATCCATCATCTGACGAATGACTGCTTTTAAGCGCTCCTTGGCTTCTTCCACGGTAACGCCCTGCATCTGTGCCCCTGCAATGGTCCTGTGGCCGCCTCCGCCCAGTTTTTCCATCATCACCTGAACGTTGACTTCATCAATGGACCGGGCTGAGAAATAAATGGTATTGTTATAATCTGTAAGTACCACAGAAGCCTTGATCCCCTTGATCTCAAGAAGTTCATTTGCCGCCTGGGCGCCGATGATCGTCGGGCTGTCCAGACCTTCTGCCGGACATACGCTGATAGCAAATGCATCCATATAAACCTCTGCCGCCCTTACTGCCTCTGCCTTTGCCTGATAATCCACCATATTTTCACGGAACAGCTTGCGTACTCTGGTCACATCAGCGCCGCTTCTTCTAAGGAAAGCCGCTGCCTCAAAGGTACGCACACCGGTCTGATTAGTGAAATTCTGGGTATCAATCACGATACCTGCATACATAGCATCTGCTTCACAGGGTCTTACTTTAATGCCGTCTGCAATATACTGCAATACTTCCGCAACCATTTCGCAGGCAGAAGAAGCATATGGCTCCACATAGGAAAGAACGGCATTGTCGATGACTTCACTACTTGTTCTGTGATGATCCAAGACCACGATGGTACGGATCAGACGCAGCAGATTTGGCTCATCGGTGATGCTTGGACGGTTTACATCCACAACCACCAGCATGGTTCCTGCATCCACCAGTTCCGCCGCCTTTGCACCCTTTAAGAACATGTCATCCGGGTACTCCGGATTGTTCTGGAAGCGCTCCATCATCGGACGTACAGAGGATGTCACATCATTGAGTACAATATTGGCCTTTTTATTCATAGACATGGCAATGCGGTAAATACCAACTGCAGCACCAAAAGCATCAATATCTGCCATTCTGTGTCCCATGATCAGCAGACGGTCCTTATTATCCATCAGTTCCTTTAAGGCATGTGCCTTCACACGGGCCTTTACACGGGTGGTCTTTTCCATCTGCTGGGCTTTTCCGCCATAATAAAGGATCTTATCCGAATCCTTCACAACTGCCTGATCACCGCCCCGGCCTAAAGCCATGTCAATGGAGGTTCTTGCATATTCATAATTCTGCGCATAGCTTTCACCATTCATACCAATACCGATACTTAAGGTAACTGCCATGTCATTGCCGATGTTTACGGTTTTTACGTCTTCCAGAATAGAAAAGCGCTCTTCCTGCATCCTGGCAATGTACTGCTGCTTGATCACGAAGAAATATTTATCCTTCTCAATGCTCTTTACAATACCGTTCATGGAAGAAATATATTTACTGATCTTACGGTCGATCAGCGCAGTCAGAAGGGAACGACGCACCTCTTCTACGCTTTCCAACGCCTCATCGTAATTGTCCAGATAGATCAGGCCTGCTACCAGCTTCTGGTCATTGATCTGCTGCTTATAAAGGAGCATCTGGGTCTCATCCAGCAGGTAGACAGCAATCACCCCGGACTGGTCCTCATCCAGTCCGCAATCCCGAGCCGCAGCCTGCATTTCAACGGTACGGACCTCTTTCATATCCACACGGTACTTTCTGTCCTTAAATACACTGTGTATACTCACCGTTTCGCCGCCGGAAGCAAGCATTTCTTTTGTAATCTCAGGAAACATCTGGGTAATGCTTTTAATAGACGTCTTTTCTTCTCCCAGGATTGCTTCCATTTCACGGTTCGCCCACAAGATCCGGCCTGCTGCGTCCGCCACACAATAAGGTACCAGCATTTCTTCCAAAAGCCTGCTTTTACTCTGGTCGTAAACCTGAGAGAATGCGATCAGCACGGTAAGAATGCCTTTTCTTCTGGAAAAATAAAGCCACAACGCGATTCCAATATAGATAAGAGTAAAAAATGAAACTATAATGCCTGCTTTCAGTGAAACTGCCCCTACAGCGGCTGTCAGCAATATCATCAGTACCGATAGAAATATGGGCCACTGCAGATAAATGCGCAACCCCCCCCGCACTTTCGTTTTCTCATCCATCGTCTTCCTCCAATCGTATCCAAGAACAAATGGCATACGCTTATCTTATGAATTATACCATATCCGTGGCCATTCGTCCATGATAAACATAAGCGGTTCCGGCCCGGCTGCTATCATTTTTAAGATACAGAAGATCCCGGCTTCTGGGTAATCTCTCCAAAAGCCGGGATCTTGACTGTTAAATATGTTTTTTTAGTCTTCTTTCGTCTTCTTTTTGAAAATGCCTGCTGCACCCAAAACAAATGCAGATACAAACAGTGCGATCTCTTTTCCTGCACTCTGTCCTGTCTT
>CAVIPV010000012.1:0-35390 GCA_963644495.1 Prevotella sp. | reverse complement strand
GCTGCCAGTCCCGGATCTACTGCATCATAAATATTTTCATCCAGGATCTTGGGCATAAACCGGACACATGGATCATCCTGGTAAACCTTTGCCGCAAACATGGACAGCGGACGCAGGTTAATGCCATATCCATCTTCCAGAACATCGAAACTGTTGTAGCTGATGGCAATGCGCAACACGTTGCAGATACATGCCAGATTGCCTGCAGCTGCTCCCATCCAGGAAATATCGTGGTTTCCCCACTGGATGTCCACATCATGGAAATTCATCAGTTCTTTCATAATGATATCCGCTCTGGGGCCACGGTCAAAAATATCCCCGATGATATGAAGATTATCAATGGTCAGGTTCTGGATCAGGCGGCACAATGCCACGATAAACTTGTCCGCAATGCTGGTATCAATGATGGAATGGATAATTTCATTGTAGTATAGTTTTTTGTTCTCATCACTGTAATCTACATGGAGAAGTTCATCAATAATATAGGCGAACTCTTTCGGCATCTTTTTTCTCACCTTGGAGCGGGTATATTTGGAAGATACTTCCCGACAGATCTTAACCAATCTGTAAATGGTGATCTTCTGCCAATCCTCGGTATATCGTCCCATCTTCATCATCCGCGGCAGGTGACGCTCCGGATAATAGATCAGATTTGCCAGCTGAAGCTGTTCTTCCTCAGGAATCAGATGTCCAAAAGTCTCCTTGATTTTTTCCCGGATAATACCGGAAGAAGACCGCAGCAGGTGAATAAAAGCTTCATACTCTCCATGAAGGTCGCTGAAAAAATACTCTGTTCCTTTTGGCAGACTGCAGATTGCCATTAAGTTTACAATCTCACTGGTAGCCTCTTTTACAGACGGATATTCCCGTGCAAGAAGTTGTAGATACGCCATATCCCTCATAAATACATTCCCCCGTTTTTGTTGCGTTTTATATAAATTTATAGTAACATATTCTTATTGAAAATAAAAGTTTTTCCATGGATACAAGGGCTTACAGTTTGTTAAGAATTATGAAGAAATGGCTGAGAAAAGGCCGGGAAGGGACTTAAACATATGGAAGAATTATATGTATTCGGCACTGGAAACGCCCAGGCCACTCATTGTTATAATACCTGTTTTGCCATAAAAGACGGGGATGAATTTTTCATGGTAGATGCCGGAGGCGGCAATGGTATTTTAGGCATCCTTGATAAAATGCATGTGGATCTGGCACATATCCACCATATTTTCGTTACCCATGAGCACACTGACCACATCCTTGGTATCGTCTGGATGGTCCGCATGATCGCCACTGCCATGAAAAAAGGCAAATACAAAGGAGAACTTCGCATCTACTGCCATCCGGGACTTGCGGACACCATTTCTACCTTATGTCGTTTAACACTTCAGGGAAAATTTTATAAAATGATCGGGGAACAGATTTTTCTGATCCCCGTAGAAGATGGCGAAACTGTCTCTATTTTAGACTATGATGTAACTTTCTTTGATATTTTATCTACAAAAGCAAAGCAGTTTGGCTTTACCATGCGCCTGAAAAACGGAAAGAAATTTACCTGCGCCGGAGACGAGCCTTACAATCCAGAATGTAAGCCCTATGTAGAAGGCAGCCAGTGGCTTTTGCACGAAGCATTCTGCCTCTACAAAGACAGAGAGCGTTTCCAGCCCTATGAAAAGCATCACAGCACCGTAAAAGAGGCCTGTGAACTGGCCGAAAGCCTTTCCATCCCCAATCTGGTGCTGTGGCATACAGAGGATAAGAACTTAAGCCGCAGGAAAGAGATTTATACAGCAGAAGGGAAAGAATATTATCATGGAAATCTGCTGGTTCCTGATGACGGGGAGATCATTGAACTGTAATTTTGACTGCATAACCTGTCAGTGGCATTTTCCTGTAATCCCATAACAACGTAAAACAGCCTCCAGGTCTGAAACATTTAAATTTCTTTCCCGGAGGCTGTTTCTATATCCATCTAAATCCATCTGAGCACCGCCCGCACCAGCGGGCGTTCTCTTCCATTGCTTATTTCTGCTTTTTAATATGCCATCTTATAAATCTCAATAATATCCGGCTTGTCTAATACCTTGATGCCTGCCAGCGTTCTTCCACCATGGTTGGTGCATTTTTCTGCCAGTTCTTCAAAAGATGCCGGATCTACATTCAGTTCTCGCAAAGAGGTTGGCATGTTCAGGCTCTTGAAATAATCTTCTGTTGCCTGGATACCTGCTAAGGCCGTCTTCTCCGGATGTTCAAAATCCATTTCAATATTCCATACATTCACTGCATACTGAGCAAAACGGCTTACATTATTCTCATATACATATCTTGCCCAGGATGCCCATAAAGCAGAAAGTCCTGCACCGTGAGCAATTTTCTCATCCATACCGGAAAGTTCATGCTCCATCTGATGTACCACCATAAATACAGATCTTCCAAGACCGGTCAGGTCATTGTGGGAAATGGTTCCGGCCCACATGATCGATGCTCTCGCTTCATAATCATTTGGATTTTCCAGTGCTGCTTTTCCAGCCGGGATCACAGTCTTTAAAACTCCCTCTGCAATACGATCAGATAATGGTGTATTCTCACCAACACTGAAATAGCGCTCCAGAGTATGCATCATAATATCCACAGCTCCGCAGCCAGTCTGGAATGGACTTACGGTATAAGTCAGCTCCGGATTGCAGATAGAAAATAAGGGTCTGTGTCCCAGACTGTTAAATCCGCGCTTTAAGCCCAACTCTGTATTGGTAATAACACTGGAAGAGCTCATCTCACTGCCAGTTGCAGACAGTGTCAGGATAACGCCTACAGGCAGAGAAGCCTTTGGTGTCTCCTCTTTCATGTAAAATTTCCACACATCTACATCCGGATTGGCAATACCGTCTGCAATACATTTTGCAGAGTCGATAACGCTTCCGCCGCCTACTGCAAGGATAAAGTCAACACCTTCTTTTTTGCCCAGTTCAATGCCTTCTCTTGCCATAGCCAGAGTTGGATTTGCCTGAACGCCTCCTAAAGTCACATAATCAATATTTTCTGCCTTTAAAGCATCTAACACAGTATCAAGAAGCCCGCTCTTCTTCGCACTTGCGCCACCAAAATGAACAAAAACCTTCTTAAAACCATATTCCTTCACCAGTTTCCCCACCTGCTTATGGGTCTCTTTTCCAAAAATCAGCCGGGTTGGTGCATAAAATTCAAAATTCTGCATTGCCTTGTCCTCCATACGATCATTATGTTCTCTCCGAATCTTTCTGTGCCTGATTTTGGACCATGTAACATGGCCTGTCTATTTATTATTTTACCATAATTTCTATTTCCTAACAAGGGAACGGTCTGCATATTGACCGTGATCCAGACATATGATTATGGGTACAGGTATCTTAAACAGATTTGATCCAGAACAAAAGGGGGATATTATGTCTTTTTCCAGAAAACGTTCATTTCGCTCATTTATCTTTATTGGCACGGAACTTTTTGTCCTGGTGATCTTATGTCTTTGTTTATTTACGAAGAAAACGGACCGGCAAACGGGTATTTTCCAGACATCCAGTGATTTTATTAAATGGGTGGATTTTAATGTGACCAGTGAAGCGTTAGATCAGGCTTTCCGGTATGACGTGGATACCTGTCAGGCAACAGTTCATCTAAACTGGGTGGATCTGCTGGCGTATCTTGGAACGCGCTATGGCGGGGATTTTTCCAAATATAAGAAAAGTGATATGAAAAAGGTGGCGGAACAGCTGATCAATGGGGACACGACGATAGAAGCGCTGACAAAAGATATGAAATATTATGACTACTACAGACAGGCCTATGGGGCGGTGTTGGACGGAATGGTGGGGACATTTCAGGCGGAAATCCCAGCGGATGAAGCGCCACAGATGCAACAATCGTCCACTTCTGCACAAGAGCAATCCGTGCAAAATCCCGCCAACTTGCCAGAACAGACCACGCAAAATCCCTCTGCCTCAGAACAGTCTACCCACGAAAATTCCGACTCCCAGACAACTCCAGATACCGTCCGGGTCACCAAATACGGCCTGAAAGCATTCTTCCCACTGGCAAAAAACTTCCCTTACAGCGACTTTGACGATTTTGGAGTCTCCCGCAGCTACGGCTTCAAACGCCGCCATTTAGGCCATGATATGATGGGGCAGGTGGGAACTCCCATTATTGCTGTGGAATCCGGCTATGTAGAAGCACTTGGCTGGAACCAGTACGGTGGCTGGCGGATCGGGATCCGCAGCTTTGACAAAAAGCGGTATTATTACTACGCCCACCTGCGAAAAAACTACCCCTTTCAGTCCAATTTAAAAGAAGGCAGTGCCGTCCAGGCCGGGGACGTCATCGGCTATATGGGCCGCACCGGCTACAGTTCTAAAGAAAACACCAACAACATCGAAGAATCCCACCTCCACTTCGGCCTGGAACTGGTCTTTGACGAATCCCAGAAAGAAAGCGACCATGAGATCTGGATCAACTGCTACGAACTGGTAAAGTTCCTGCGAAAGAACCAGTGTGAAACTGTAAAAGTAGACGGCACCAAAGAATGGACGCGGGTATACCAGACGAAAGATGTTCCCACCGCATAGAAAAAGGCCAGCCGCACAAATGTGCGGCCGGTCCTTTTCTTGTAATAAAACATATCCACTCAAAGATCAGAATATGACTATAGGTACAGGTATCTTATTTTTCATTAAATACCTTCAAATTGTAATGCGATAACATACTTCTCCTTAAGATGCGCACACCGATTAGGTGGAATAATTTTATCATGCTGCAATCTTCCTGCTACAATTCCTGGATGAATTCCTATTAACTTTGCAAAAGCAATAATTTCCTCATCCGTTGTATATTTACTTGGTGAAAACTGCTTCATCTGCGTTTTGGAGATCAAATAATTTGATGCAAATTCATCGGCTTCTTTTTCAAGAGTATTATCCAATTCCAGCATTTCACTTGTATTTGCGCTGATAAAAACTGTTTTTAGCTTTTGCTGCAATACATGCTTGATCTCATGAAATAGTGAAAACCAAAACTTATCGGAATCCAAACCGCGATTATTCATCGCAAGAACTACCCGATTATTATTTACCCATTTCACCGCGCCGTTTATCCCAGAATTTTTCAAATTTGGAAGTAAAACAAATGCCACTCCGCATTCAGCAAAAATTTCTCTCATCCTTGGTAAAAACTCAACAGGACTTTTTATTGTCATCCCACGAAGCTCTGGTAAAGCAGCCTTAAGTTTATCCGCATCAAAAATATTAGTGGGGATATTCTGAGCAAAATTCATTGCAGTCTGGATCCAGGCACGGGCATTGATCAAATTCTTTTCTTCCACATTGGAGATACCTGTTCTAAAATTAACTAAAAAATCTGGCTGAGCAAGAATCTGCAAATTTGAAATCATAAAGTACTTACACAAATTGCTCACTTTTTCCTGAATACTTCTGGTTGCCGGAAGATTTGCGACTTTTACAAAATAAGAGTAGTCGATCAATCCTGCAATGTCTTTCTGCGTATCAAAATCCTTTGCTATTTCAATTTCAATAAGCTTCTGATCATAGGCACTCTGCAAATTTAGCCATACCTCAGGGCTTGTTCCAAGCATGACAGCAAGTTTTTTTGCAAGATCATTGGACAGATTGATCTGTCCATTTACCAAATTACTTAGTGTTTTTGCAGTCGTTCCCATACGTGTGGCAAACTCAGCCTGGCTAATTCCCATGTCCTCAATAATATCCGTAACATAGTATCCAGGGTGAAAAGCCACTATATCTTTATATTCAGTTATATTATTCATAATGTTTTGACACCTCCGTTATACAGACTATTTTTATCATTTTACATTTGGCTGTAACATCTCCATCCACAATTTCATTGCCATTATCATCACAGGGGATCATCGTTACTCTATATCCAGTATTTCCTAAATATATGCTCCATTCCCCTTTGCGATCACCAACCAATCCATGAAAATGAAATGGCGGATAGTTCACAATATCCAAAAGCGAAGATGAATTCTTTATAAAGTTTTCTGCTGCCTCCAGTTTTCTTTTCACCTGTTCAGGATATTTCCAGATCTTTTTATATTCCGAGCTAAACTGTTTTTCAGCAGTTTTATTCTTATAAACAATTTGCATACTCAAGCCTGTTAACCACCTCCATTTAAAATTATATTACCTTTTTGGTAACAAAATTTTATCATCTTTTTTTAGTTCTGTAAAGAGCTTTAACCTACAAAAATGGATGAATCTGTTGATGGATTGGAATCCACAATTTTTACAAAAAGCGGTACTATTACTGCGCCTACCAACATACAAAAAACCAGCCGCACAAACGTGCGGCTGGCCTCAAATCAACTTATTTAACTTAACCTGTGGATAAACAATCCACTTCTCAATTTTGGCTCAAACCAGGTAGACTTAGGCGGCATTAAAAGGCCTGCGTCTGCTACTGCTAAAAGCTCTTCAATGGAAGTTGGATACATGGAAAATGCGATCTTCATGTCTTCGCTTACACGACGTTCCAGCTCTTTTAAGCCGCGGATGCCGCCGATAAAATCAATGCGCTTATCGGTTCTTGGATCACCAATGCCAAGTACCGGTGCTAACAGCTGATCCTGTAAAATGGAAACATCCAGTCCCTTTACCGGGTCAGCACTCTTGTACTGAGGAAGTGCCTTTAAAGCATACCAGGTGTTGTCCAGGTACATGCCGAAGGTTCCCTTTTCAGCTGGCGCATATGGTTCTTTTCCAATTTCTTCCAGTTCAAATTTCTCTTTTACTGCCTCAAAGAACTGCTCTCTGCTCAGCCCGTTTAAGTCTTTGACTACACGGTTATATGGAAGGATCATCAGCTCCTCATCCGGGAATAAAACAGACAGGAAGTAGTTAAATGGCTCCTCTCCTGTATATCCGGGATTTTCCGCTCTGCGCTTTAAGCCAACCTTTACAGCAGAAGCAGCTCTATGATGTCCGTCTGCAATATAAGCAGCAGGAATTGCCGCAAATGCTGCCTCAATGGCTTTTGTCTGAGCCGTATCATCAATCTTCCACACTCTGTGGCGGATGCTGTCATCAGATATGAAATCATAAAGAGCTGGCTTTGCCTTTTCCTCTGCCACGATCGTCTTTAAAGTCTCATTCTGTCTGTAAGCCAGGAAAATAGGACCTGTCTGGGCATTGACAGTGTCCACATGGCGGATACGGTCTAATTCCTTGTCTTCTCTGGTGTTCTCATGTTTCTTGATCACGCCATTTACATAATCGTCAATGGAGCTGCAGGCAACGATACCTGTCTGGCTGCGTCCGTCCATGGTCAGCTCATAAAGATAATAATGATCTCCTGCATCGGTAACATAGACCCCCTCTGCGATCTGGGTGTCTAAAAGCTCTCTTGCCTTTTCATACACACAGTCTGCATAAGTATCCACATCATCGGAAAACTGAGTCTCTGCTCTGTCGATATTTAAGAAAGAAATAGGATTTCCTGCTACTGTCGCACACGCTTCTTTCCGGTTGTATACGTCATAAGGAAGAGCTGCAACCTTGGCTGCATTCTCTTTCGCAGGTCTGATACATACAAATGGTTTTACTACTGCCATTTTCTTCTCCTTTTAATCCGCCCTTTATTTCACTACACGTACTCTTAAAACGCCCTCAATGGCCTTTAATTTCTCTACAGTCGCCTCTTCCGGCTTATGTTCCAGATCTAATAAGGTATACGCGTACTTGTCGCGGCTCTTATTGGTCATATCAGAAATGTTCACGCCCTGGGCTGCCAGTATAGCAGTGATCTGGCCGATCATATTCGGGATATTCATGTGAAGAACGGCAATACGGCTTGCTGCCTGGCATACGCCCATATCGCAGGCCGGATAATTAACGGAATTCTTGATATTACCATTTTCCAGATAATCTGTGATCTCCTGGACTGCCATAACAGCGCAGTTGTCCTCAGACTCTCTTGTGGACGCACCCAGATGTGGAGTAAGGATCACATGTTTCATATGTACTACCTTCGTATTTGGGAAGTCGCTGACATAACGGGCAACTTTTCCAGACTCCAGTGCTGCGGCCATATCGTCATCATTTACAAGAGTATCCCTTGCAAAGTTTAAGATTACCACACCTTCCTTCATCATGTCCAGTTTTTCTTTGTTGATCATGCCTTTTGTGGACTCTAACAGCGGCACATGAACGGTAATATAATCACACTCCTGGAAAATGGTATCCACGTTGGTGATGTGCTTTACATTTCTGGAAAGTCTCCATGCTGCGTTGACAGAGATATATGGGTCATAGCCATACACTTCCATTCCCAGGTGGGTAGCTGCATTGGCAACCTCAGCACCAATAGCGCCAAGTCCGATGACACCTAATTTCTTACCCTTTAATTCCCAGCCAGCAAAAGCCTTTTTGCTCTTTTCTGTTGTTTTTGCAATATTTTCGTCCTCTGCATTGTCCTGGCACCATTTAATGCCGCCTACAATGTCACGGGACGCTAAAAACATGCCTGCAAGAACCAGCTCTTTTACGCCGTTTGCATTGGCACCAGGTGTGTTAAATACAACCACACCGGCCTTGGCGCACTCATCTAAGGGGATGTTATTTACACCGGCTCCTGCACGTCCTACTGCCAGAAGTCCCTCAGGCAGCTCCATTTCATGCATGGAAGCACTCCGTACTAAAAAGGCATCTGCCTCTGCTTTATTGTCGGTCAGTTCATAATCAGCCGGGAACAGGTCGGTCCCGCAGGCTGCGATTGGATTTAAGCAATGGATCTTTTTCATAATACTCTCTCCTCGTCCTCACAAATAAGGTTCACATACGGTCACAAAATGCCATTTTCAAAATTTTACAGATGTTTTTTCTCAAAATCAGCCATAAACTCAACCAGCTTCTCTACACCGGCCTTTGGCATTGCATTGTAGATACTTGCACGCATGCCGCCTACAGTTCTGTGGCCCTTTAAGTTTTCCAGTCCTGCTGCCTTTGACTCTTTTACAAATAAAGCGTCCAGTTCTTCATTTCCGGTAATAAACGGCACGTTCATGATAGAACGGTCTTTCTTTACTACAGTGCCCTTAAACAGCTTACTTTCGTCTAAGAAGTCATAAAGGATCTTTGCCTTCTCCTCGTTGATCTTCTTCATTTCTTCCAGGCCGCCTTTTGCCTTTAACCACTTAAATACCTTGCCGCACATGTAAATGCCATAGGCAGGAGGTGTATTGTAAAGGGATTTTGCGTCTGCGTGGATCTTGTAGCGCAGCATGGTTGGTGTTCCCTCTAATACATCTTCTGTGATCAGATCTTCACGGATGATAACGATAACGGTACCTGCAGGTCCTACGTTCTTCTGTGCGCCTGCAAAGATCAGGCCGTATTTGGATACGTCCACAGGCTCAGATAAGAAGCAGGAAGACTGGTCTGCTACTAACAGTTTTCCCTTTGTATTTGGCAGTGTCCAGAACTTGGTTCCATAGATGGTATTATTTTCACAGATGTACACATAATCTGCATCTTCAGATACAGGAAGGTCGGAACAATCCGGAATGTAGCTGAAAGTCTTGTCAGCACTGGAAGCAATGGCATTTGCCTTTCCGTAAATAGATGCCTCTTTGTACGCTTTCTTTGCCCACTGTCCGGTAATGATATAATCTGCCACACGGTTCTTCATCAGGTTCATAGGAACCATAGCGAACTGGGTGGAACCGCCCCCCTGAAGAAAAAGCACCTTATAATTTTCCGGAATGTGCAGGAGATCGCGCAGATCTGATTCAGCATCTTCAATAATGGTCTCATATGACTTAGATCGATGACTCATCTCCATTACTGACATTCCTGTACCTCTGTAGTCCAGCATTTCTGCTGCTGCTTCGTTCAGGACTTCTTCCGGTAATACTGCCGGTCCTGCTGAAAAGTTGTAAACTCTGCTCATAGTTTTCCTCCTCTTAAAATTCTCTTTGAATCTCGGTGCTTATTATTTTTTATTTTGTATGCACCATATTTATTTATATATGCAAGCGGCCTCCCTGCATGATGCGTATGAAAAATTTTCCTGCACCACACAGAGAAGCCACCTGTGTATATACGCCTTTGTATAGATATTATTCACATCCGGAATATCCGATACTTTCGTATTCTAATTGAGTAATACTTCAACGCTCCAAGGTGTTAGACATTACTATACAACGTTTTATTTTATTTTTCAATAAAAACCAATCTGAATTTTTTTGTTTTTTCAGTAAACGATCAGAAATTCTTTTAGTTGATTTTTAAATCCGTGTCATCAAATGCATCCGCGATCGGTGCTCCGGGAGATACCATCGGAAATACCTTGTCATCGCAGCCGATCAGACAGTCGATCACAACCGGGATATTTAAGGAGATCGCCTCTTTTAATACAGGAGCCAGTTCTTCCTTCTGGGTCACTCTGTAAGCCTTTGCGCCCATTGCCTCTGCGATCTTTACATAATCAACGGAGTCATTGAGCACCGTCTGGGAATAACGTTTTCCGTAATACAGTGTCTGCCACTGGCGCACCATACCTAATACATGGTTGTTGATGATCAGTTCTATGATCGGAATATTATAGCGGGTAGCTGTAGCGATCTCGTTCATATTCATACGGAAGCAGCCGTCACCTGCAATGTTGATAACAGTCTTATCCTTGCAGCCCATTTTGGCGCCAATAGAAGCACCCAGGCCGTATCCCATGGTTCCAAGGCCACCGGAGGTAAGAAGGGTCCTGGGCTGACGATATTTATAATACTGGGCAGCCCACATCTGATGCTGTCCAACCTCTGTTACGATCACAGCATCTCCGCCGGTGACTTCATCTACAGTCTGGATAATGAAAGGACCGGTGAGTACATTCTTGTCATAACGCAGCGGATACATATCTTTCATGCGCTCAATATGGGCGATCCATTCATCATGGTTAATAGGATCCAGATGAGCGCTTAACCGACGTAAAATAACCTTGGCATCGCCGATAATACATGCGTCAACTTTAATGTTTTTGTTGATCTCTGCACGGTCAATATCGATCTGTAATATTTTCGCATTTTTCGCAAATTTTGATGCATTTCCAATCACTCGATCACTAAATCTGGCGCCTACTACTACCAAAAGGTCTGCCTCTGTAATACCATAGTTGGAAGTCTTGGTTCCATGCATACCAACCATACCGGTATACAGCTCGTCCGTACCGTCAAATGCACCTTTACCCATTAAGCTGTCTGCAACCGGCGCCTGGATCTTGTGTGCAAATACACGCAGCTCTTCTGATGCATTGGAGATAACAGCACCGCCGCCTACGAAGATAAACGGCTTACGGGACTTGCGGATCATTTCCAGAGCCTGCTCCATATCCTCTTCTTTAATGGTATCGGTCTGAGGTTCGATCTTCTCTGGCTCCTGATATTCATAATCAGTAGTTGCAGCAGTTACATCCTTTGTAATATCCACAAGAACAGGTCCCGGTCTTCCGCTCTGGGCGATAACGAAGGCTCTGCGGATCACCTTTGCCAGCTTATTGATGTCTTTTACAATAAAATTGTACTTGGTGATAGGCATAGTCACACCGGTAATATCGATCTCCTGAAAACTGTCCTTACCTAAAAGACTGTTTGCCACGTTACAGGTAATAGCCACTACCGGAACAGAGTCCATATATGCAGTAGCAATACCTGTTACCAGATTTGTGGCTCCGGGTCCGGAGGTTGCCAGACATACGCCTACTTTCCCGGTTGCTCTGGCATATCCGTCTGCTGCATGAGAAGCGCCCTGTTCATGAGATGTAAGGATATGGGTGATCTCATTCTGGTGCTGATACAGCGCATCATATATGTTCAGGATCGCACCGCCCGGATATCCGAAAACGGTGTCTACTCCCTGTTCTTTCAAACATTCTATAACGATTTCCGCACCTGTCAATTTACTCATTTGTCCTGTGCTCCTTTACAAAATAATCCTGTGTGCTGTCCTTATTTTGCCTGAAGGATAGCACCCTTATCACCGGAAGTTACCAGTGAAGCATATCTCGCCAGATAACCGGTAGTTACCCTAGGCTCTCTCGGCTGCCATTTCGCCTTTCTGGCTGCCATTTCTTCATCCGAAACCAGTACATTTAACTGATGATTGTCAATATCGATAGAAATGATATCCCCTTCTTCTACTAATGCAATCGGGCCGCCTACAGCTGCCTCCGGAGAAACATGTCCGATGGAAGCGCCTCTGGAAGCTCCTGAGAAACGTCCGTCTGTGATCAATGCTACAGTAGAGCCAAGTCCCATTCCGGCAATAGCAGATGTCGGGTTCAACATCTCTCTCATGCCCGGGCCGCCCTTTGGTCCCTCATAACGGATCACAACTACATCACCGTCAACGATCTTGCCGCCCTTAATAGCTGCAATGGCATCTTCCTCGCAGTCAAAGACTCTTGCAGGTCCTTCATGCTTTAACATTTCAGGAGCTACTGCAGAACGTTTTACAACGCCTGAGTCTGGTGCCAGGTTGCCCTTTAAGATAGCGATACCGCCGGTCTGGCTGTATGGGTTGTCGATTGGACGGATCACATCCGGGTTCTTGTTTACGCAGTCCTTGATGTTCTCTCCAACGGTCTTTCCTGTAACAGTCATGCAGTCCAGATTTAACAGGCCCTTCTTGCTGATCTCATTCATAACAGCGTAGATGCCGCCTGCTTCGTTCAGATCTTCGATGTAGGTATGGCCTGCAGGTGCCAGGTGGCACAGGTTTGGTGTTCTTGCGCTGATCTCATTTGCAATGTCTACGTTTAACTCAACACCTGCTTCATGTGCGATAGCCGGTAAGTGAAGCATACTGTTGGTAGAACATCCCAGTGCCATATCCATGGTTAAAGCATTCATAAATGCTTCTTTTGTCATAATGTCTCTTGGGCGGATGTTTCTTCTTAACATCTCCATTACCTGCATGCCTGCATGCTTAGCCAGCTTGATACGCTCAGAGTAAACAGCAGGAATAGTTCCGTTTCCGCGAAGTCCCATACCAAGAACCTCTGTCAGGCAGTTCATACTGTTTGCAGTGTACATACCGGAGCAGGAACCGCAGGTTGGACAGGTCTTATTTTCATATTCTTTTACATCTTCTTCAGTCATCTTTCCTGCTGCATAGGCACCAACTGCCTCAAACATACTGGAAAGACTGGTCTTACATCCCTTTACATGGCCTGCAAGCATTGGGCCGCCGCTGACAAATACTGTCGGGATATTTAATCTTGCTGCTGCCATTAACAGACCAGGAACGTTCTTGTCACAGTTTGGGACCATAACTAAAGCGTCAAACTGATGAGCCATTGCCATACATTCAGTAGAGTCAGCGATCAAGTCTCTGGTGACCAGGGAATACTTCATGCCAACATGGCCCATGGCAATACCATCACAGACTGCAATTGCCGGGAATACCACCGGAGTACCGCCGCCCATGGCAACGCCTAATTTTACAGCTTCTACGATCTTGTCCAGGTTCATATGTCCCGGAACGATCTCATTATAAGAACTTACAATACCAACTAATGGCTTGTTCATTTCTTCTTCTGTCATACCAAGTGCATTAAACAGGGAACGGTGAGGTGCCTGCTGCATCCCTTTTCTTACTGCGTCACTTCTCATATTGTTTATCCTCCTGAAATTCTGGCGCATTTTCCAGTTTTCTTTTCGGGAAAATGCGCCCTTTTTCTCTGAATACTTAATTTATTTAATGGATACGCTCTGCAACCAGGTCGCCCATCTGGGTGGTTCCAACCCTGGTGCAGCCTTCTGACATAATGTCACCGGTGCGGTATCCATCTGCCAGTACCTGACGTACTGCTGCTTCTACTGCCAGTGCCTCTTTGTCCAGGTCACAGGAATAGCGAAGGAGCATTGCTGCGGAAAGAATGGTTGCCAATGGGTTTGCAATGTCTTTTCCTGCAATATCCGGTGCTGAACCATGGCTTGGTTCATACAGACCGAACTTGGACTCATTTAAACTTGCAGAAGATAACATACCGATAGATCCGGTGATCATACTTGCTTCATCAGAAAGGATGTCGCCAAACATGTTCTCGGTGAGAACTACATCAAACTGTCCCGGATTCATAACTAACTGCATTGCACAGTTATCAACTAACATGTGGCTTACTTCTACTTCCGGATAATCCTTTGCAACTTCATTTACTACTTTACGCCATAAACGGGAAGTGTCCAGAACATTTGCCTTGTCAACACTTACCAGCTTTTTCCGGCGCTTCATAGCGATCTCAAAGCCCTTAATAGCAATACGGCGGATCTCATGCTGGCTGTATGGCATGGAGTCTACCGCGTACAGCTCTCCGTCTTTTTCTTCTGTGCTTCTTGCTCCGAAGTAAACACCGCCGGTCAGCTCACGCATAATGACCATATCAAAACCATTTCCAATGATCTCTTTCTTTAACGGGCATGCATCAGCCAGCTGCTCAAACAGATAAGCCGGACGGATGTTTGCAAACAGATTTAAACCTTTGCGGATCTTTAAAAGTCCTGCTTCCGGTCTTAACTCAGGTGCCACATCATACCATCTGGAGTTGCCAACGTCACCGCCAACTGCTCCTAACAGAACTGCGTCTGAATTTCTGGCTGTTTCCATAGCCTCATCCGTCAGCGGAACACCATATGCGTCAATAGAACAGCCGCCCATTAAAATGTCGGTGTAGTTAAACTTGTGTCCGTAAACTTCTCCTACTTTATCTAATACTTTTTTAGCCTCTCTTACGATCTCCGGGCCAATACCATCTCCTGGAATTGCAACAATATTATAATTCATAATTATTATCCCCTCTGTTTATTATTCCTTTTAGTTATACATTATGTAATAACTGTGATTTCTATCAATCATATCTCATTTGGGGCTTCATTTCAACTATTCCCGGTCATTTTCCCTATGACAAAATATACATGTTTGGAATTGTCAACATAACCATAAATTATATTTAAGCTATATTTCTACTGTATCTCCCGGATCAGACAGTACTGTTTTAAGTCAAAATGCTTCTGGACAATGCCAAAAAGTTTAAAGCCGAAATGCTCATACATAGGCACATTGTCCGGGTTATGGGTCTCTAAAGAAACCATAAGGTGATGCTCCTGGGCATAGCGGATCACCTCTTCCATAAGAACAGCCGCCAGGCCATGGTGCTGCATATCCGGATCCACTGCCAGATAGATCACATGAAGGCGCTCTTCCTGGTGGAGCTGGTCGGTCCAGCGGGAATTTAAGTAATCTCTTCCTCTCATAAAATTCCACAGGGTCTTAAGACTTGGATCTTCTTTGATGAGATATTCATCGGTCTTTAAGCTGGCCCAGGCTTCTGTAAGATAAAAAGTAAGGGGATTATAAGGTTCTGACTCATCAGATACCACCAACAGGGAATTCATCTCTTCACTGTCTGAAAAGATCTCACAGGTCTCAATAAATTCCGTAAGATCACACTTAAAAAGCTCCGGCAGCAGCCGCTCCCTGGTCTCTTTGTCCGGGATCAGCTTGCAGTATAATGGATCATGGGCGAAACATTTCACCAGCAGCTTTTCCAGTTTTGGCAGGTCTTCTTTCTTTACTCTGTATAACGTCTGACTTTCCATACTATATGTCTATTCTCCTTGCTGTTTTGGGGTGCATCCTTCCATGGCTGCTAAAAGCTTTTCCACAGAAGACGCCATATAATCAATATCATCCCGGTAGCACTGTTCCTGGGCCTTTGCAGCCTGTAAAAGTACCTTGTACTCTTCTTCCAGATCTGGTCTTTCTCCTGCTTTCTGCAGTTTGTATTTTTCCTTTAAGCCCACTACCAGATCATACAGGTTTTCATGGTGGATAATGCGGCCGTAGCCCCATTTTAACCGGTCTGCAGGCTGGTTTAATACATACTCTGTAAAGTAGCGGAATACTTCCCGGTCAAACAGGAAAGCATACCGATTGTTGTCGATCTCATAAACTGCTTCCAGGGCACCGGCCGGGTCTTCTTCCTTTAAGCAGTCAAGGGCCTTGTAAATGGCCTTCAGGTTTTCTCCCACTCCCTGCTGCGGGAACAGCACATCGTCATGCCAGTTTAAGCGGACAAAGTAGTCCTGTTCCTTGCGGAAGATGTAAAGAAGAGTGTGGTTTAAGTCTGCGTATTTGGCTGCCAGAGCCTTTGCTTCATCACTCTTTCCTGCTTCCAGAAGATTTTTGTGTTCTTCGTTGATAGCCTGGATCTGGCTGTATAACTGGCTTCCCAGTTCCTTTGCCTTTTTCAGACGCTCTAACAGGACCGTCTCATTTGCCTCTGTCTTTTCACATAATCTTCTGTCTACACTGTCTTCTACTGCTGAAAACAGCCGTTCAAAGTCCATTGGCACCACTGCCGTATAGTCAAAGGCCAGTACCAGTTTTCCATAAAGGTTATGGTGGAAGCGGTAAACCGGCTCATCATAGAAATCTTCATTGTCAAACTGGGAGTGATAATGGGTCTCCATAAACTCTCCGTCACTGAACTCATTGACAGAAGAAGGAATGCCTGCAATGGCAATGGAAAAATCATCGGACCAGGTCTGGATAGGGAAGTGGACTTCCAGACCTTCCGGATATGCCTCTTTGGAAGGCTGGATGTGCTCCGTTGCCTTCTTCATAAAGGAAGCATACTCGTAAGTGCAGCGAACAGCATCCTTTTTTCCATGTGCATGGGCCGGAAGCTCAAAGTTAAAATCTGCGATCACCTTTCCCTGCCACTCTGGATGTGCGGTAAATACCTGTTCATAGGCACCGGTAGACCAGTCATATTTGGAGTCCACCACCCCCCATTCTTCTGCTGCCATAGCGCAGAAGACCAGGGTCTTTCTCGGCTTATAGCCCATATCAATAAAAGTCCTTGCGATCCCTAACATCATGGCTACTGCTGCATTATCATCCTGGAAGCCGGTAAAATAGGAGTCATAGTGGGCGGACAGCATGATCATATGCTCCGGCTCTTCTCCCGGTATCATGCCGGTAATGTTATAAGATTCCCGGTCACGGACCACCGTAGACCGGGAATCAAATAATACCCGGATCTCGTGAAAGTTCCCTGTGCGATTTCCAGTTTTTTCCATATTTCCCATATCTTCTTTTAAGATAGTAGCATCTGCCTGGGAAATGGAGAATGCTGCTGCCTCTTTCGGACCTGCAATATCCTGTGCATTTAAGGAAGTGTCATGAATTTCTCCATATCCCCGGTCCTGGACTGCAATGAGAGCTGCCGCTCCCTTTAAATGAGCCTGGTAAACAGGAAAATTGATCCACCATTCTTCTCTCTGGTTGATGTCAATAAGCACCAGTTTGCCTTTTACATCAACATTTTCATAGGCTTCTGCAGTTCCACGGCCTAAATAGACCATGGAAAATTCCTGAAATCCCTCTGTGTGGAAATCTGTCTGGTATGCACCTAACTGAAATTCATATTCTTTTCCTTCTTTATCACGATAACGAAGGACTGCGTGATGAAAGTCCCAGCTGTCTACCTTGATCTTGTCCTTCTGCACATTTTGAAGCCCCATTTCCTGCATTTTCTTATAAAGCAGTTCTCCGGTCTCCCATTCTGCTTTGGAGCCGGCCGTGCGGTATCCCAGCACCGGATTGGTCTTCGGTCCTTCCATTTTCTTTGCAAGATCATACGATTTTTTTACATCTACTGCCTGTTCAAAGGCTTCTTCCCATTCCCTTAAACTGTTCATTTTCCTGTCCTCTTTCTTCTGTATCAACTGCTGCATCTATGTATAAACCATCTTCTGTCAAATTTGCCGACAGCACTATAATAACACAAAATAAGCCGCGGCAAAATGTCTTTTTACACTTTGCCGCGGCTTGCACATTTCTGTATCTGTTCTCACAAAAGCTTACTGGGAGATCCAGGCTCCGTCTTCTCCTACCAGATAGTTATCCGGTGTCATGCAGTTGGTAAGCATATCACCATTTTCAGAGCAGTAGTAGCTCTTTCCATTCCAGTCGATCCAGCCTGTCTTCATATAGCCGTTTTCATCAAAGAAGTACCATTTTCCGCCTAATTCTTCCCATTTGTTTGCAGGATAAGTGCCGTCTGCCCTACGATACCACCATCTTGTGTCTGCTTCCTGTCTCCATTCTCCGGTAGTACCGGAAGTAGTATTTACATTGGATGCATTAAGGTCAGCCTTAAATTCCGCCACTTTGCTTCCGTCAATATAAACGCTGTTTGAATCCGTCCAATCTCCTTTGACGGAGCTGTCATATTTATTAACCGCCCGCACCTTTACCATATAAGTTTCATTTGGTTTCATCATACGCTGCCGGCAGTTAACAGAATTCGTGTTTGTAGTAAGAGCAGTTCCTACGATCTTACCTTCTCTGTATACACGGACCTCGTAACTTCCTGCAGTGCTTACAGCCGGCCAGGCGGCAATACCATTATCAGATAAGGTAATATTTTCCATGGATTTTAAACTGTTCTGTAAAGACGGCAGTGTTACATCCAGCAACAGCTCAGAGCTGGAGTTCTGTCTGGTGGATTTTTTATATTCTGCACCACCTTTTAAAGTAATTTTATCCTTTGACAGTGATGTAAAATAATAATCATCATCTGCCGTCAAAGTGATCTGAATCTGCGGAGTTATATCTTCCGTCCAGGTAAAGCCCTCATTTAATATTTCATAGCCATCCACACTATAGCGATTGCTGTTGCTTTCGATCTCAATATTCTCCATTCCAAAATCTGTATCCGGCTCAATATTGGCCTTTATCGTCAATGTAACAGATGTGATCTTCTTTCTGCTGGCTGCATAACCAGGAAATGTGCACATCAGCCCAAGAACACCTGCCATTACTGCAGCCATCAGTCTTTTTTTGCTGTATGCCATATCATTTTCCTCCCTTTTCTCACAAAACCGTCCGCACCCACATACGATCGCCAGACGTTTCTTTTTCTTTAAGCGTATCTTTTTTCCCATATACTGTCAATAAAGTTTTCCTTACGATTTTTTCAATTAATCCACTCAAAAGTATTAAAAAAAGCTCCATCCTAAGATGAAGCTTTTTCGTACAAAATTTACTTTGCATAGTCCGTTACTCTGGATTCACGGATCACATTGACCTTGATTTGTCCCGGATATTCCAGCTCATCTTCAATACGCTTGGAAATATCTCTTGCCAGCAATACCATATCGTCATCGCTGACCTGTTCAGGAACAACCATAACACGGACTTCCCGTCCTGCCTGAATAGCAAAAGACTTCTCTACACCCTTGAAGGAATTTGTAATATCTTCAAGCTGCTTTAATCTGTTTGTATATGTTTCCAGTGTTTCTCTTCTTGCACCAGGTCTTGCAGCAGAAATAGTATCTGCAGCCTGAACGATGCAGGAAATAAGATTGGTCGGCTCTGTATCTCCATGATGGGATTCTACTGCATTGACAACAACTGCAGATTCTTTGTACTTTTTGCAAAGATCTGCCCCCAGCTGTACATGAGTACCTTCCATATCATGGTCAACGGATTTACCAATATCGTGAAGTAAGCCGGCACGTTTTGCCAGACGTACGTCCACACCCAGTTCAGAAGCCAAAAGCCCTGATAGCTGCGCTACTTCGATGGAATGCTTTAATGCATTCTGACCATAACTTGTTCTGAATTTCATCCGTCCTAACAGTTTTATCAATTCTGGATGGATGCCATGGATACCAACTTCGAGACATGCGGCTTCGCCTTCTTCTCTCATGTTGTTTTCCACTTCTTTCTGCGCTTTTTCTACCATCTCTTCGATCCTTGCAGGATGGATACGGCCGTCTACGATCAGACGTTCCAGCGCAATTCTTGCTACTTCCCTGCGGATCGGATCAAATCCGGATAAAACAACCGCTTCTGGAGTATCATCAATGATCAGTTCCACACCTGTTAAGGTCTCGAGAGTACGGATATTACGTCCCTCACGACCAATGATGCGTCCCTTCATCTCATCATTTGGAAGCTGTACTACGGATACGGTAGTTTCTGCCACATGATCTGCTGCACACCGCTGGATAGCAGTGACAACTAAATCTCTGGCTTTCTTATCAGCTTCTTCTTTTGCTTTGTTTTCAAGTTCCTTGATCAGCTTTGCTGTATCATGCTTTACGTCTTCTTCAACAGATTTTAAAAGATATTCTTTTGCCTGTTCGGAGGTAAGACCGGAAATTCGTTCCAGTTCCTGTATTCCCTGTTCATACTGGGCTTCCACTTCTGCGGTACGTTCACCGAGAATGTTTTCCCTTCTGACCAGATCAGCCTCCTTCTTTTCAAGGGCATCTGCCTTTTTTTCAACGTTTTCTTCTTTGCTTAATACACGCTTCTCGTAACGCTGAAGTTCTGCTCTTCTTTCCTTGGTTTCTTTTTCCAACTCATTTTTTGTCTTTAAAGATTCTTCCTTGGCTTCCAGGAGAGCTTCTCGCTTCTTTGTTTCTGCAGTCTTTAATGCTTCATCTATTATTTCTCTGGCTTTTTCTTCTGCACTTCCAACTTTGCTGTCGTACTGCTTACGCTCATAAGAACGACCTGCAGAATGTGCAAAATAACCAGCAATAATAGCCGCGATCACCGCGCCGATTATAGCAGGAAATATGATCTGCAACACAGGAGCACCTCCTTATATTTAGTTTTCATTGTACGAAATACAACATATTAATTTTATACTTTTTTCAGAATTGTGTCAAGTATATTCCTCTTATTTCCCCGTTGTACCGACAACATAAACAAAAGGAAGAGCTGCCCAGTTTTAATCATAGGTGTTTTCTCTCAAAACCCGCTGTATCACCTCAAAAGAGAAGCCTTTTCTGCCTAAAAAAGCAGCCAGTTTCTGCCTTTCTTTCCAGTCCTCAGGGATCTGTCCCCCTGTTTTTTTCTTTAATAAAGCTCTGGCTGTTTCCTCTTCATCAACCGGATTTTTCTCCAGGATCCGGCTGATCTTCGCCTTGTCCACGCCCTTTTGCTGCAGCTCATAGGCCATCTGGCGTGGGCTTTTCCTGCTTTTATTTACATGGATATAATTCTCTGTATAAGCATTGTCATCCACAAAATGGTATTCTGAGAGAAAGGACATGACTTCTCTTGTCACATCGTCTGGATAACCATCGTTCTGCAGTTTTTTTATCATCTCTGCCTTGGTACGTCCCTGGGACTGGAGAAGATACAGTGCCCGATCTCTGGCCCGTTTTAAAAGGATCTCTTCTTTGATCTGCTCATAAGTCTCTTCTGACAGGTCGCTTCCCTCTTCTATATGAAAACGGGCTGCTTCGTTTTTATATAAAACAAATGCAAAATCTTCACCAAGGAAGACTTTGCACTTTCTCTTATCTACAGGGATGACCGCTGTAACGATCATTCTTCTTCCGCCTTAGAAGCAGTCAGTTCTTCTCCTGCGTTCTCAACAAGGATGGAACCTGTCTCTTCTTCCTCTTTCAGAGCTGCTTCTCTTGCCTGTGCCTCTGCCTCCTCAGCTCCCGGCAGTTTGTATTTTACACGTACCTGAGCTTCAATCTCAGCGCAGATAGCCGGATGCGCTAACAGATACTGTTTTGCATTCTCACGGCCCTGACCGATCTTGGAACCGCCGTACGCAAACCATGCGCCGCTCTTTTCTACAATATTTTCCTTTACAGCCAGGTCTAAGATATCGCCTTCCTTAGAGATACCTTTACCGAACATAATATCAAACTCAGCCTCTTTAAATGGCGGAGCAATCTTGTTTTTAGCTATTTTTACGCGAACGCGGTTTCCTACTACTTCACCGCCCTGCTTTAATGACTCGATCCTGCGCACGTCCATACGTACGGAAGAATAGAACTTCAGCGCACGGCCACCAGTAGTAACTTCCGGGTTTCCAAACATAACGCCTACTTTTTCACGCAGCTGGTTGATAAAGATAACGATACAGTTGGACTTGCTGATGATGGCAGTCAGTTTTCTAAGCGCCTGGGACATCAGGCGTGCCTGAAGACCTACGTGGGAATCACCCATCTCACCGTCGATCTCTGCCTTTGGTACCAGAGCTGCTACAGAATCCACGATCACGATATCTACAGCACCGGAGCGGACCATAGTTTCTGTGATCTCTAAAGCCTGCTCACCGTTATCCGGCTGGGAAATATACAGGTCGTCAATATCGACGCCGATATTTTTTGCATAAACAGGGTCTAAGGCGTGCTCTGCATCGATAAAACCTGCGATACCGCCTCTTTTCTGTACTTCTGCTACCATATGAAGGGCAACTGTGGTCTTACCGGAAGACTCAGGACCATATACCTCAATAATCCTTCCCTTTGGAACACCGCCCAGTCCTAATGCGATATCAAGGCTGATGGAACCTGTAGGTATGGTCTCAATGTTCATATTTACACCGGACTCACCTAACTTCATAACGGATCCCTTACCGTATGCCTTCTCGATCTGAGTCAAAGCAGCATCTAATGCTTTTAACTTCTCCTCTTTATTCATATCTTTATTCACGCTCATCTTTTCTTCTTTGCCCATGTTCTCCTCCTGAGAAAATAAATGCGAACAAATGTTCTGTTGTGTATCACAATCATAGTACAGTTATTAAAAATTGTCAACCTTCTTTTTGGAAAAAGCGGACGAATGCCCATGAAAGGGGGATCTATCATGTATTGCAGTATGAATACCTGCGGGAGTTAATTTTACAATAACATATCTGTGACGGGTTTGCAAGCGGACTGTGGAAAAGTCTGCCTGCAGATCTGCTTTATTGTCCCCGTCCGCCGGATAAAACCTCATAGACTTTTGGAACCATATGTTTTAATATTTCCCCTGTTATCCTGCTTACCCCCAAGATTAAAAAGGGCATGATGAGAAAAAGTACTGCTGCTGCCACAGGATTTCCTTTAAAAAATACAGCTCCGGCCTTATTAAAGAAGCGCACCCAGGGAAAATGGATGGCATAGAGAAAAAAACTGTTTTTTACCAGAGGTGCGGCAGGTTTTAGCGGTATTTCTTTTAAAATGCTGTAAAATGTGAGAACTCCCAGGAAACGTACCAGAACGGTATGTACCGGCAAAAAACGCAAAAGCGCGCCAGGTCTCCCCAGAAACCAGAGTATAAGCCAGCAGAAAATAAGCACAATAAACCACATTTTTTTCTCAAGAAGCGTATTTTCCTCTTCTACCTTCGTTTTAAAAAGCACTGCATATCCGGCTGCGCTGTAGTAAAATAAAGCGTCCAGATTTAAAAGGGGGAGACTTACATTTTTCCACAGTGCAAATATGAGAAGGAACAGCCATACCAGGCCGGACCATTTTCTGCGGATGATGGTATACAGAAATGGAGCCAAAAGCACTAACAGCATAAGTTGGAACAGATACCAGAATACGGGATTGTATTTGTAATACACTGCCGCTAAAAACAGTTCTTTCAGATCAAAGGCCACCGGCTCTTTTCCAATGATATGTTTCACAAAAGAAAGCCTTGTAACCACAACATAGCCTAAATAATAAAGAGTATTCCACAAAACATAAGGGAGAAGAATACTTTTGCACCTGCTTTTCCATTTGGCTGTTGTTTTGAAAAACTGGAAATTTCTGTAAAAAAGATAGGCAGAGATCATGAAAAAGCCGGGAACGGCAATCTGTCCCAACGTCTGGGCAAAGAAATTTTCCAGGCTGTAAACAAGGCTTTCCTGTCCCATTTCCCCTAAAAACAATTCTGTATTTTCAGAATGGACCCATACCACCAACAAACTGAGGATAAAACTCATCCACCAGATATGTTCCCGAAACCATTTTTCCCTCATATTCCTCTTCCCAACTTTCCCACACTTTTACATGTCTTCTTTTACATTACATTTTACAAAAAGGGCCGTGCAAAACAGCTTTGATGCTGCTGTTTTGCCACAGCCCCTTGTAGATTTATATTTCGTATAACTGGATCAGCGCCCCAAATTAAGCGTTATTTTCGCTGTTCTTGGCAGCCTGCTGCTGTTTGTATCTTTCAAGAAGCTTATTGATCCTCTTGGTTGGTGTCAGCAGATCGCTTAAGGATGCGTCATGGTTCAGGTTATCAATGATAAGGGCAATGTACTTGCTCATATCTACATCAATATAGTATGGTCTGCTTAACAGATCCGGTGTCTGGTATACCAGGTTGGTAGTAAGGATACGGTCAATGAGACCATCCTGATAATACTGGTCAAACTTGGCAAGTCCGCCGGTAAACAGACCAAAGGTTGCGCAGATAAATACTTTTCTTGCTTTTCTGCGTTTTAATTCTTTTGCAACGTCTAACATGCTCTCGCCGGAAGAGATCATATCATCGATGATCAGTACGTCTTTTCCCTCTACGCTGGAGCCTAAGAACTCATGTGCAACAATCGGGTTTCTGCCGTTTACGATCTTAGTGTAATCGCGGCGCTTATAGAACATACCCATATCCAGTCCCAGCATATTTGCAAAATAGATTGCACGGCTGGTACCGCCTTCATCTGGGCTGATGACCATCATGTGGTCGCTGTCGATCTGCAGATCTGGCTCATTCTTTAACAGATGCTTTAAGAACTGATAGATCGGCTGTACAGTCTCAAATCCCTTTAACGGAATAGAGTTCTGTACTCTTGGGTCATGTGCATCGAAAGTAATAATATTTTCAACACCCATATTTACAAGTTCCTGAAGAGCCATTGCGCAGTCTAAGGATTCTCTTCCGGAACGTTTATGCTGACGGCTTTCATACAGGAATGGCATGATAACATTGATCCTGCGTGCCTTTCCTGCTGCAGCAGCGATAATTCTCTTTAAATCCTGGAAATGATCATCTGGAGACATATGGTTGGTCATTCCAAATAATGAATAGGTCAGACTGTAGTTACATACATCTACCATAATATAGAGGTCATCACCTCTGACAGATTCTTCTATTGTTCCTTTTCCTTCACCGGAACCAAATCTTGGTGTATTTGCTTCCAGAATATAGGAATCTCTCTGATATCCGGAAAATGCGATAGTTGATTTATGTTCGCTTTCTCTCTCTCTTCTCCACTCTACCAGATAATCGTCCACCTTTTTTCCAAGGCCTGTACAGCTCTTTAAAGGAATAAGGCCTAAAGGACCTACCGGGATCGTTTCGATGATTTTTTCCTCATATAACATGATCTTTATCCTCCTGTTTTGGCCGGTATCATTTCATAGGAATACCAGCATCTATCTTTATACCATTTCTCAGTTGTATCCGTCAAGGTGTACAGCATCTATCTTGTGAAGTTATCTTTTTAACAGGCGGATATCTCTGCCGTAAAGTGGGATGATACGGTAGCGCATGATCCGTGAAGTCACACGGTCCGTATAGGAATCCCGCAGCTGGGTCAGGGAAAGATTGGTTGAAATAATGGTAGAACGGTTCATATTCATCCGCTCATTGATGCAGTAAAACAGCTGGGAAGAGGTAAAACTATTGTTTAATTCTGTACCCAGATCATCAATGATCAGAAGGTCGCATTCCAGGATATAACGGTATGTGTCCTTCATCTCTTCCGCCTGATCGTAGTCGAATTTATTTTTTGAAAACACATCAAAAAGATCCCCTGCGGAAAAATAGATGACAGAGTGATAACTGTCCATCAGCTTTCTGGCAATGCAGTTGGTGAGGAAAGTCTTTCCAACGCCTGTGCTTCCTGTAAATAACAGATTATCATGTTCACTGTCAAAGTTTTCCACAAATTCCATGCAGCTTCTTACCACACGGCTCATATAATCTGCATTGGTCATGCCGATCTCCGGTATGATCTGGGTATTGTCATAATATTTGAAGGAAAGCTTGTCGAAATTCTCCTGCTCCAGCACCCGCTCCAGATTGGACTGTGCATATAAAAGTTTCATCTGGGCCCGCAAAAAGCAGTGGCACTTGTGGCCGTCCACCCAGCCTGTATCTTTACAGTCTTTGCAGCGGTAATGAAACTCTAAATAATCATCTGGAAAACCGGCTGCCTTGATCAGAAGGGCTTTTTGTTCCTTCAGGTCTGCCAGCTTTTCACGAAGCTCATAAATAGCATCCTGATTCCCTTCTAACAGCTTTCTGGCACAGGCAACAGAGCGCTCTGCGATCTCCGCTTCCAGTTCCTTTACAGCCGGGACCTTTTCATATACCTCTTTTTTCCTGGCTTCCTGGCTGTGCTGGTTTTCTATCTGCTGTTTTCCATATTCTCGCATAATGGCGTCGTACTGGGAATTGCTTAATGCCATGGGTGTTCTCCTTGTAATCAGTGCTGTTTGTGAAAACTTCTACTTTTAACTTTTACTTTTAACTTCTATTTTTGTTTTTGTCTATTTTGGACTGTCCATCCATTCTTTTACGTTTTGGAGCATCAGTGCGTCATAATCGGTGTCCCGCTGTTTAAAGTTGTGGAACTGGTTATTGGATTTTCGGTTATTCGGGGCATTGTTTACTGCGTTTCCGTAGCTTTGAAACCGCTTAGCCGCGCTGTTTGCCCGTTCTGCCCTGCGGGCGTCCATTCCTTTTACATCTGCCAAAGTTTTTACGCCTGCTTTTTTCCAATCAGTGAGAATGGAGTCTGCATACTGGAAGCTTGGGGTATGGATGGCATTAATGGTCCGGCTGCAGGCCTCTAATACCAGATCCCGGTCAAAGCCATAATCCTTAAACCATTTTTCCATCAGCTTCTGCTCCGGCACTGCCGGTTTGCGGCTGTTTAAGCCGAAAGCTTTCATCACCGCAAAGGCATCTTTTGTATAGGAAGTGCTGTATTCCTGTGCTTCTTCGGCTGTGCGTATTCCTTTTTCATGCCAGCTTAAGGCTACTGTTTCCAGATAACGCACCGATGTATGGCCGTTCTGGGCGCAGTATTCCGCCAGATATTCAAGCAGAGCGATATTCATGCCAAGGGTGTCATAAAGATAGGCAAATACCTGACAGTCCCTTGGTGTAAAAGCTTTGTTTAAAAACTTCTGGGCAATGTATAAAAGCTGGGAAAATTCCTCATCCTTATTTAAGCGGCTTACCTGCTCTGCAGAATAGGTGGGCGCAGGAACAGGAGCCTGGGCTGCGGCGGTTTCTTTGGCTGAGGCAGGAGTTACTTCTACGTCTATCTGCCAGTTAGATTGTTTTTCCTTTACTGGTATATTTTCTTGTAATGATTCAAGGACCCCGGCTTTCTGCCAGTAATTAACAGCTCTTTTTACATCTGCTTCTGTATGGTTTAAGGCATCTGCAATCTGTTCTAAAGACAGATCTTCTTCCTTTTGATGCCGGAGTATGTAAAGATATACTTTTACATATTCTCCACTGGCAGCTGCCATATAATTATCAATAAACGCATCCGCTACAGGGGTCACTCCTGTGCTTAACCGATCTTTAAAAATACTGCTCATCCTTACCACTCCTCATTGTTTTCATCATAACACATCCACATAAAAAAGAAAACAGGTGCATTTTTACACATCCACAAATGTGGATATTGTGGATAATGTAGACAACCAGCCTTGTTTTTCCTGCTGTCCCATTGACATACACCTGTCTTCTCCGCATAAAACCTCATATTTCTAAATCGTGCGACATTTTTTTATGTTAATCTGGAAATCCACATTTTTTCTTTCTGAAAAATGTTGAAAACATTGTGGATATTGTGGACAAATCATTCTCCAAGGAGTTTTTCTCCCACTCTTACTATATCTCCGGCACCCATAGTTATCAACACATCACCCTGCATACAATGTTCCAGAATAAATGTTTCAATTTCATCAAAAGATGGGATATAGTGGGCCGGTGTTCCCAGTTTTTCGATCCTGGAAGCAATATCTGCAGAGCTTACGCCTAAGGTATCTGTCTCTCTGGCTGCATAAATATCTGCCAGGATCACTTCATCTGCTGCTGAAAGAGCCTGTGCAAATTCGTCTAAAAATGCCTTTGTGCGGGTGTAGGTATGTGGCTGGAATACACACCACAGCTTCTTGTGAGGATAATTTTTTGCTGCTGACAGTGTTGCCGCGATCTCCTGTGGATGATGTGCGTAATCATCGATAATGGTCACACCGCCTATCTCACCTTTTTTCTCAAATCTACGGTCTGTTCCCTTAAAGTTTTTAAGTCCGGACATAATGGCATCAAAGCCAATGCCCAGTTCCATGGCTACTGCGATAGCTGCCAGTGAGTTGTATACATTGTGCTCACCTGTTACACCTAAGGTAATGCGGTTGACGATCTCCCCCTGGACAACCAGGTCGTAGGAAGGTCTGGCAAATTCATCATAGGTGATATTCTGGGCTGTATACATGCTGGAAAGGTCTTTTCCAAAGGTCACAATACGGCATGGTAATCCAGCGGTGATCTCAGGTAAGTTGTCGATACCGCTGTTGATGACTAACAGGCCGCCTTTTGGAAGCTTTTCTGCAAATAAGCGGAAGGAATGGCGGATATCGTTAATATCCTTGAAAAAGTCTAAATGATCTTCTTCGATATTTAAGATCACTTCTATGGTTGGATAGAAAGATAAAAAGCTGTTGGTGTATTCGCAGGCTTCTGTTACAAACAGATCCGGCCCGCCTACACGGATGTTGCCGCCAATGTCTTTTAAGATGCCGCCTACGGAAATGGTGGGGTCTGTATCAGCTGCTAAAAGAATGTCTGTAATCATGGAGGTGGTTGTTGTCTTTCCATGGGTTCCGGAAACTGCAACGGATTCTTTGTAGTTGCGCATTAATTCGCCTAAAAGCTCAGCTCTGGTAAGCATTGGGATGTTCTTTTCTTTGGCTGCTTTAAATTCCGGATTATCCGGGTGGATAGCTGCTGTGTAGACGACTACCTGGATACCTGGCTCAGATTCAATGTTGGATGCCTTTTGGCCGTAGTAGACTCTGGCGCCTTTTTCTTCTAAGTGGCGGGTTAATGGAGATTCTTTTGAGTCAGAGCCTGTGATTGTAAAGCCTTCTTCTAAAAGGATCTCAGCAAGGCCGCTCATACTGATGCCGCCGATGCCGATGAAATGGATGTGGATCGGGGTGGTGAAATCTATTTGATACATGGGATGGGTCCTTTCTTTGCGCTTCTCTGTCTGCTAACGCAGACGGGTTGTTCGTTAATGGGCTTGAAAAAAACAAATGCCGCTTTGGCGGCGCTTGTTTTTTTCGGCACCCATTACATTATAAACGCTATCCACATGAAATGCTACTGGATTTTCTGCTAAATGCAACACCTGCTTTATGCATTTTTCTCTTGCACACATTAAAAAACTTGCTGTTTTCCAGATTTATGCTATATTAGATTTGAACGTTATTCTTAGGAAAATGTATCATTGTCAGACCTTTTATAAATTATATGCTTTTCAGGAATTTGCCCGTGCAGACCTTTTATGGCTGTAACCAGATGCTTTTTACCTGTATCATGTATACAATTTTATTCTACTTATTTTCTATGCTCTTATGGTCTGAAACTGAGCTTTTTACTCTTAAGTTTCGTTCATTGTATCCCCAAAATAAACTAAATAAAAGCTGAAAAACAGGGGGAATCTGGTAACTGGCTGACTGCCTCTGCCTTATGCCGTTTTATCAGCGAAAAAGGAGAACACAATGAAAACAACAACTGCAAATCCTGTAACTTCTCAGATGTCCCGTTCACGGACTACCTTTATGGTGAAGTTAGCCCTTATGGTTGCCATTATCTTTGTCATGGCATTTTCACCTCTTGGTTATCTGCGTACACCGGGCCTTACCATTACATTTTTAACAGTGCCTGTAGCTGTAGGCGCCATTATCCTTGGGCCAACAGCCGGTGCTATCTGCGGCGGCGCTTTTGGTGTGACCAGCATGATCATGGCTCTCACCGGCGGTTCTGCTTTCAGCGCAGCTTTATTACAGATCAACCCATTCGGACTTTTATTTACCTTACTGGTTCCACGTATCCTGGAAGGCTGGCTGTGCGGCCTGATCTTTGCCGCTCTTAAGAAGGTCTCCAAAAACGGTGCTTTCATTATCGCAAGCCTTTCCTGCCCGCTGTTAAACACACTGCTGTTTATGAGCTCTCTGGTGCTGTTCTTCTTCCATACAGACTACATCCAGAACATTGCTTCCGGCCTTGGAACTTCTAATCCACTGTTCTTTGTTATCCTGTTCGTAGGCGTTCAGGGCGCTATTGAGGCAGTTGTATGCACCATTCTTGGAAGCGCTGTTTCCAGAGCACTGGCAGCTGCATTAAAAAAATAAGGAGCTTCGCTTATTATGAAATTATTTCCGCCTTTAAAAGAAATTTCCATTACAGAAATAGAGGGACTTCGCATTGGAAATGCCCAGGATCCGGATGCCATGACCGGCGTTACAGTGCTTCGCTTTGATGAAGGGGCAAAAGCCGGCTGCGATATCAGCGGCGGCGGCCCGGCTTCCAGAGAAACACCTCTTACCTCTCCTGTTACTGCTGATAATCCCATTAATGCCATTGTATTATCCGGCGGCTCTGCTTTTGGTCTGGCTGCCGGCGACGGCGTTATGCGCTATCTGGAAGAGCATGGGATCGGCTATGATACCGGGTTTGCAATAGTGCCTTTAGTATGCCAGTCCTGCATTTATGATCTGCAGATCGGCCGGGCAGATATCAGACCGGATGCCGCTATGGGATATGCGGCATGTGAAGACGCCGAAAGAAACCAGCCCGAAAGCGGTACCATCGGTGCAGGAACCGGCGCCAGCGTAGGAAAGATCTGCGGCCGGGAATATGCCACCAAAACCGGTCTTGGCATCTATGCAGTCAGCGCAGGGGAACTGAAGGTTGCCGCTGTGGTGGTTTTAAATGCCTTAGGTGATATTTTCGATCCAGCCACCGGCGAAAAGATCGCAGGACCTAAGCTACCGGGTATGGACGGCTTTGCCGACTCCAGAGAGGAGCTTTATAAGCTGAGTCAGAAAACAGACCTGTTTGAGCCGAAGAACTCCAATACTACCATTGGTGCCATTATCACAAACGGCGATTTTACTAAAGCTGAACTAAATAAGATCGCTTCCATGACCCGCAGCGCCTACTCCCGCTGTATCAATCCTGTAGGAACTATGGCAGACGGTGATTCCATCTATGCTGCTTCCTGCGGACCCAAAGTGGCTGCTGATGTAAATATGGCAGGAACACTGGCTGCAGAAGTGATGGCAGAAGCCATCCAGGTGGCTGTAAAGGCTGCAAAATAAATATCGGCAAAACAACAAAAACCGCCATAAGGCGGTTTTAAGCAGATATTTCGTATTATCCCCCATTCGTAAACCACGAATGGGGGATATTTTTTTACACTTTAGTCATCTTCTTCCGGAGCTAATTCCGTTGTTTCATGCTTAGGTGGCATGATCATGGAAAATACGATAAATCCGATGAAAGCTGCTACCAGACCAGGAATGATCGGCTGGCTGAACTTGATGCCAAACAGCACACCGCCGGAAATGTGTTCCAGATAAACAACAACGATCGTTCCGGCAAGTAAGGATGCAATGGTTCCGGCCTTGGAAGCTTTCTTCCAGTAATGTCCCATCACATATGGGAAGAAAGATCCGGCTGCACGTAAGGTGAAGCAGAACATCAGGATTGAAACAATGCTCTGGGTATTAAACAGCGCGATAAACATAGACGCAACGCCTACCAGACACATAACGATCTTTGTTACTTTCATAACAGACTGGCTGGAAGCGTCTGGTTTTAATACTGCCTTGTAAATATCATTTGCAAAAATAGATCCGGCACCTAACAGGTCAGAGTCAGAACTGGACATGGTCGCGGAAATGATACCTGAAAAAAGCAGACCGCAGATCAAGGCCGGCATAGTGTTCATAGCCAGTACAGGAAGTGCATAACGGGCACCTACAGAAGCAAACTGTTCTGAGCTGAACTTGCCCATGTTGATCAGTGCCAGTGTGATGATACCTAAAACAGTAGGGATAAACGCATAAATAAAGTTAATAAGAGCTGCCAGCCATGCGCCGCCTTTTGCTGCCTTCTCATCTCTTGCCGCGTAGAAACGGGACACCGCTTCCTGGCCAACGGAGAAAGTAGCCGTATACATGACAACAAGAGAAATAATACCAAATACATCATATCCCTTAAACATACTTAAGGTTCCCGGCTCAATATTGGCTGTTACACTGCTCCATCCCCCTGCGTAATTTAAAGCGAAAGGAATGGCAATGATCATACCGATGACGATCAAAAATACCTGCACAAAGTCTGTCAGTGTAACACTCCACAGACCGCCCATAATGGAGTAAGCTGTAACAACGACTGCCACGATCACAACTGCCATATGATAATCAATATTCAACATGGTAGAAAGGATAACCGCTGACGCAATAAACTGTCCAGCTGTCAGTCCTACCAGGGGAAGCAGCATGATGATCGCTGTGATGAGACCACATTCTCTGCCATAACGTCTGCGGAAATATTCCGGAACCGTCTTAACAGTGGCTGCACGAAACTTTGGTGCCACAAAGCTTAAGATAACAAAGGCAATTCCCATGGTGGTAATATACCAGGAAGCGCTTAATCCAAA
The DNA here is from genome assembly GCA_963644495.1 of Prevotella sp. Taxonomy (GTDB): domain Bacteria; phylum Bacillota; class Clostridia; order Lachnospirales; family Lachnospiraceae; genus Enterocloster. The sequence goes on along the minus strand of CAVIPV010000012.1, from coordinate 2,831 downwards.
GCCGGACATACCATTTTGAACAACACCTAAGGAGCTTCCGCCGCCTATCTCTGTTGCAGCCAGCGTTCCCGCCATTAAAAGCGGCCCCAGACGCCTTCCTGCTACCATAAAGTCTGTGTTGCTGGTGATCTTGGTAGAGGAATACCAGCCGATCCACAACATGAGAAGAAGATACACAACCACAATAGCCGTTACAATAATGTTAGTTCCCATATACATACCCTCCTATGTACGCCCCATACAGAAGCATTTTTTATGTTTTTATCTTAACACAATCTTTACAGATTGAAAATATAAAAATTCTGTTAATATTTATAAATTAAAAATAAAAATACCCCTCTGCAGTCTTTTAAAGCTTAACTGCAAAGGGATATTATTTTATCTTGATCAATATTTAAAGGGTATTACTTATTTCCTTTCAGGTATTCATCAATACCTCTTGCGCCGGCTTTACCGGCTTCCATTGCAAGGATAACGGTTGCTGCACCTGTTACAGCGTCACCGCCTGCGTATACGCCTTCCTTGGTGGTCTTGCCATTGTTTTCGTCAGCGATAATGCATTTCCACTTGTTAGTCTCCAGTCCTTCTGTGGTAGAGGAGATCAGTGGGTTTGGAGAAGTACCAAGTGACATGATAACGGTATCTACATCGATAGTGTAATCAGAACCTGCTACTTCTACCGGTCTGCGGCGTCCGGATGCATCCGGCTCGCCCAGTTCCATCTTGCGGACTACCATGCCGGTTACCCAGTCATTTTCATCTGTTAAGATCTCTACCGGATTAGTCAAAAGGTCGAAGATAACGCCCTCTTCTTTTGCATGATGAACTTCCTCTGCACGGGCCGGAAGCTCTGCCTCACTTCTTCTGTATACAACATGTACCTCTGCACCCAGACGAAGAGCGGTTCTTGCAGCATCCATTGCTACGTTTCCGCCGCCTACAATGGCAACTTTTTTGCCTAAGTAGATCGGTGTGTCATAGTCATCACGGAAAGCCTTCATCAGGTTGCTTCTGGTCAGGTACTCATTTGCGGATAATACGCCGTTTGCGTTCTCTCCCGGGATACCCATGAACTTAGGAAGTCCGGCACCGGAGCCGATAAATACAGCCTTAAAGCCTTCCTCTTCCATCAGTTCATCGATGGTAACGGACTTACCGATGATAACGTCTGTTTCGATTTTAACGCCTAATTTCTTAACGTTCTCTACTTCCGGACGTACCACCCTGGTCTTTGGAAGACGGAACTCAGGAATACCATAAGTAAGAACACCGCCTGGCTCATGAAGCGCTTCGAAAATGGTTACTTCGTAGCCCATTTTTGCAAGGTCGCCTGCGCAGGTCAGACCGGAAGGACCGGAACCGATGACAGCTACCTTAATGCCGTTGGTGGTTTCTGGCTTAGCAGGTACAACACCGTTTTCTCTGGACCAGTCAGCTACGAAACGCTCCAGCTTACCGATGGAAATAGGATCGCCCTTAAAGCCGCGGATACATTTTCCTTCACACTGGCTTTCCTGAGGACATACACGGCCGCAGACTGCTGGCAGCGCACTGGACTCAGCAATGGTTGCTGCTGCGTCTTTGAACTTGCCTTCTTTTACTTCTGAAATAAATTTAGGGATATTAATGGATACAGGGCAACCCTTTACACACTGTGCGTTCTTGCAGTTTAAGCAGCGGGTTGCTTCTTCCTGTGCTTCTTCCTGATTATATCCAAGACATACTTCCTCAAAATTAGTAGCTCTTACCTTTGGATCCTGTTCTCTTACAGGTACTCTTTTTAATACGTCCATTATTCTTCACCTCCGCAGTTTCCGCATCCGCCGTGATGTGTCTTGCCTTCCTGGAATTTCAGGATCGCACGTCCTTCTTCTGTCTTATACATCTGCTGACGTTTCATAGCCTGGTCGAAATCTACCAGATGTCCGTCAAACTCAGGTCCGTCTACACATGCAAACTTCACTTCACCGCCTACAGAAACACGGCATGCTCCGCACATACCGGTTCCGTCTACCATGATCGGGTTCAGGCTGACAATGGTTGGGATTCCCAGCTCCTTGGTCAGCTTACATACGAATTTCATCATAATCATTGGTCCGATGGCAACACATACATCATACTTTTTGCCCTGATTTTCAACCAGGTCTTTGATAACCTCAGTTACCATGCCCTTGCGCTCATAAGAACCGTCATCTGTGGTTACATAGAGATTGCCTGCAACAGCTCTTAACTTATCTTCCAGAATCAACAGACTCTTTGTCTTGGAACCTTCGATCACATCTACATCGATTCCATGCTCACGCATCCATTTAACCTGTGGGTAAACAGGAGCTGAACCAACACCACCTGCAACAAACAGGTATTTTCTCTTCTTAACTTCTTCTAAGTCTTCTTTTACGAATTCAGATGGCTGTCCTAAAGGACCAACGAAATCCTGGAAATAATCTCCGGCCTTCAGTTCTGCCATACGCATGGTAGAAGCGCCTACGATCTGGAATACAATGGTTACCAGACCCTTCTCACGGTCAAAATCGCAGATGGTCAGCGGGATTCTCTCTCCAACCTCATCTATCTTGACGATAACGAATTCTCCTGGCTGACAGGCTCTTGCTACACGGGGTGCTTCCACATCCATCAGATAGATCTTGTCTGCCAGACATTCTGCATTTACAATCTTGTACATGTTTTCCCTCCTAAACTGTTTTATGTCCAGTGGACATTTTTCATAAAACTTCTATTATAGACCAGGCAGATCGCTCCATCCTGATACTGTAACCATTCTAAAAACATTCGTAATCCGCTCATTTTTCTTCAAAAAATGGCTTCTTACT
>CAVIPV010000011.1:0-37226 GCA_963644495.1 Prevotella sp. | reverse complement strand
TCCTTAACTGTAGCCTGATGTGATTTCTATTCGTCAGACCAGAGATTTGCCTTCACCTTCCTTCAGATTCCCCTCACGTTAATCACAGTGTTTCTGTGAATAGGACACCCTTGGTGTTCAGCTGTATCCTTCCCACTACCAGGGCGGATTTGGGACTTTCACCCGTTAGAAACGTGCGCCGCAAGGCGCACTACCAAAAAGTCGCTCAGACCGCACGGTCTGGGCGACTTTTTTCTATGGGAGTTTTTTTACAGCCCCATCTTTTTTATGGCCTTTTTGAAAAAATTTTACATATTTTTATCAGTCACCGGTTACATTTTATATTGAAAATTTTGAACCCAGGCTATATAATGTATAAAGAAGTTGTTAATAAGCACTTCAGGCCAATGAGCCATTAATCTTACGAAAAAGGCAGGTGAACAGAATGGACGGTTGCGATAGTCATGGGCGAAGTAGACGCACGGGATATAATGGAAACAGCAGTCTGTTCTGTTTCGTATAATAATGCCATTAGGAATAAATGATAAGCAATAGATCCTGACAGAATTTCTTTTTCATTTCTTATCCCGTTTTACAACTCCCGTAATATCCATCGCAAAGCTGTAATAAGGAGGACCAGTAATATAGATGGTCCTGCGATTTTTTGTTCTGCACATTTTTAACCTGTGCAGGCTTTGTTGTGCAAAAAAAGTGAATAAAGGAGACTGAAATGGAAAACAAAGTTCAAGTTCAGGACCACAGCCAGGAGATCCTGTCTGTCATCCGAAGCAATGCCTCACCAGGCATTCTGAGAAATAAACTGGAAGATTACCATGAAAACGACCTTGCTGACATTTTCCCGGAGCTGACTCTGGCAGAACGCCGTAAGATCTGCCGCATCCTTGATACAGATATGCTTTCTGATATTTTTGAGCATATTGATCAGAGACAGGCTGCTGAATATCTGGATGAAATGGATGTAAAGAAAGCTGCTGCTATCCTTTCTGCTATGGAAACAGACGCTGTTGTGGATGTTTTGAAAATGACTCCCAAAGAAAAGCGTGCTCTTCTTACAGAACTTCTGGATGATGACGCCAAAAAGGATATTGCAGTAATAGCAGCCTTCGATGAGGACGAGATCGGCAGCTGGATGACTACAAACTGTATTGTGATCCGTGAAAATCTTACTGTAAAGCAGGCTATGAGCAGTCTGGTAGAACAGGCCGCTAAAAATGATAATATTTCCACCATTTTTATGGTAACAGAAGACCAGACCTTTTACGGCGCAATGGATCTTAAGGATCTGATCATTGCACGTCAGGATTCCTCTTTGGAAGACCTGATCGTTACCTCTTATCCTTATGTATATGGTCATGAGCTGATCGATGACTGTATTGAAAAACTGAAAGACTATTCTGAGGACTCCATTCCGGTTCTTGATAATAATAACAAACTGTTAGGTATTATTACTTCCCAAAGCATAGTAGACCTGGTGGATGATGAAATGGGTGAAGATTATGCAAAGTTTGCAGGTCTGACTGCGGAAGAAGATTTAAAAGAACCGCTAAAAGAAAGCCTGAAAAAGCGTCTTCCATGGCTGTTAGTCCTGTTAGGTCTTGGTATGGTGGTTTCCGCTGTTGTAGGTCTCTTTGAACAGGTAGTAAGCCAACTGACGCTGATCATGTGCTTCCAGTCACTGATCTTAGATATGGCCGGTAATGTTGGCACCCAGTCACTGGCAGTTACTATCCGCGTATTGATGGATGAATCCCTTACCTGCAAACAAAAATTTGAGCTGGTATGGAAGGAAATGCGCATTGCTTTCTCAAACGGTGTAATCCTTGGCTTTCTATCTTTCGCCGCCATTGGTCTGTACATTGTAGTTACAAAGGGAAAGACTTTCGCATTTGCCTACGCCGTTTCCGCTTGTATCGGAGCTGCGCTGCTTTTAGCAATGGTGATCTCCGGCGCTGTAGGCACCTGCATCCCGCTGTTCTTTAAGAAGATCAATGTTGACCCGGCCGTTGCTTCCGGTCCACTGATCACAACTGTAAACGACTTAGTTGCCGTTGTTTCTTACTACGGTTTGAGCTGGATCTTACTGATCAATGTACTGCATCTGGCTGGTTAAAACAGAAAAACGCTTTCTCTTCCCCGGTTCTGACTGGAACCCGGAAAAGAAAGCGTTTTTTTATCACGAATACTCTATTCTTCTTTTTTATCTTCCGCCGAATGGTGTGCCAGTAACCCCTGTTCTTCTCTCACACTGCGCATCCTGCGAAAATAGGAGCTCATCTCATCTGCCATACCGGAAAGCCGGTTTAACAAAGTAGAAAAATCCTTTAACATTTCATCGTCTTTATAATAGGGATAGACGATGTCATGGTCGATCTCGCTCCAGCCTTCCTCAAACAGCGTTCTTCCCTGGATCTCCACATAATATCCTTTGTACTTGATAATGTAATGAAGGGAACGGTAAATACCGTCAGATTTAATCTCAATGAGATTTTCATCATAAATGCGGGTATCACCATTTCTGCGGTATACCTTTGGACGCTCTGCAATATAGCAGTGAGCGGGATTTTCGTCAAAATCCAGTCTTCTGTCTTTTACATAGATATCTGGATCGTTTTCAAATACAGTGGTAATGTATTTGTGAAAATAGATCCAGTCTTCCCGGTACAGGAAAAATACACGGATACCGATCAGGTCAGTCATGTACTTGTAATAATTATTCCTGTTCAGGTCTTTGAATTTCTCCGGGTCTTCTTTCCTTTTTCGTATAATCTTCTCTAACAGATGACCTGGATTTTTGGTACGGTAGCGGTAGGAATGGATCCCCGCTCGCTCAATATCGTAAAGATAATCATTGACAAAGTCTTTGCCGATCTCCCGGAGTTTTTCTTCTTTTAACAGATAATCATCATAGATTGCTGCCAACTCTCCCCAGGAGATGTCAGCTGCCTTAAAATCGCCTTCGTCAATGTTGTAGGCTTTTAAGAATGCAGTTTTTTCAACCATCTGACTTCCCCTCTCTTTTTCTCACAAATCTAGATATCCTACTCACAAACTCGCGCTACCGCGCTCATTCTACTCCAACTCAAAAGCCCCAGTATACAACTGATAATACTTTCCCTTCTCCGCAATCAGCTTATCATGGCTGCCACGCTCAATGATATGGCCCTGTTCCAGTACCATGATGACATCGGAATTGCGTACGGTGGAAAGTCTGTGTGCGATAACAAATACAGTACGTCCCTGCATCAGGGCATCCATTCCACGCTGTACAATGGCTTCTGTGCGGGTATCGATAGAAGAAGTTGCCTCGTCTAAGATCATAACAGGCGGGTCTGCAGCTGCGGCTCTGGCAATGGAGATCAGCTGTCTCTGTCCCTGAGATAAATTCTCACCGTTTCCGGTAATAACTGTATCATAGCCTTCCGGCAGACGGGTAATAAAATCATGGGCGCCAGCCAGTTTTGCTGCTCCGATACACTCTTCATCTGTTGCATCCGGATTGCTGTAGCGGATATTTTCCATTACAGTACCTGTAAACAGGTTGGTATCCTGAAGAACGATACCTAAAGAACGGCGAAGATCTGCTTTTTTGATCTTGCTGATATTGATACCATCATAACGGATGGTTCCTTGGGAAATATCATAAAAACGGTTGATCAGGTTGGTAATGGTGGTCTTTCCGGCGCCGGTAGCACCTACAAAAGCCACTTTCTGTCCTGGTTTGGCATACAGCGTAATGTTGTGAAGCACTGTCTTTTTAGAATTATAGCCGAAATCTACATTTTCAAAGCGCACATCACCGGTCAACCTGGTATAAGTGACAGTTCCGTCACTGTGAGGATGCTTCCAGGCCCACACACCGGTACGCTCCTTGTGCTCTGACAGAGTTCCGTCTTCATTTTCTACTGCGTTTACCAGAGTTACATATCCGTCATCTTCCTCTGGCTTTTCATCTAACAGATTAAAAATACGCTCTGCACCTGCCATGCCCATAACAACCGCATTGATCTGCTGGGAAACCTGATTGATATTTCCTGCAAACTGCTTGGTCATGTTTAAGAAAGGCACCACAATACTGATAGAAAATGGCAATCGGGAAATGCTTAAATTAGGCACTTTAAACAGCAGGAATAAACTTCCTGCAAGAGCCACTGCTACATACAGGAGGTTTCCGATATTATTTAAAATCGGTCCCAATGTGTTGGCATATTTATTGGCTTGTTCTGATACCCTAAACAGCTCATCATTAATAGCATCAAAAGCTTTTTCGCTCTCCTCCTCGTGACAGAATACCTTAATGACCTTCTGGCCGTTCATCATCTCTTCTACAAAGCCCTCGGTCTTACCAATGGATTTTTGCTGCCGGATAAAGTATTTCGCAGAACTTCCACCTACTTTTTTAATAATATGCAGCATGATTGCAACACCTGCCACTACTACTAGGGCCATCCAGATGCTGTAATAAAGCATGATGACAAATACAGTGGTTACCATAACCGCAGCGTTTAAAAACTGAGGAATACTCTGGGAGATCAGCTGCCGCAGCGTATCAATATCGTTGGTGTAATAACTCATGATATCGCCATGATTGTGGGTGTCAAAATATTTTACAGGAAAATCCTGCATGCTGTTGAACATTTTTTCGCGAAGCTTCTTTAAGGTTCCCTGGGTGATCTCAGCCATTTTCCGGTTATAGAAAACGGAAGCTGCTAGCGCTAAACCATAAAGGATGAGAAGGATCTCTGTATATCGCAGGATTTCACTCTTACAGCCATTCCAGTCACCGGACCGCCAGTTCTGCTCCACCACTGCAATGACCTTCTGCATAAAAACCGCCGGAATAGAGCCTACAATCGCATTAAATAAGATACCTGCCAGTACAAGAGGCATCAGCACAGGGAAAAATCCGAAAATAGTACGGATCAGGCGAAAAAGAGTCTTTTTTCCATCCTTTGTCATGTTTTTTTCATTATTCTTCATCCTGACCGCCTCCTTTATTCTGAGATTCATATACTTCTCTGTAGATCGGGCTGGTCTTCATCAGCTCATCGTGATTTCCAACTGCCTGGATCTTACCGCCGTCCATTACAATAATATGATCGGCTTCCTGTACAGATGATATACGCTGTGCAATAATGATCTTTGTGGTTTCCGGGATAAATTCCTTAAAACCGCTGCGGATCAGAGCATCTGTCTTCGTATCTACCGCACTGGTAGAATCGTCTAAGATCAGGATCTTCGGCTTCTTAAGAAGGGCTCTTGCAATACAAAGTCTCTGCTTCTGGCCGCCGGAAACATTGGCACCGCCCTGCTCAATATAGGACTGGTACTTATCCGGGAAACTTAAGACAAATTCATCTGCCTGAGCCAGCCTGCAGGCATGGGCCATTTCCTCAGGCGTGGCATTTTTATCGCCCCAACGCAGGTTTTCTTCAATGGTACCGGAGAACAGGATGTTCTTCTGTAAAACAACCGCAACCTGATTTCGCAGAGCCTGCAGGTCATATTCCCGCACATCTCTTCCGCCTACTTTTACCACGCCTTCTGTGGTGTCATACAGACGGGAGATCAGCTGGATCAAAGTGGACTTGGAAGAACCGGTTCCGCCGATGATACCAATAGTCTCGCCGGAATTAATATGAAGATTGATATTCTCCAGGGCATTTCTCTCTGCCTTTTTAGAATATTTAAAGCTTACATCTTCAAAATCTACAGTACCGTCCTTTACTTCGTAAACCGGGTTTTCTGGATTGGTCAGACTGCTCTTTTCTTCCAGAACTTCTACAATACGCTTTGCAGACTCAGCAGACAAAGTGATCATAACAAAGACCATAGACAGCATCATAAGGCTGCTTAAGATCTGGAAACTGTAAGTCAAAAGAGCTGAAAACTGTCCTACATCCAGGTCCAGTCCACGGCTGCTGATAATGGTATAGGAACCAAAGGACAGCACAAAAATCATAACTGTATAAATACAAAACTGCATCATTGGGTTGTTAAATGCCAGGATCTTCTCTGCACGGGTAAAGTCTCCGCATACATCCTCTGCCGCACGGTCAAATTTCTCTTTTTCATATTCTTCCCGCACATAGGATTTTACAACACGGATGCCCTTGATATTTTCCTGAACGGAATTGTTTAAGGCATCGTATTTGTTAAATACAGCTCTAAACAGCGGCATGGTCAGACGAATGACTGTAAACAGACCGCATCCCAGGATCGGCACTACAACAATAAAAATAGCTGCCATTTTGCCGCCCATGATAAATGCCATGGCAAAGGCAAAAATAAGCATCAGCGGCGCACGGATCGCAATACGGACGATCATCATGTATGCCATCTGCACATTGGTCACGTCTGTAGTCAGACGGGTAACCAGAGATGATGTAGAAAACCGGTCAATGTTTTCAAAAGAAAATTCCTGGATCTTGTAAAACAGATCCTTTCGTACATTTTTTGCAAATCCGCAGGAAGCAGTGGCGCAGGCGTTGCCTGCCGCAATACCGAACATAAGAGACAGCGTGGCCATGATAACTAACACCAGGCCATACATAGCGATCTCATTAAATCCAGCGCCTGCCTTCATCCGGTTCACCAGCTGTGCAATGACAAATGGAATGATACACTCCATGACCACTTCCAGCGATACCATGACAGGGGCTTTTATTGATGCCTGCTTATACTCACGGATGCATTTTGATAAAACTTTCAGCATAGTAGGTAACGTACTCCTTTCTGTAACATGTATGTCAATTAATAAATGAATGTGTACCGAAAAAGTATTCAAAATTTTCGATACATAATAACAGGACGCCCGCTGTGCGAACGCCCTGAATGTCTCAGCAGCACTCTTGCTGCGACATGTGCTTTTGGATACTGACTTTAATCATACCCTAAAACCACTGTTCTTTACAAGAGTAAAATCGTGAACTTTTTGTGAAACTTTTAATAAAAATTTTACTGGTCCAAAGGCTCATTTAAGCCTTCTGTTCCCTCTAATACAAATCTTCCCTGTTTGATCAGTGTGATCCGGCTGCCGTCTTTTCCAACAGCCACAATATCTCCCAGTTCAGAATAAGGAACGGTAATATCTGTATGGCAGCTGAAATATGCCTTTGACATATCTTCTTTTCTTAAAAGGGAGATCTCATTGTCCCTGGCGATCACTTCTTTGCCGTCTGGGTTGTACATAGGAGAGTCTTCTGCAAAGCTGTAGCAGGTATCGCCTACTGCAAAATGAGGACCTGTTTTCTCTGCGATGAGGATTGGAAGCTTGCTGCCAATCTGATATTTCCGGGCCATGGCATAAGCTGTGGTGTTGGTTCCAATGGCAAATTCGCCCAATGGAAGCCAGCTGTGGCCACGCATGATCACCTGTTTTACCAGGTCTTTGCCCTGTTCTTTGGACTCCGGGAAGTTTCCGCAGCCAAATTCTGTCACTTTTCCGTCTTTAAATACCATGCGCAGGTCTTTAAAAAGATAGTCTTCCACATAAACCTCTTTTACATGTAAAAGGCCTTCTGTACCTGTAAGCACTGGTGAGGTAAATACTTCTCCCAGCGGGATATTTACATCAGAAACGCAGTTTTCAAAATTGGTCTGCTTGGCAGGATCCGTCAGTGTATGAAGCTGCACCTTCATGGAAGTTTCATTTCCGTCCCGTCCTGTGATCTCCACATGATCTGCCTTGTCTAAAGCGTCGATCAGCTTCTGCTGGATCTTCTGATATTTTTCATAGTCCAGTGTGTTAATGGCAATGGTCTCACGGAAAATAGCCTCAAAATCCGGTCCGATCTCCGGCTTCGGGAAGGCGATAATGGTAAAACTGGTCTCATCTCCCGGCATATACTGGTTGATCACCTGACGTGACTCATTGGCATAAGACAAAGTCAGTTCCTGCTGGTGGTCATTTAATGAAAGAGCCTTCTTCTTATTTACAGGTGTAAAGCCTTCTTCCCCAAATGTCTCTACTACCGCCGGACCTGCGCACCAGGATGCCAACTCGCTGTACTGCTCATAAGCAGCCTTTAAAATAGAAAGTTTTCTCTCTTTAAAAGCATTTCCCATATAAAGGGCGCTGTCATAGCGGTGGTCATAATCGTACTGTTTATTAGCAGATGCTCCAAAATAGCCCCGCTTGCCATTTGGCCTGCGGTTTAAGGACTCTACCGCAGCCCGGTAAAAGATCGGCTCCAGTCCCATTTTCTGGAAATTCTCCACTGCTTTGCGGATCATCCGCTCAAAGCCCAGCTGATATTCTACAACCACTGTCTTCTTTTTAGTGATATCTCTTCCCATAACAGAAAATCCCTTGCGGTAACCTTCTATATAGGTGTCTGCCATTTTATCCACAGTTTCCTGAGGAAGTGTGTTCATAAAAGCGGCCAGCTTTAACTCTGACTCAGAAATATACTCCCCAAATTCATAAAGATAGGAAAGGTCATTTAAGTCACTTTCCATAATAATATCTTTTGCAAAAGAAAGCTTCGGATCCAGACCTTCCCTGATCCGCCATGGAAGCATCAGGTCAGAATAGTCGCTGACATACCAGTAAAAAGCATCCTTGATCTGCTGCTCTTTCGGCCGGTCTGCCCCTTCTTCCCATGCCTGGACAAACAGGTTATATACCTCTAAAAAGACTTCGTTTAAAATAGTGATATTTTCCAGGCGCATTTCAAAGGCATAGACAATATCTCCACGGATTTCTGTATAAAGAGCAGATAAGATCTGTCCGTATCCTTCTCCCAGCTCTTTTACTGCATAGTCCGGGTTTGCGAAGCTTTCCTCATAGTGTTCCGATAAAATATCTTCGTAAAGTCTGTGGTTTCGCTCCTGCAACTCAGTGAAAGAAAGCTTCTTTCCCTCTTCTCTTTCTTTTACCAGATCCCCGATCATTAAAATAAAACGGGAAACGCATCTAAAATAATTGCCGTAAGGCTGCCGGACATCATCTTCTCCCATGGCAGCCACGCGCTCCATGGAAAGATCCAGCCGTTCTCTTACTGCATCATTTTCTTCCTGTAAGATCATTCTGTAATCCATAAAATGTATTCCCTCCTTGTACATCTGCATCTGCCTGCAAGCAAGCTTGCGTTGGATTTCTGACCTTTCGACCCCTGGTATCATTTTACCTGAATATGCCGGTAAATATAATAATGACCCAGACAAGAAGGATTATTCCCTCTAAAGCCATTCCGATCCTGGCTAAAATATAATTACAGTCATCTTCTGTAAAGGAAAGAATCCCATACCAGAGCCCCATAATGGCTGCTGCCATACTGGAAAATCCGTAGGCTCCTGTATTTAAGCCCCCACATCCTGCATTTTTTACCGAAAAATACATACTTAAGGCCCCTAAAAGAAGGGAGGCGATTCCCAGCCCCAGACAATAAAAACTGTTCTTTGCAAGGGGATTTTTCACATAGGAAACCTTGTTCCCGATCTGTTTCAATGTATTTTCCTCCTGTAACGTAACTTCTTTCGCACATGCTGCACCAGACAGTAACAGCAAAAACCGAAAGCTGCTCCCAGTGTATTAAGGAACAGATCATCTACATCAAAACTGCCCACTTTGGATATGAGCTGTATTGTTTCCAATATTAAACTGAAGGTAAAACCGAACGTCACTGTATTATACCATTTTTTGCTTCTTCTGCTGATGACCGGCAGAAAAAATCCAAATGGCGCAAAAGCAACGATATTTCCCACGATATTGATCATAAACAGTGGGAACCCAAGTACATTGTAATATTTAAAATAACGGCTGATCTCTTTAAAAAGGATCAGGTTATAGGCATAATCCCTGTCTGTATCTGTTCGTCCGAATGACTCTGAAAAAAACATGAAATACGCCAGAAGGCACAGGTACAGTATAAACAGTACCCATCCCATCTTCTGGCGTTTAGTTGTATTTCTGATCATCTGTGACCCCGCATCCTAAAATTCGATCTCGGATTTACGTTTTAAAAGCAGTGCCCCATTAACAATGGAAATAATTCCCACCACAAGACCTGTAACCAGGATCACAATACCTGCTGCAATACTGCCTGCACCTGTGATCTTCATTGTTTTATATACTCTCTCCATATTGCTGCTACCTCCGGCTATTATTCGTTCTTTGCGCCGTACTGCTCATAATATGCATCAAGAGCTGCCTTGATCTTATCATCGATTACTACCTGACCGTTGCATTCCTTGTTGTATAAGCACTCTGTTACATCTGCCATGGTAACAATGGCTGCAGTTGGGAAGCCGTACAGATCTTTGATCTCGTCTAAAGCGCTCTTGGTTCCTTTTCCCCGCTCCATACGGTTTAAGGAAACGATCAGGCCCTTGATCTCAACATCGCCCTGAGCCTTGATGATCGGGAAGGTCTCTTCAATGGACTTGCCGGAAGTGGTAACGTCCTCAATGATCATGACACGGTCGCCGTCTTTGATCTTGCTTCCTAACAGGATACCGGTATCACCGTGGTCCTTTACTTCCTTACGGTTAGAGCAGTAACGGATGTCCTTTCCGTAAAGATCGCTGATGGCCATAGTAGTTGCAACGCTTAACGGAATACCCTTGTAAGCTGGTCCAAAGAGTACGTCAAAGTCCAGACCAAAGTTGTCATGGATCGCCTTTGCGTAATACTCACCTAATTTCTTTAACTGGGTACCTGTTACATAAGCGCCTGCATTCATGAAGAATGGGGACTTTCTGCCGCTCTTTAAGGTGAAATCTCCAAACTTTAATACATTGCTCTCTACCATAAATTCAATAAATTCCTGCTTATAGCTTTCCATGGTAATAACCTCCTTGATTTTCCATATTTTTCCAAATCTTTTATATGACTGGCTTACTGTACTACTATCTTACTGCACCGATCAGTTCGTTGATGTCTTCAATTCCATATTTTTCCATGTATGCCTTAATGCCTTCTACTGTTTTCACAGTTGCATATGGGTCATGGAAGTTTGCAGTACCAATAGCTACTGCAGTAGCACCTGCAAGAATAAACTCCAGGGCATCATCTGCATTGCAGATACCGCCCATACCGATGATCGGCACTTTTACTGCCTGCGCAGCCTGGTAAACCATGCGCACAGCTACCGGACGGATCGCCGGGCCGGAAAGTCCGCCTGTTTTATTGGCAACGGCGAAAGTTCTGCGGTTGATGTCGATCTTCATACCAGTTAAAGTATTGATCAGGGAAATGGCATCTGCGCCGCCTGCTTCTGCTGCCTTTGCCATAACAGTAATATCAGTTACGTTCGGGCTTAATTTCATAACAACCGGCTGCTTTGCATGGGCTTTTACTGCCTTTGTAATAGCTTCTACTGCCTTAGGATCCTGACCAAAGGCGATACCGCCCTCTTTTACGTTTGGACAGGAAATGTTGATCTCCAGCATATCTACCGGCTCATCTCCCAGGCGCTCTACTACATCGATGTAATCTTCTGTGGTCTTTCCGCACACATTGACTACGATCTTGGTATCATATTTCTTTAAAAACGGGATATCTCTTTTTGCGAATACATCAATACCCGGGTTCTGCAGACCAATGGCATTGATCATGCCGCCATAAGTCTCTGCGATCCTTGGTGTTGGATTTCCCGGCCAAGGCACATTTGCCACACCTTTTGTGACAACAGCGCCAAGACGGCTTAAATCAACAAACTCACTGTATTCCATACCGGAACCAAAGGTGCCGGACGCTTCCATAACCGGATTTTTAAATTCTACTCCGGCGATCTTTACACTCATATTCATAATTCGGTCCTGCCTCCTGCTTTCTCACATGTTCGCCCGTCTTGATGCGGGCAGTTTTTACTGTACTTTACAGTTCAATGTCTTCTGCCGGGAATACGGGTCCGTCCTTACAGATACGCTTGTTATGTACCTGAGAATGTTCGTCCACATCCTTTGTCTGACAGGTACAGGCCAGACAGGCACCGATGCCGCAGGCCATTTTCTCTTCCAGAGATAAGTAGCAGAGAATGCCTTTTTCCTGACTGTATGCCTTTAAGGCGCGAAGCATAGGAGTTGGTCCGCAGGCATAGATCACATCAGCCTTTAAGTCATTTTCACGGATCGCGTCTAATACATTTCCCTTTGTTCCCACGCTGCCGTCTTCTGTAGCAACAGTTACAGAACCGTATGCTTCAAATTCTTCTTTTAAGAACATGTGGCTGTCACGGTAGCCGATGACGGACTGTACCATTTCAGGGCCATTTACTTCATTTAATGCTTTTGCCAGCTGAAGCATTGGCGGGATGCCGATACCGCCGCCGATGAGGAACGCTTTCTTTCCTTCTAATAATGGGAAGCCATTTCCCAGCGGTCCTAATACATCAATGGTATCTCCTGCTGTCAGTGCGGAAAACTCTTTTGTTCCGGCTCCTGCCACGCGATATACCAGGCGCAGTTCGCCTTTTTCTTTATCAATGCCGCAAAGACTGATGGGTCTTGGAAGCAGTCTGGATCCGTCTTTAGAATAAAGGGATACAAACTGTCCAGGCACTGCCTGGGCTGCGATCTCACCCGCAGCCAGTCTTAAGTCATAAATTCCCTCTGCCAGCTGTACCTGTGAGGTAACAGTGGCTGTCATTTTTAATTTTGCCATGTTGTTTTTCCAACCTTTTTGTTTCTTGCACATTGATCACAGTGCAATATTTATTATTACAGTACGCTATTGATGTCAGCAACCATATCTACAACTGCCTGTCTGGAAGCTTCTGCGAAATGCTCCGGGCCGAACTGTTTGTATTTCTCCTGACGATATGCTGCGATGATACCTCTGGAGGAGTTTACAATAGCACCTAAACCGTCTTCATTGAAGCAGTGCTTTAAGTCAGCTGCAGTACCGCCCTGAGCGCCGTAGCCTGGTACCAGGAAGTAGGTATGCGGCATCAGCTTTCTTAAGATCTTGCTCATTTCAGGATAGGTAGCGCCTACAACTGCGCCTACATTGCTGTAGGTCCCGTCCATGGACATGTTGCCCCACTCAACTACCTTTTCAGCTACTAATTCATAAAGAGGACGTCCGTCGATCAGTCTGTCCTGGAACTCGCCGCTGGAAGGATTGGAGGTCTTTACCAGAACGAAAATTCCCTTATCATTTGCGTTGCATGCCTCTACGAAAGGCTTTACGCCGTCTGTTCCAAGGTATGGATTTACAGTCAGGATATCGGTATCAAAACCGCTGTAGGATTTGGAACCTACCTGTACTTTGCCCAGATGTCCCGTTGCATACGCTGCAGAAGTAGAGCCGATATCGCCTCTCTTTGCATCGCCGATAACTACCAGACCTTTTTCATGGCAGTAATCTACAGTCTTCTTATAAACCTTTAAGCCCTCGATGCCAAACTGCTCATACATAGCGATCTGTGGCTTTACAGCCGGGATCAGGTCATAAGTATTGTCAATGATCTCTTTATTATACTGCCAGATAGCTTCTGCAGCTCCCTCTAAGGTCTCTCCGTAAGCGTCAAATGCTTTCTTTACAACGTGCTCTGGCACATAGGAAAGCATTGGGTCTAAGCCTACGCAGATTGGAGCCTTTGTCTTCTGGATTTTTTCGATTAACTGACTGATCATAATGTTCCTCCTTGGTTGTGGTACACTCTTGTACATTCATTTACAGGTGTTTTCCTAATTTTAACATAGATAACCTATTTCTTCAAGAAAACTTGGGATTTTACACCAGTTCCTCAAACTCATTTAAAAGTTCTTCAAAGAACTTAAGAGCCTCTTCTACCGGCCCGGTATGGGACATGTCCACGCCTGCCAGTTTTAATAGTTCAATAGGCGTATCAGAGCAGCCGCCGCTTAAAAACTTCTTGTATCCCTCTAAAATGCCAGGCTCCCCGTTAAAGATCTTTCTGCTGATGGCAATAGCTGCAGAAAAGCCGGTAGCATACTGATATACATAAAATGGTGTATAAAAATGTGGGATCCGCTCCCATTCGTACTGGATCTCCGGGTCGATCACTGTATCCGGGCCGAAATAATCTTCATTTAACTTCTTATAAATATTGCACAGGCTCTGGGAAGTCATGCTCTCTCCTGCAGCTGCCATTTCATGTGCCTTCTGCTCAAATTCCGCAAACATGGTCTGGCGGAATAATGTGCCTCTGAAGCTTTCCAGGAAATAATTTAATAAATAGGCTTTTTCCTGTTTATCCTTGCTGTTCTTTAACAAATGGCGGATCAGCAGGGCCTCATTACAGGTGGAAGCAACCTCTGCAACGAAGATCTTATAGCCGCTGTAGGTATAAGACTGGTTCTTATTAGAATACCAGGTGTGGATAGAATGGCCCATTTCGTGAGCCAGTGTGAATACATCGTTTAAGGTGCCGTGGAAATTTAACAGCACATATGGGTGGCAGCCGTAGACTCCCCAGGAATAAGCACCGCTGCGCTTTCCTTCGTTTTCGTACACATCAATCCAGCGGTTATCAAAACCTTCCTGAAGAAGCCCCAGGTATTCTTCGCCCATTGGTGCAAGACCTGTTTTTACAATGTTCTTGGCTTCTTCAAAGGTATAATGACGGTCTGCCTCTGCTACCATAGGCACATACAGGTCATACATATGAAGTTCATCTACACCCAGGAGTTTTTTTCTCAAAGATGCATATCTGTGGAGCAACGGGAGACTTTTTCTCACAGATGCAACCAGATTGTCATATACAGACTCTGGAACTTCGTTGCCTGAAAGACTTGCCTGACGGCTGGATGTATAGTTTCTGGCTTTTGCGTAAAATACAGCCTGTTTTACATTGGCGCCGAAAGCAGCAGATAATGTATTGGAAAACTGTTTGTATACACTATACAGATTTTCAAAGGCTTCTTTTCGGATCTTTCGGTTCTGGTTTTCCAGTAAAGCAATATAATTTCCATGAGTCAGTGGGATCTCATTGCCGTCTTCGTCATGGACTGCAGGGAAACGGGCATCTGCATTGTTGAACATGGTAAATACCTGGCTGCCGCCCTGGGTTGCCTCATAGGACTGTGCTAACAGCTGCTCCATTTCTTTTGAAAGAGTGTGGCTCTTGCGCTCTAACAGCTGGTCTAACAGACGGTCAAAATGTTTCAGGCCCTGATGAGAACTTCTGTATTCTTTTAAGGTTTTTTCCGGAATGGATAATATCTCCGGCACCATATAAGAGGAATTTTCAGAGGCACGGATATTTAAAAGCTGCGCTCTGGTAAACATGTCCTGATACAGGTCATTGGCTGTATCTTCGTCAGAACGCATTCTGGCGTATACATACAGGCGCTCTGCTTTTAAGCTGAATTCGTCATCAAATTTCAGGCACTGGTATAAGTTTTCTGCTGACTCTGCCAGCTTGCCTTTAAACTCCCCGTATGTTTCAAGTTCATCAGAAGCTTCTTTTAACTGCTTTTCCCAGGTCTCATTATCCGGGACCATGTCTTCTAACTTCCATGTGGTGGAAATCTCAGCTTCACTTCTTTTCTTCATAGATGTAACCCCTTTCCTATTTGTAAGTAAGCCCCGGCAATGCCAGGGCTGATAAAACATTCTATAATGGACTTAGATTTCCCCGCTGACGCAGGCAAAATCTATATGAAGTTAGATGCGATGGGCACTGCAATTACAGTGAGCAGACCTGCCACTGCAATAGAAAGGCTGCTCATAGCGCCTTCTACCTCTCCTAATTCCAGTGCTTTTGCTGTACCAACTGCATGGGCGCTGGTACCAAATGCCAGGCCTTTTGCTACCGGATGGTGGATCTTTGCGATCTTAAGTACAGTCTCACCAACCATATTTCCCAGCACGCCGGTAATAATGATACTGATCACAGTCAGCGTTACAATACCGCCGGCTTCTTCACTTACGCCCATACCAATGGCCGTTGTAATAGACTTTGGAAGCAGTGTCACATAATGGGTGTGAGACAGTCCCAGAACGCGACACATGAGGAAAATACTCACTGCACTGGTGGCAACACCGGAAGTGATGCTTACTGCCACTGCTGCTCCATGCTTCTTTAACAGGTGAAGCTGCTTATACAGCGGGATCGCCAGGCATACAGTTGCCGGTGTAAGGAGCCAGCTTAAATAAGATGCTCCTTTATTATATGTATCATAGTCAATTCCTACTCCCAGTAAAAAGGCAATGATCACAATGACAGATACCAGGATGGGATTTAAAAAAGCAAGTTTTGTTTTCTGCTTCAGCCAGCATGCAAACAGATAGGCTCCTATACTTAAGGTAAGTCCGCAGTACTGAGAATTTAACAGTATCTCTCTTAATGTATTCATTTTATTATTTCTCCTCTTTCTTCTCTGCTGACTCCATCATAAACTGGGCTACTCTTCCGGTCACTACCATTACTACAACGGTAGAAACTGCAATGATGATCAGAAACGGGATGAGAACGGCTTTCAATTCCTCTGCACACTCCAGAATCCCTACTGTTGCCGGGACAAACATCATAGACATGGTATCCATCAGAAAATTGCCGGTTCCTTCCACACTCTCCAGTTTCACCACGCCAGTCATAAGGGCTGCCAGCATAAGAAAAAGACCGTATACACCTGCCGGAACAGGAAGTGGAAGGATCTGGTTTAAAAATTCTCCCGCCAGTGTGATCCCCAGGATAATACCGATCTGTCTTACGTATTTCATCTTGTCTTCCTCCTGATGTTTTAGCGGATAAGCCTCTTTTTCTTCTACATCCGCTAAATTTTTCTGGATTATTCTACCACTGCGTTTTTTCATATTCAAGTGATTACACTGGAAATACACAAAAAATACAATCTGGGCTTTTAAGAATAGTTGCGCCATGAAAATCATTGGATTACAATAAGAGCATTATGAAAACTATGTCAGGGAGCTTATTTCATGAACATTTTCTTTAAAGATAACTTAAATTCATCAGATCAGTTGCAGCTTAAACTGCTTTTAAAGGATCAGACTGACCAGTTTCTGGACGCTGACAGCTGGTGGTTTGCAGCTTCTGAAACTGATCTTATCTCCGGGTCGGGCCTGATTTCAAAGCCACGTCTGACCGGCTGTATGGCTGTATACCAGACTGGGGATGACAGCTTTGAATGTGTACCTTTCGTGCGCCCGGATATGCGTGAGAAGGGAATTTTCGCTTTCATTCTGGCTGCCGCCTGTGAAGAAGGCAATATTCCAGGAGAAGGTTCTGTGTATTTTTCCTGCCCCCCGGAAAATGATCTGTGGAAAAATGTTCTGGAGCACATTGGGGCAGAGCATGGCTGGGATGAATATATGATGGAACGGAAATTGACCGAAATTGAAGAAACAGTATATGAAAAAACGACAAAGAAAGAAACTGCAAATGAAGTTTACTGCCAGATTTTGGAAAGTGGTAACCGCACGGCCTGGCGGGCTGTGGGCAGCCGCAGTCCCTTAAACCAGAATACTCACCCGGAAGTCACCTGCCTCCTTGCTCCTCAGGGCCAGTCTGTCTACTTATACAGCCTGGAAGTTCTCTCAGAGCTTAGAAATAAGCATCTTGGCACAGACTTTTTATCTGCTCTTTTCCCACAGCTGGCAGAGAAAGGGTTTAAAACCATTAAGCTGCAGGTCTCCTCTGAAAATCTCCCTGCAATGGCTTTGTATAAAAAAACAGGGTTTCACATTACGCAAGCCCTGTCTTTTTATGAATATTAGTTTTAAAATCAGTCTCTTGATACCGTTACGCCCTGAGCTTCGATCCTCTTTCGGATCTCTAACATCTTGTTGTCAGTCTGGGCGATCACATCGGCGCACTGCTTTAATTCGCCGCTGATCTCACCGTTTAAATCTACAAAGGACTTTTTATACTTTAACTGATGATCCAGACTTGCCCAGAAGTCCATGGCAATGGTACGGATCTGTACCTCTACGCGGATCGGCTTTTTGCTGTCTGAGAAAAATACCGGGATCTCAATGATCATATGGTAGCTGCGGTAGCCGTTTGGCTTTGGATTTTTGATGTAGTCCTTGATTGCTATGACTTTTACATCATCCTGGCGCACCAGCATCTCTGCTACTTCATAAATATCATCTACAAAGGAGCAGATAATACGTATACCTGCCACATCATCCAGATTTTTTGTCATAGAAGCCACAGAAACCTCCAGTCCACGGCGCTGAAGCTTTTCCAGGATACTCATAGGCTTCTTTACACGGGATTTGATCATTTCGATGGGGTTTCTCTGGTTTTTAATGGATAATTCGTCATTGAGCACTTCTAATTTTGTCTTTACTTCACGGATAGCACATGCATACATCATCATTGCCATCCGAAACTGTCTCGCCTCATTGACCCATGCATCCGGAACCTGGACCACATCCGGCACATTGACAATAGACTGGTTCAGTTCACTGTTAGGATTAAGATTGATATTCATCCTGTCACCACTTTCTGCTTACAGGTTCTCCACTGCCTTTACAGCTTCTTCAAACCATGGCATCTCAATATATTCTACCTGACCGCCGTCTACCATCCGGGCGATCTTCGGGTCGATGGGGATTTGTGCTAACAGCTTTAAGCCATATTCTTCTGCAACCTGCTCTGTATGGCTCTCACCGAACACAGAAATATGCTTTCCGCAGTCAGGACATTCCAGATAACTCATATTCTCTACGATGCCAAGGATTGGTATACTCATCTTCTTTGCCATGTTGACTGCCTTGGCTACGATCATTCCTACCAGTTCCTGAGGAGAGGTAACGATAATGATACCGTCTACAGGAAGTGACTGGAATACAGTCAGCGGAACATCACCAGTGCCGGGAGGCATATCTACAAACATGTAATCTACGTCTTTCCACAATGTTTCTGTCCAGAACTGCTTTACAGCTCCTGCAATCACAGGACCTCTCCAGATGACCGGGTCTGTGTCATGGTCTAACAGAAGATTAGCAGACATGATATCTACGCCCTCTAAGGATCTTGCAGGGATCATCAGTTTCCCGTCTGCAGAAACGCCTGCTTTTTCATGGGCAACACCAAATGCCATAGGAATGGACGGGCCGGTAATGTCGGCATCCAGAATGGCTGCATGTTTGCCTCTGCGGCTCATGCTTACTGCCATCATAGAGGTGACAAGTGATTTACCTACACCGCCTTTGCCGCTGACAACACCAATTACTTTTTTTACAGAATTTTCTGGTGCCAGCGCTTCCAGAAAGCTTTTTTTATCCTGGGTACGGCTACTGCAGTTTTCGCCGCAGGTACCACAGTTATGTGAACATTCGCTCATTTGTATCTTCTCCTTTGGATTTCTATCTTTCAAACACGTATCTGCGCATTCAATAACCACTCATGGACATGCGCAGTGGTTCACTCATGAGCCCCGCGCTATTGCGCTCTACTGTCTGCTGACGCAGACGGTTCATTCGTTAATGGCGCAGAAAAAACAAATGCCGCCTGTTGCGGCGCTTGTTTTTTCTTTGCGCTCATTACATTATATACCATTTCTCACAATGCCGCAAGCAGTGCCCGCAGACGAAACTCCCCTTCGCGGCTCAACGTATCTTCCAACAGCCCCTTATTCTCATCGGAATGCTCAATTTCCCTGGAATAGCAGTGGGCTGCGTCTGCTGCCTCTTTTAAGGTCAGTGTACCATGCTTCATCCAGTGGGCCAGCATCATGTCCTGGATCATGATGGTGGAGACGATGGCAGCTTTCATTTTGCCATAGGGATTTTCATTGTAAACGCCGCCGCAGAAGTAGGTGTATACAAAGTACACCATTAACTGTTCGGTCCAAAGTTCCAGTTTTACGGCTTCCGGGCTTTCTAAAAAGCGTTTCCAGTTTGCTTCGTAAGCAGCTTCACCCGCTTTTAAAAGACAGACTTTTAATCCGTCTCTGTACTCCGGCCACTGATGGTTTAATGGTTCCATTTTCTCTAAAAGGGCGATGACCGCTTTTACTACTTCGTAGCGGCTATAGTCTTTAATATCTGCCAGTTTTTCTTTAAAATAAGGATCCCGCTTCGGACTTTCATAGCGTTCAAACAGTTCATCTGCCTGATACAGCACATTATCCCGCACCCGTCTTTGGAGATCATGGGCTAAGGCCAGTACCTCTGCCATACGAAGCTTCATATCCAGGCTTCTGTCCTGTAAGATCTTAAAGACCAGATCTCTGGCATCCATAAGCTTGGTATATAAAAAGAAGTCGAAATCGTCATAAGTCTCGTCTTTTTCATCTTCTTTTGTAAGGAACCTCACTTTTTCCTCACAGCCAAGGATGATCTTTGCCGCCTCCATACAGGAAAGACAGAGAGAATACTCCCTGCTGCCTTCAAATTCTTCTACATGGCGGGGATACATGCGACAGGTACGGCATAAGCTGTCCGGCCCCATTTCTGTATACAGGTCGCATAAGTTTTCATCATTTAAAAAGGCACACCGGTGATGATACTGCAAAAAAGAGCCATCTTTCCAGTTAATGGAATTTTTCAACCGGTTTCCAATAGGGCCTTTTGCCTTTTTGTATTTCTCCAGCGCCTTGTCATCGATCATGATCTCCCAGCCTGCGCAGCAGGTATCTTCACATTCGGCGGCAATGCACTGAAACTTTCTATAATAATGTGGATATGTGTAAAGCATTTCTATTCTCTCCTGCCGAGGCGGACATCCTCTAAATATGCCGCCAGTTCTTCATCTGCGCCGTGGAACAGATAATTTTTTCCAGATTTTTCCAGTTTAGCCTTTTCTTCCCGGATCTGCTCATTGATCCAGGTAACTTCTTCTTTTAAGTCTCTGGCTGACATCAGATGACAGCCCTGACCATAGATGATCAGCTGTTCCAGTCCGTCGGAAGTAGCCACTGTCACATTGTACTGACGGCCGATCTTGTGGGCCAGTTTTTCAATATACTGATCGGCAGTTTCCGCCTCTTTTGTATACACCACATGGATATTGTGGTAATCTATGGCTTCTCCTGTATTTCCTGTCACTTTGTAAGCGTCAAATACCAGGATCAGGGTGCATTTCTTATATCCCTGATAATTGCACAGAATGTCCATAAGCTTCTGTCTGGCACCGTCAATAGTCACTTTGGAAAGCTCCCGCAGATCTTCCCAGGCAAAAATGATATTGTAGCCGTCTACTAAGAGATATTCTTCCTCTTCCGGCTTTTTGGTTTCTTTTGACTTTAAGGGCTTGTTTTCAGAATAATTTCTGGTACTTGGTGCAGAAAAACTGCTCTGGGTATTCGGTCTGCTGCGCCATTTTCCCGGGCCGAAACGGCGGTTGAAGATCTCTTCTAACTCCTTGTCATCACCCCAGGAAATGCCGGGAGCCGGGGCGCTCTGACGTTTTCCAGCAGATGATGAAGCAGATGACGCACCAGACATAGATCTGCCGCTTCCAACACCCGTTCCTGCAGCTGTACTACCAGCAAACCGGTCCATATCTCCCTGCACAACTCCACCAGCAGCCACATCACCAGCCATTTTACCAACTGACATCTCATCCCTGTCAGCCTCATTCTCCCCATTTGCTCTCCGTCCCAGCTTTTCTAACGGACTTTCCACATGCATATATTCCTTCACCTGATACCATGGCACCAGATATCCTGCTCCGTGGGAGCAGAAAACGGAATCAGCTGTATTTTCCAGATCTGCCTCCGGGTCGTATCCGGCTGCCTCTATCACCTCTTCCGCATTGTGGCATGGTTCATAATCCTTGAACCAGAGATTTAAGTGTCCCCGGCCCTTTGTATAGGCAATGACCTCTCTCTGGTAATCACGCAGACAGGCAACCGGTGCTTTTCCTGTTAATATAACACCGTCCTCTGTAGTCACTGGCGGCTCAAAGGTTCCAAACATCCGGTCCATATCTGCCATGGCCCGTCCCAGATTTTCTGCTGGAAGTTCCAGTGTAAACCCATAAAATGGTTCCAGCAGCTGGCTTTCTGCCTGCATCAGCCCCTGACGCAGTGCCCGGTAGGTGGCCTGTCTGAAATCGCCGCCCTCTGTATGCTTCATATGAGCACGCCCGGTAAGCAGAGTTACCTTCATATCCGTGATCTCTGCGCCGGTAAGCACGCCTCTGTGGATTTTCTCTTCCAAATGGGTCAGGATCAGCCTCTGCCAGTTCCTGTCCAGTACGTCCTCGCTGCACACAGTATCAAACTGCAGCCCGCTTCCTGTTTCTCCCGGTTCCAGCAACAGATGCACTTCTGCATAATGGCGCAGCGGCTCAAAGTGTCCCACGCCTTCTACTGTATTTAAAACAGTCTCTTTGTATACAATATTTCCTGTATCAAAGCCCACTAACAGGCCGTACCGTTCTTCCAGCATATGCTTTAAGATCTCGATCTGCACATCCCCCATAAGCTGTACCTGGATCTCCCCCAGTTCTTCATTCCAAAGAACATGAAGTTCCGGCTCCTCCTCTTCTAACTGCTTAAACTGCTGCAAACATTTGTGTACATCACTGTCAAAGGGCAGAAGGATGCGGTAGGTAAGCACAGGCTCTAACATCGGCAGCTCCGAAGCCGGTTCACTGCCAATTCCCTGTCCCGGATGTGTACGGAGTGGCCCGGTCACTGCGCAGATACAGCCTGCGGCCGCCTCTTTTACGCTTTCAAATTTGGCTCCGGAATAAATACGGATCTGGTTTACTTTCTCTTCTTCTCCCCAGGAGTCCTTTACATGCAGAACGCCGGAAGTGATCTTTAAATGGGTCAGGCGGTTTCCCTGGTTATCTCTGGATATTTTAAAGACTTTTGCACCAAAAGGTTCCTCTTCTTTTCCTGCTTCTACACCTGTTCCGTAAAGAGTAATGCCTTCAATCAGTTTTTCCACGCCCTTTAATTTCAGCGCAGAGCCGAAATAGCAGGGAAATACCTTCCGTTCCCGTACCAGTTCACCGATCTCGTCTGTATTTATAACGCCATTTTCAAAATAGGACTCCATGATCTTTTCATCACAGACTGCCAGTTCCTGGTAAAATTCATCCGGCTGCGTTTTTTCCAGGTCCCATTCTCCTTTTTCCCCGGACCAGCCGCCAAAATTCACACAGTTTTCATCTAAATTGGCTTTCAGGTCTTTCATAAGGGCCCCTGGATCACAGCCTGACTGGTCCATTTTGTTGATAAAAAGAAATACCGGCACATGGTGGCGTTTTAACAGCCGCCAAACCGTTCTTGTATGTCCCTGAACGCCGTCTGCCCCGCTTACCACTAAAATGGCTGCGTCTAACACCTGGATCGTACGCTCCATTTCCGCGGAGAAATCCACATGTCCCGGCGTGTCCAAAAGGGTGACTGTTTTATCTCCCAGGTCAAACACCGCTTGTTTGGAGAAAATGGTAATACCGCGTTCCCGCTCTAATTCGTAGGTGTCTAAAAAGGCGTCCCGGTCATCTACCCGCCCCATTTTGCGGATTGCGCCTGTTAAATATAAAAGTGCCTCAGAAAGAGTGGTCTTTCCCGCATCTACATGAGCCAACAGCCCCACACTGATCTTATTTTTACTTGTTTCCGGCTTTTGTCCGCCCATGAAAACGCCTCCTGACTAAAGATCCACCGTACACTTACCGCATACGGTGGATCGCATTTTTCCTCTATTAACTTAAGATCAATTAACCTAAAGACCAATCCCTGATTCTAGTTTTCTGTCTCTTCTGTCTTCTTCTCTTCTTCAGCTTCTTCCGGAACCGGAATGGTTCTCTGGATCTGTGCAGCTGGTGCCTTTGGTCTGGAAACAGTTAATGGCAGGTTTACGCCCATTACATTTAAGATAATGCCCTGAGCTTCATTTGCCAGTACATTTGGCACTTTGGCAGCTTCTACTACAACTGGGCGCAGCTTGTTTTCACGGTTGAATTTCTGGAACTCTAAAATATCTGTAAATGCAGGCTGATACAGCTGTCCGTCTTTTAATTTTACTAACGGAATACCCTTTTCTTCTTTCTGAAGGGCGAAGATAAAGGTTCCCTTCTTAAAGTCAGCCGTCAGCTCTTCGTTTAATTCAGCCATTCTTTCTTTATCCGCAGATGCTGCCGGACGGCGCATCTCCTGAGCCAGGTATGCAGCAGTCAGATGTAAGGACGGGTTTTCTACCCAAACAGTTCCCTGAGGCATATCATCCGGGGATTTACGCTTTACAATATCACCTACCTGCATGGTAGCTTTCTCTTCCTTATCTGCTACAACCAGTGCATTTACGCCCAGTGCATACAGACCGGTAAAGAATACCAGCATATCCTTTCCATTGATCTTTGCAACGGTTACAGGCACTTTTTCCTCTGCCAGTTTTGCTGCTGCCTTCTTTGCTTCCTCTTCGTCTAAGAATAAGAATACCTCGTCATCAAAAGTCTCCTCATCACATACTACATATGGCTCTCTGGTGCACAGAGAAATCAGGGCAAAAATATCTGCATCATGTCCAAGGCGCATCAGAAGCTCTCTTTTGATGTCTGTAATTGTATTTGGTGTCTCACTCATTCCAGTTTAATCTCCTTTATTGCTTTATGTTCTCCCGGCAGACTCCCAGGAGGACATCTGCTTCATTGGATATGATTGTACCACATTCCCTGAAAGGACGCAATCACCAGACTTTTTTATTTACCTTTCTGGAATTATTACTGCCCAAAATAGGCCTTCACACCTGCTACCAGGCCGTCTCCTAACTGGTTTAAGGTACTCTGTGAATGGTCAGAAGCCTTATCTCCTAACTCAATGTCAACAGACGGTACCGTGGAATAAGAAGTCTGGGTCAGATCCATTGCCATGGAACCGCCGGAAAAGATCTTTACTCCTGCGCTCTTAAGGCCTTCTACCAGGCTTGCCCCCAGTGCATTGTGCTGCTGCCAGTGGGATTTTACAGGCTCCATGTTCTTATAAGAAGCTACATCTGGAACGCTCATGTAAAATGCACCTTTGTTGCTGGTAGTGGAGTCCCAGTGAAGGGCAATATGGCAGTCAGCCGCATTGTTTGCAATGACACTTCTTGCAATATTGTCTAACTGTACATCTTCCCCGTCACGGATCATCAGCACATCATAACCAGCTGCCAAAAGCTTGTCCTTTAACACTTTCGCCATAGCCAGTGTGACCCTGCTCTCTGGTGTTCCGTCAGAAAATGTCATTCCCGTAGACACTGCTACTGCAGAAGTAGCTCCTGCTCCTGTAGTACCGCCGGTGACTTTGGCAGTTCCATCTGGATGGCACTGGGTCTTTACCGAGGTTCCTCCCTTTGTGCCGTGGCCTGCATTCACTGCGATCACTTTGTTCTTCTTTTCAGAAGCTGTGGTGCGGTAAAGAACGGCTGCGCCGGAATTGATCTTTGCATAGTCTGCATATTTCCAGGACGGATTTAAGCTTACCTGGCCGGCAGCATCTGCAGATGCTGCCGGCGTTACTGCCGTTGTCTCTGGTTCTTTTGGCACCTCTGTGGTCACAAACTGAGAGGAAATATACACGGTCATTCCCTCATATTTCACTCTGTCCCACTTTTCACTGGTGCCGGTACGGGTAAGTTTCGTTGCATTTCCAACATTTGCTATAATATTGTCACTGGTTGATGTATCGCAGGAAGAACGGACGCGGACACTTACCCCTTCTGATTTTACATAAACCGTATCAGAAACTTCTTTAAATGTTGGTGCAGGCGCTGCAATGCGCTCTGTTTCGCTTTGGATGATCCCGGCGGTCGGTTCAGTATTCTGCTTGTCAGATGCTTCATCCGAACCATTTCCAGTTTCATTTTCTGCGCTGTCTACAGTCTCTGTCTGCACATTTTTTGCACCTTTTCTCAGTTCTTCACTGGACTGATACTTAGAACAACCAGCTGTTAAAAGCGCTGCCCCAAGGATAATAGCAGCTGCCTTTACACAGACCTTTTCTCTTCTTTTTCTCATAAGATCGTACCTCCGCCAGCTACATAATCATCCTGATAAAATACAACCGCCTGTCCCGGTGTTGCTGCACGTACCGGCTCTTCAAAACGGCATTCCACCATATCTTCTCCAATACGGCGGATCTTACATGGTGCCCCTTTGTGGCTGTAGCGGATCTTGGCATTAACTGACACTTCTTCATCGCCAATGCCGTCTAATGCCATCCAGTTTAACTTATTACAGCGGACTACATCGGTAAATACGTCCTGTCCATTTCCTAAGACTACTTCATTAGTCTCCGGGCGGATGGCTACAACAAAAACAGGATAACCCATAGCCAGATTTAAGCCTTTTCTCTGTCCTACGGTGTAGTGGGAAATGCCCTTATGACGGCCCAGCACATTTCCGTCCAGATCTACGAAATTGCCTGGTTCCATGGTCTTTCCTGTATATTCTTCAATAAAGGCTGCGTAATCATGGTCCGGGATAAAGCAGATCTCCTGGCTGTCCGGCTTGGAAGCCACTGGAAGGCCCAGTTTTTCTGCCATGTCACGGATCTCATCCTTGTGATAATTTCCTACAGGCATCAGAGTATGGGAAAGCTGCTCCTGGGTCAGGTTATAAAGGGCATAGGTCTGATCCTTTGCCGCTGTTACCGACTTTTTAATGGCATATCTGCCATTTGGAAGTTGCTCGATTCTTGCATAATGTCCGGTTGCAATGTATTCTGCCCCAATAGAAAGACTGCGGCGCAGTAAAGACTCCCATTTTACATAACGGTTGCAGGCAATACATGGATTTGGTGTGCGTCCAGCCATATATTCTGCCGCAAAATAGTCCATGACCTGTCTGCGGAACTCATCTTTAAAGTTCATAACATAATAAGGGATACCAATGTCCATAGCAACACGGCGGGCATCATCTACAGCGCTTAAGCCGCAGCAGCCCCCCTCAGCTTCCTGAACCTCGGTATCCTCATCCTGCCATATCTGCATGGTCACGCCGATGACGTCGTAACCCTGTTCTTTTAACAGCCAGGCTGCCACGGAGGAGTCAACTCCTCCTGACATGCCTACTACTACTTTTCTACTCAATAGTCTTCCTCTTCTTCCTCTTCGCCGATATTCTCCTTAGGCTGCTCCAGTCCTTCGATCTTAATACCGTTTTTCTGGGCGTAATCCCATAAAGCTGCGTGGATCGCTTCCTCAGCTAACAGAGAACAGTGTACCTTTACTGGCGGAAGTCCGTCTAATGCTTCCATAACTGCCTTGTTGGTAACTTCCATTGCTTCCTGAATGGTCTTTCCTTTTACTAATTCAGTAGCCATACTGCTGGTTGCAACTGCAGCGCCGCAGCCGAAAGTCTTGAACTTTACGTCACGGATAATCTGGTTGTCATCGATATCTAAGTAGATACGCATGATATCACCACATTTTGGGTTTCCTACAGTTCCTACGCCGCTGGCGTCTTCTATTTCTCCCACATTTCTTGGATGCTGAAAATGGTCCATTACTTTTTCTGAATACATGAAAAAATTCCTCCTGATGGTCAATTCGTTATCCGCAGGCTGTTCGCAGCCCGCGGAATGACATGTTATTCCACCGCCTGCGGCAGCAGGCGGAACACATTTTATGCTTATTTAGTTCTTGTGATGCTTAAGGTAGTCCTCGTACAGCGGAGACATACCTCTTAAATAAGCCACGATCTCCTTGATCTGCTCTACTACATAATCCATTTCTTCCATGGTGTTCTCTTCGCTTAAGGTCAGACGCAGGGAACCATGTGCGATCTCATGAGGCAGTCCGATGGCTAACAGTACATGAGATGGATCTAAGGATCCGGAAGTACATGCAGAACCGCTGGAACCGCAGATGCCAGCCATGTCTAACTTGATCAGTAAAGACTCGCCTTCGATGAACTGGAATGCAAAGTTTACATTGTTTGGCAAACGGTTGGTTCTGGAGCCGTTGACTCTGGTAAATGGAACCTCCTCTGTTACACGCTTGATCAGGTAATCTCTTAACCGGGTCTCTTTTGCAATACGTTCATCCATGGTCGCCATAGCGATCTGGGCAGCTTTTCCGTAGCCTACGATGCCGGGAACATTTTCAGTACCTGCACGGCGCTTGCGCTCCTGAGCTCCGCCGTGAATAAAGGAACGGATCTTTACACCGGTACGGATGTACAGGAAGCCGATTCCCTTTGGTCCGTTTAACTTGTGGCCGCTGGAGCTTAACATATCAATGTGACATTCATCTACATTGATCGGCACATGAGCATAAGCCTGTACAGCATCGGTATGGAATAAAATGCCGTGTTCCTTTGCGATCTCACCGATCTCCTTAATAGGCTCAATGGTTCCGATCTCATTGTTTGCAAACATAACGGAGATCAGAATGGTATCTGGACGGATTGCTTTCTTTAATTCGTCTAATTTAACAACACCATTTTCATCTACATCAAGATAAGTTACCTCATAACCTCTCTTTTCCAGATACTGGCAGGTATGAAGGATGGCATGATGCTCGATCTTGCTGGTGATGATGTGCTTGCCCTTTGCGCTGTAAGCCTCTGCTGTAGCAACTAATGCCCAGTTGTCAGACTCACTTCCGCCTGCTGTAAAGTAAATTTCATTGGTCTTTGCGCCTAAAGACTTTGCAATGATCTCGCGGGCATTGGTAACTGCCTTTTTGCTCTCAGATGAAAATGTATATACAGAAGATGGATTTCCATAATATTCTGTAAAATAAGGAAGCATTGCTTCCACAACCTCCGGCCTTGTTTTGGTAGTGGCTGCATTATCAAGATAAATCAGCTTTTCCATAATAATTCTTTCCGCCTTTCTTCTATTAAAATTGTCTTATCTGCGGGGGTATTCCCAGCTAAATATTTCTTCGCTACCCTTTACTATAACATAGTATTCCAGGAAACTCAATGTGAATACTGGATTGTATTAATTTCATACAAGGTTACTTGGTTTATCTCCAGAAAACCGCTAAAAAAGCCGTATAACAAAGGGTGATCACCCCCATATGTAACACGATTCCCACAAAAGAAGGGCTCATAGGGACAGCTGCCGACAGCGCAAGATCCACTCCCATGCCAATAAACAGGGCAAAAACCGGCTGCAGGATACATTCTGTCATATTTCTTGAAAATGTCACCTGTCTGCCTACGGAAAAACAGCAGAGAAAGGCCAACAACAGCTCACTGACCAGAAAGCCCCACAAATAACCTTTTATCCCGAACGTGGGAACTGCACAAAGCACAAACACCAGCCGGATCCCCATGGCGAACATATTTTGCAGAAATGTGATCCCCGTTTTACCAAGGCCATTCTGGATACTTCCCATGGTAGTTGCCAGATACATAAAAGGGCACAGCCAGCAAAGCACCATGATAAAAGAGCCGGACATTTCATTGTGGAAAATAATCGTACCAAGGCTTTTGCCAAACCGTGTAAAAAGGCCGATGCACAAGATTCCCATGTAGCAGCTGCATTTAAAGGATAAAGTTACCATAGTGGAAATGCGGCCTTTGTCTTTCCTAGCCTGGGCTCTGGCAGCTGAAGGCAGCAAAAGGACCGCCATGGAGTTGGTAATGGCCGAAGGGAATAAGATAAACGGCAGCGCCATACTGGTAAGTACCCCGTATACAGATAATGCCTCTTTGTTGGTAAGGCCATAGTCGATGAGGCGGCCGGGGATCAATATTGCCTCTGCACTTCCAAGGAGATTTAGCACCAGGCGATTTCCCATGAGTGGGAGTGCCAGAGTTAAGATTGGACCCAGATTTGTAAAAACAGGACTGTCCCCGAAAGCCTCATCTTCCCCACCGCATTCCTGCTCTTGCCTCTGCCACCCCGCTCTTCCAAGCTGCGCCTCTTTCTCATTTTGCCTCTCCCTTCTCTCTTTACGCTCATTGTTCTCTTTCATCCCCTCCTTCTGGGGCGGCACCAGAAACAACGCCAGAAATGTAAACGCCGCCGAAGCCATTTCCCCGATAAGATGCCCTTCCACCGCCAGCCCCACAGTCACAGGTTTTCCATTTTTTCCCAGGCATCCCACCAGCAGCCAAACCGCACTCATGCGGATCACCTGCTCGGCAATCTGGGAAAAAGAAGGGATGTGGGCCTTGTTCATTCCATAATAATACCCGTTGATACAGGCATGAAGACAGGCAAAAGGCACGGAAACAGCCAGTACCGGCAGATACCTTGCTGCCTGAGGCTCAGAAAGGATATTAGAAGCCAGAAATACTTTCCCTTTGCACAGCAACACAACCGGGATCACAGAAAGCCCCAAAGACAAACATAACCCGCACAAAAATACCGACTTTCCTTTTTCCCGGTTCGCCGCTACATACTGTGACAGTGCCGTCTGGATGGAACCGGCGCACACTGCAAAAGAAATGCTGAACAACGGGTGGATCATATTATAAAGCCCCAGACCTTCTGCCCCGATCGTCCGTGACATGTAGATCCGGTAGAAAAAGCCTAAAATGCGACAAAAAAGCCCGGCTCCTGTAAGAAGCAGCGTCCCTTTTACAAATTCTTTTCTCCCTTGTGAAAGAAACGGAATTCTCTGAAAGTCCATAGCCGCCTCTCCTTACTGCCTGAAAATATGTTATTTCAATGTATGAAAAAAAGGTCTGAAGTATTCAGAACTTCAGGCCTTTTTAATGACTCCTAACGAATCATACCTATTTTATTTACTATTTTATCTGTGTTCTTCTTTTACCATTTTAAAAACTCCGGTCACATCTAACACTTTCGCAATGTTATAAAATATAAAAGCATCAATTGGGCACATGATGGCATTCTTTACCAGTCTTGCTGGAAGTAACACTGCAAACGCCTTTCCATAAAGGATAGACAGACACCAGGTATTTAAAAGCACATTGCAGATCAGCGCCACTGCAATATGGGCTGCAAGCACCCGCCAGAAATTTAATTCTTTCTTATAATAAAAGCTGCCATAGATCAGGCCTGCAAGCATGGCGATCAGGGTAAAGCCCGGAAAAAATGCCCCTGTAGGCTTAATGAGATATTTTAAAATATCCATGGTACCTGCAAATACACTTCCCACTACCGGTCCAAAGAGCATGTGGACGATCTCATTGGGAATGCCGGAAAAACCAATTCGCAGCGTACTTCCCAGTTCAATGCTTAAAGAACCTAATACAATGGCAATAGCCCCTAACATGGCGCAGACGGTAACGGTCTTTACCCGTTTTAACTGTCTGAAGGACCCGGTAAACAAAGTTGCTAATCTTTCCATAAAAAAATTACCTCCTTTGCAGATACCTCATACTACAATCGGAGATAATTAGATCTTCTCTGATGCAGCGGGATGCGGCTCATGTACCGCAGGAAGATTTTTCTTAAAGATTCTTCCTTTCGTCTGGCTGACAACTCCCTGTTCAGCCGGCACTTAACGCACATAAACCTACTCTGCTTTCTTATATTGTTTTAATAGTTATTTTTAAGTAACTATACTCTCTTTTTATGGAAATGCAAGTACTTTTTCACGGACATTCCATTTTAGCCCTCTGCCGCAAAAATCCATCACAGGTATTTATGGTCTCCAATAAAAAGTCCCATTCATCTCTTCCCGCACTGCAAAATCCTCATCCCGCAGATATTCAAGACAGGAAAAGCACTTGCTCATGGTCATCTTTAACTTGATAAACTCTTCTGTATTCTTTGGTGGATGAGGCATACCATAAGCAATGGTAGCGATCTCATGAACGGTCCTTGGCCGCCTGCTGTGTTCCAGGATATTATGGACGATCTCGATCTTATCTAAATAAGAAAATACGATCCTTCCCACGATCCGTTTCGGATCCGTAATATGCTTTCCATGAGCCGGCAGCAAAAGACAGCCGCTATACTCATGGCGGAACTTCTCCATAGAATCAAAATATCCTTTTAAAAGATGTTCATCTGGATAAGTTGTAGCAACAATTGGTACAATTCCATCGATCACCTGATCGGCGCAGAAAAATATATTATCTTCTTTATCAAAAAGTCCCAGCTGTCCAAAAGTATGTCCTTTTAAGTCTATCGTCTCAAAAGTATAATCCCCATATTTCAACACTTCACCTGGACCGATGTGCTTATAAGGGAAATCCCGCACCTCAAACATCCAACCGCTGTGGTTCTCTACCTCTTTGCGCACCTGTTCAAACATGTCCCAGACTTCCGGTGTTTTTTCTTCTGTGACGCCCACTCTGTGAAGGACCTCTGCCTGCGCCCTAGGATCTGTATTTCCAGAACTGTAAAACAGGCAGTCATAAGGGTGACGCTCCTCTAAAGGATTCATATAGATGGTGGCCCCCCGGTCTGCATACACACTTGCCAGACCGGAATGGTCATGGTGCTTATGGGTCATGAACACATCCAGATTTTTATAATCAATGCCCAGTTCCTCTAAGACACCTTCCATCCTTTTTAAACATCTCTCATCCCGGAAACCGGTGTCGATCATTAAACTTCTTTCACTCTTTTTCCCCGGTATGATAAAAATATTGATCTTGTTGGTAGCTCCGCGATCTGTTTCCAGAAGAACTTCATAAATACCCGGCTGACACTCTATCATAACCGATCTCCTCCTGTATCTTCTGATCATTCATCTGATAACAAGTATAAAACATTCTTATATCATTGTCCATATTTTTCATAACGCTCTATCCTGCAAAAAAGGACTCTTTCCAGTCTCCTGAAAAAAGTCCTTTTCAAAATTTGATCTCCGTATTTTATTATGCTGCAAACTGTGCGATCTCATCTAAGAGGTTCTGGCATTCATCGGAGTGAAGGATCACTTCAACTGTCTTGGAACGAGCCAGTGATAATACACCTACAATAGACTTGGCATCTACTACCATACTGCCGTATTTAACATCTGCATCGCACTCATAACGGTTCATAATGCGTACAAAATCAATGATCTCTTCTGGCTGGTCGAACTTTAATTCAATCTTCTTCATTTCCGGTTCCTCCTAACGGTAATAAAAATATCACAACCGGCACCCGTTGGGGATGTGGCTTACAATAAGCCAGGTCCCGGCTGTGCGGGTTATCTTTTGGACATTTTCATGATAACATTCCTTTTTTTTAGATTCCATGGTAAAATCCTATCATATACGGTAATATTTTTTGATTTTTCAATATGGAGCAAATTCTATGAAACTTTTGATCGTTGATGACGAAAAACTGACCCGTGAAGGTATTTTAAAAAGCCTTCCCTTAGAAAAGCTGGGGATCCACCATACTTTCACGGCAGATGACGGTGTACATGGCCTTGAGACCTCTTTAAAAGAAAAGCCGGACCTAATCCTTACTGATGTGCGCATGCCTCGTATGAGCGGTGTGGAAATGGCGGAAGAGGTATTAAAAGCACTTCCTAATACCGTTATCCTGTTTATGAGTGCCTATTCCGACAAAGAATACTTAAAGGCTGCTATTAAATTAAAGGCTGTCAGCTATATAGACAAACCTCTTGATATGAATGAGCTTACGGAGGCATTAGCCGAAGGCATCCGCCAGTACCGTTCCGTGTACACCTCTTTAAATGCCAAATGGATGCATGAAGATAATCTCCGCTCCCAACTGGCACAGCTTTTAACAGAAACAGACACGGAAAATCAGGCTCCTGTGATCGGTGCACAGTTAGAACCACCTGTAGGAGAAAATTCTTATTTTACGGCCCTGATTCTGGAATGTCTTACACCGGTATCCGAACTGCCTTCTGACCATATTACGGAAATACGCCGCAAATTCTGGGGTTATCTGGCACAGGAAAATTTCTATGCTCTTGATTTTATCAAATCCGACCGCTTTATCATCTGTTTTATAAGCGGCAATGAGAAACCGAAAAAAGAAATTCTAAAGCACTATGCACACAACCTTATGGAACAGTTTGAGAAGCTTTGCTCTTTCTTCCTCTCCATCGGACCGACGGTTCAGGGTTTTAAACGGGCTTCTTTCTCTTTTGAAACTGCAAAGGAACTTTTAAAGAAAAGCTTCTTCCATGAACCAAACACGCTTTTAATGGAGACAGACAGCGAAAATGTCAGTCAGCCTCTCATCGATATCATGATGGATCTGACTGTAGCTCTTACCAATAAAAATGAGGCTGATGCCCTTGCAGCCGCAGACCGTTTTTATCAATCTGTACAAAACAGCCCGAACATCTCTTCCAGTCAGGTCCGTGACCTATATTTTAAATATCTGGTAAAACTGGATGAGATCAGCATGTCCAACCATATTTCCCTGTGGCAGAGAGAAGGTCTGGAATCTGAATCCATCTGGGAAGGGATCATGGCCTGCGCCGCTTTAAAAACGCTCCATCAGTTCTTCTGTGAAAAAATAAAGCTGTATTTCGACCGTCTGCTTTCAAATAAGGACGAAAATCCGGTAGTCTTCCAGATCAAGGAATATCTCCATCAGAATTATGCCGTTCCTTCTCTGTCTGTACCGGATATCAGTGAGCATGTACACTTGTCTCCTACTTATGTGTGCACTTTGTTTAAAAATGAGACTGGCCAGACTTTAAACCAGTATCTTACAGATTACCGCATAAAAATGTCCAAGCAGTTTTTAAGTGATCCTCTTTATAAGATCACCGATATTTCTGCAAAAGTAGGCTACAGTGACGGAAATTACTACAGCAAGGCCTTCCGCAAGATCGTAGGGCTTTCACCATCTGAATACAGGGAGAAAATGCTTTAATGAACCTTTTTGACCGTATCCTTCATTATTATATTTATGACATGCGTTTAAAGAAAAAGCTGGTGGTATCCCATACCATCCTTTTTCTCATCCCTACAGCGGTTCTCATCAGTTTTCTGTTTTTAAATATCTTCCGCATCGTTATGGATGATACTCTACGTTCTGAACAGGCCTTAAGCTCCCAGTCTGTGCTGTCTGCGGAAAATCTGCTATCCCATGTGACCCATGCTTCTGACACCTTGAATTCCTCCTATGTGATCCAGGATATGTTTGATATTTCCAATGCACAGGCACAGGGGCTGATCCCATCCAGAACTAAAATACGTCATCTGTTTCATCTGGCGGGTACTCTTACGGATCATTCCCTGATTGAATCTGTAACTTTTTATTATGATGATCGCACCTACCATCAGCTGGAACAATTTAATACAGATACGCAAAAACTGTTTCTGCCTCTTTCCAAAGTCTCCAGTCCATGGTTAAAACATTTTGAAACAGAAGGATGGTCCCAACGTTTTTTTTCAAGCAGCTCTCTTTCAAAAGAAGAAATAAAAGAACATGGCCCTCTTGCATACATTAAACCTGTTTTTTATCGTTCTAATGACGGTGAACAAGAAGCTATAGCCGCCTACTCTGCCATTTATTTTTCTGAAAACGCATTTGAAGAAGTCCTGAAAAAAGATTCCGCTATCAAAGACGAATTTTCTTTTCTTATAAATGAAGAGCTGGATCTGGTATCTGCTTCTGATCCATCCCTTTTTTCAAACACTATGGCAATTCAGGCATTCCAGTCAGTCCCACCTGCGGACGGACAATTCCAACTGGTAAATCTTGGGGATTTTTCTGCCTATATTGCCTGCTTTCCATTAAAAAATACAGATTGGTACATGGTTTCCCTGATCCCAGGGGATAAAATTACCGGTATGGGCCGTTCTGTTATATTCAATTTTGCCGTCACCTATGGCATGATCGCCCTGTTTGCACTGTTTATTGCCTACAAGCTATCCGAATCCACTGCAGACCGTATTATCGGTGTTGCACTGCAGATGGAAACTATACGAAAAGGACGTCCGGAACCTTTGGAGTTGTCAGATGCCGGAAAGGATGAAATCGGTGTATTGTCCGGAACCTATAATTATATGACTGCTGAGATCAATCATCTGATGGATTATGAAGAAAAGGCTGCAAAAGAGCTGCGAAATGCAGAATTCAGGGCACTTCAGGCCCAGATTAATCCTCATTTTCTCTATAATACACTGGATATGATCAACTGGCTCTCTCAGTCCGGACAAAACGAAAAGGTAACGGAAGCTATCCAGGCACTTACCTACTTCTACCGTCTGACCCTTGGAAGCCGCGATCTGATCAGCAAGGTTCAGGATGAAGTGACCCATGTGACCCTTTATATGCAGCTTCAGAACATGCGTTATAACAACTGTGCGGAATTTATTGCCGATGTGCCCCCGGAATTTGACAGTTTTTCCATTCCAAGACTTACCTTTCAGCCTATTGTGGAAAATGCCCTGCTCCACGGTATTATGATGAAAGAAGAGAAAAAAGGGACCATCCTGCTTACCGGATGGAAAGAAAGAAATGATATTGTATTCGTAATCTCTGATGACGGGGCCGGTATCCCCCCGGAAAAGCTGGATTCTCTCTTAGACGAGCAGACCCAGGCGGCTGTAGGCTCCTCTTCCAGACACATTGGGGTATCAAATACCAACCTGCGGCTTAAAAGCCTTTATGGCAGCAAATACGGCCTTTCCTTTACCAGCGTACCTGGCCAGGGAACCGAAGTTACCGTGCGGATACCGGTGTTAGAGGATGAATTTTAACCGCAAAAAAGGATCTGAAGCAATATCTGCCTCAGATCCCCAGTCTGCGAAATTCTTCTGCAAAGGCTTCCGCCTCTTCTAACGTGTTTTTCCAACCATATTGTTTCAGATCTACTTTGTTATCCATAGATACTTCCACGCCTTCCTCCTCTAAGAGAAGGCGCTGTAAGTCCATATGTTCAAAGGACGCGGCACCTGAAAGTGCCCCCTGGCTGTTTACCACCCTGTGGGCCGGTACTTCTCCTGCCCGTCCTTTTTTCAGTCCATATCCCACCTGTCTGGCATTCTTTGGGAAACCGCATAAAAGAGCCGCCTGTCCATAGGTAATGACTTTTCCTTCCGGCACTGCCCGACAGACGATCCCCAGTCTTTTATAAAAATCCATTTTTCATTTCCCTTCTACGCTGCAATTTCCAAATCCCCGCGCCGACGCGGGGCAACATTTGTGTAAAAGAAAAACAGGAACCTGAATCTCAAGTTCCTGTCTAAGTCCTGCAGAAGAAGGGAGTCGAACCCTCAAGGTATTACTACCACACGGACCTGAACCGTGCGCGTCTGCCAATTCCGCCACTTCTGCATTTGCTTATGTAATTAAGCACGGTACTTTTAAGTACCAGTGCGGGAGATGGGACTTGAACCCACACGATCATGCAACCACAAGATCCTTAGTCTTGCCTGTCTGCCAATTCCAGCACTCCCGCAGCACGTATTATAATATAGCACAGGATTTTCAGTTTGGCAATAGTTTTTTTGAACTTTTTTTAATTTTTTGTTACAGTTCAGCCATCAATGTCATTTAGTTAAGCTATAGGGGTTAGATCCTAATAGAGTGTCTAACCA
>CAVIPV010000010.1:0-38264 GCA_963644495.1 Prevotella sp. | reverse complement strand
CTTGCATGTGTTAAGCACGCCGCCAGCGTTCATCCTGAGCCAGGATCAAACTCTCATGTTAAAAAGTTGATCGAAGTTCGGATTACTTAGCTTGGCTAATTTATCCTAAACCTTCATTACTTGGTTTTTGTTCTGAATTTTCTCAAATCCAAAGGTCTAAACCAGACCTTTTATTTTAGAATTTTCATGGTTTTACATACTGTTTAATCTTCAATTATCAAGGTTCTTCGTT
The DNA here is from genome assembly GCA_963644495.1 of Prevotella sp. GTDB lineage: Bacteria > Bacillota > Clostridia > Lachnospirales > Lachnospiraceae > Enterocloster. The sequence continues at coordinate 38,032 of CAVIPV010000010.1, read as the reverse complement.
GTTGTCCGTTTCAGCAGCAACTCGTTTATATTATCACAGTCGCAACCGTTTGTCAACAACTTTTTAAAATTTATTTTTCACTGTTTTCACAGTGTTTCATTTGGAAAAAAGAGCGGAGAAAGAGGGATTTGAACCCTCGCGCCGGTTTCCCGACCTACACCCTTAGCAGGGGCGCCTCTTCGGCCTCTTGAGTATTTCTCCGAATTCATAATTTCCTTATGATGCTTCTAAACAGACATACTTGTCCGTCAGACGCATGTAGTATTATACTAAACCATATTATGGATGTCAAGAGGTTTTTTCAAGTTTTTTCAAAAACCTTTTGGGTGGCTTTCGGAAGTTAAAAAAGGACGCGCTGACCGCGCGTCCTTAAATAAGCTGTAAATATTATTCTTCTGTTTCAGCAGTGTTATCCTTTGCCTCTTCCAGTTCTTCTTCCTCTGCTTCACTGTCTCTGGTAGCACTTTCTCTTACCTTTGCAATGCTTGCAACCTTAATATCAGAATCCTGGTCGATATTCATCAGTTTTACACCAGAAGTATTTCTTCCGATCACGGAAATATCATCTACAGACATACGGATCACAATGCCCTCGGTAGTAATAAGCATGATCTCACGGCCGTCATTCACCAGTTTTGCTCCGATCAGATAGCCTGTCTTTTCTGTTACTTTATAGCAGAGTACACCCTTACCGCCGCGGATCTGTGCATTAAATTCACTGATCAGGGTACGCTTGCCCATACCATTTTCAGATACAACTAAAAGATGTTCGCCCTGGCTTTCCATCTGCATGCCGATGACTTCATCATCTTCATCAAAACGCATACCGATAACGCCCATGGAAACACGGCCTGTGACTCTTACATCTGTTTCCTTAAAGCGGATACACATGCCCTTCTTGGTCACAAGGAAGATATCCTGGGTATTGTCTGTGGCCTTTACTTCGATCAGTTCATCGTCATCACGGAGTACGATAGCCTGAAGTCCGTTCTTGCGCACATTTTCGTATTCTAACATCGAGGTCTTCTTTACCATACCCTTCTTGGTAGCCATGAACAGATATTTATCCTCGTTCAGCTCGCGCATTGGGATAATGGCAGTGATTTTTTCCCCTGGCTGCATCTGCAGCAGGTTTACAATGGCTGTTCCACGGGCTGTACGGCCTGCCTCCGGGATCTCGTATGCCTTGATCCTGTATACACGACCTGTATTGGTAAAGAACATCATATAATGGTGGTTGGTGGTCATAAGAAGGTCTTCGATGTAGTCCTCCTCAATGGTCTGCATTCCCTTGATGCCCTTGCCGCCGCGGTTCTGGCTTCTGAAATTGTCTACGTCCATACGCTTGATATAGCCTAAATGGGTCATGGCGATCACAGTATCTTCATCCGGGATCAAATCTTCCATGGACATATCATCATCATAGCCAATGGCAGTTCTTCTGTCATCACCGTATTTGTCAGCAATGATGCTGATCTCTTCTTTAATCACAGTTAAAAGCTTCTTCTCGTCTGCAAGGATCGCTTTTAATTCTGCAATACGGATCTGAAGCTCTTTATATTCATTTTCCAGCTTCTCACGTTCCAGACCTGTAAGAGCACGCAGTCTCATGTCTACAATAGCCTGAGCCTGTGCGTCACTTAAGCCGAAACGCTCCATTAACTGATTTTTTGCGTCTGCTACATTAGCAGAACCGCGGATGATGCGGATCACCTCATCAATGTGGTCTAAGGCGATCAGTAAGCCCTGTAAAATGTGGGCACGTTCTTCTGCCTTATTTAAGTCATACTGGGTCCTGCGCCTTACTACGTCCTCCTGGTGGGCAATGTAGCAGTCAAGCATCTGGTGCAGGTTCATGACCTTCGGTTCATTATTTACCAGAGCCAGCATGATCACGCCGAAAGTATCCTGGAGCTGTGTATGCTTTAACAGCTGGTTTAAAATAACATTGGCATTTACATCACGGCGCAGCTCGATATTGATGCGCATACCTTCACGGTTGGATTCATCACCGATGTAGGTAATGCCGTCGATTTTCTTTTCTTTTACCAGTTCAGCGATCTTCTCGATGAGTCTGGCTTTATTTACCATGTATGGAAGCTCTGTAACGATAATACGGGACTTGCCGTTTGGCATGGTCTCAATATTGGTCACAGCCCTTACCTTGATCTTGGCACGGCCGGTACGGTATGCTTCCTCAATGCCCCGTTTTCCTAAAATGGTAGCACCTGTAGGGAAGTCAGGTCCCTTGATGATCTCCATGATCTCCTCTAAAGAGGTTCCGCGGTCCTCATTTACACGGTTATCGATCATTTTTACAACCGCTGCAATGACCTCGCGCAGATTGTGAGGCGGGATATTGGTGGCCATACCAACAGCTATACCGGAAGTACCGTTTACTAACAGGTTTGGAAATCTGGAAGGTAATACTACAGGTTCTTTTTCTGTTTCATCAAAGTTTGGTATGAAATCTACGGTATTTTTATTGATATCAGCCAGCATTTCCATAGAAATACGGCTTAAACGTGCCTCTGTATATCGCATAGCTGCGGCGCCGTCACCGTCCACGGAACCAAAGTTTCCATGTCCGTCTACCAGCGGATATCTGGTAGACCAGTCCTGCGCCATGTTGACCAAGGCCCCATAAATGGAGCTGTCGCCATGAGGATGATATTTACCCATGGTATCACCAACGATACGGGCACACTTACGATGTGGCTTATCCGGTCCGTTGTTTAACTCTATCATAGAAAACAGCACGCGGCGCTGTACCGGCTTTAAGCCGTCTCTGGCGTCAGGAAGTGCTCTGGCGCTGATAACACTCATGGCATAGTCGATATAGGACTGTTCCATGGTCTTTTTAAGGTCCACGTCATGGACCTTGTCAAATACATTCGGTTCCATAATTTATCTCCTTTATGCGTAAATGTACTCTCTAACTCTTTCAGGAGTCCATTAGATATCCAGGTTCTTAACTTTCTTTGCATTCTGGGCAATGAAATCACGTCTTGGCTCTACCTGGTCACCCATAAGAGTGGTAAAGGTAAGGTCTACTTCTGATGTGGTCTCTTCATCCATGGTCACACGCAGTAAAATACGGCGTTCAGGATCCATGGTAGTCTCCCAAAGCTGCTCTGCATCCATTTCTCCCAGACCTTTGTAACGCTGGATCTTGTTGCTGTTATCGCGGCCAATGTCCATGAGAATGGAATTTAATTCCTCATCACTGTAAGCATACCATACTTTTTTGTTTTTCTCGATCTTGTATAACGGCGGCTGAGCCAGGTATACATAGCCCTGTTTGATCAGTTCCGGCATAAAGCGGTAGATAAATGTAAGGAGCAGAGTACTGATATGAGCGCCATCCACATCTGCATCGGTCATGATGATGATCTTGTGGTAGCGCAGTTTGCTGATATCGAAATCCTCATGGATACCGGTACCAAACGCAGTGATCATAGCCTTGATCTCTGCATTGGCGTATACCTTATCCATTCTTGCCTTTTCTACGTTTAAGATCTTGCCGCGAAGAGGAAGGATAGCCTGGGTGGCTCTGGAACGGGCTGTCTTTGCGGAACCGCCCGCAGAATCTCCCTCTACGATGTAGATCTCGCAGTTTTCCGGGTTCTTGTCAGAGCAGTCTGCCAGCTTTCCAGGAAGTGCCATGCCGTCTAAAGCAGATTTACGGCGCGTCAGATCTCTTGCCTTTCTTGCTGCAGCTCTTGCCCGCTGTGCCAGAATGGACTTTTCACACATAACCTTGGCAACTGCCGGGTTCTGCTCCAGGAAATAGGTCAGCTGCTCGCTTACAATACTGTCTACAGCCGCTCTGGCCTCGCTGTTGCCCAGTTTCTGCTTGGTCTGGCCTTCAAACTGAGGTTCACTGATCTTAACGCTGATAATGGCTGTAAGGCCTTCACGGATGTCTTCACCGGAAAGACTTTCTTCGTTGTCCTTTAACAGCTTGTTCTTTCTTGCATAGTCATTAAATGTCTTTGTAAGGGCATTCTTAAAACCAGTCAGGTGGGTACCGCCTTCCGGAGTGTTAATGTTATTTACGAATGTATAAATGTTCTCTGTATAAGAGTCATTGTGCTGCATGGAAACTTCTACATAAACGCCGTCTTTGGTTCCCTCGCAGTAAAGTACATTTTCATATAAAGGCGCTTTTCCCTTGTTTAAGTAGGAAACGAATTCACGGATACCGCCTTCGTAGTGGAAAGTTTCTTCTCTCTTTTCTTCTCTGTCATCCCTTAAAATGATCTTTAAGTTCTTGGTCAGGAAAGCAGTCTCTCTTAAGCGGATCCGCAAAGTATCGTAATCGTATACGGTCTCCTCAAAAATCTCCTTATCTGGAAGGAAGGTAACAGTTGTACCATGCTTATCCGGGCTGCAGTCACCTACCACCTTTAATGGATAGCATACTTTTCCTCTCTCATAACGCTGCTTATAAATATGTCCGTCACGGTATACTAAAACTTCCAGCCACTCAGATAACGCATTTACAACAGATGCGCCTACGCCGTGAAGTCCGCCGGATACCTTATAACCGCCGTTTCCGAATTTACCACCTGCGTGAAGGATGGTAAATACAACTTCTACAGCAGGAAGTCCCGCTTTTTTCTGAATATCTACCGGAATTCCACGGCCATCATCAATTACGGTAATGGAATTATCCGGATTAATGGTCACATCAATGGAATCGCAGTATCCTGCCAGTGCCTCATCCACTGCATTATCTACGATCTCATAAACCAGATGATGGAGTCCGCGGGCAGATGTACTGCCGATGTACATACCAGGACGTTTTCTAACTGCCTCAAGTCCTTCCAGAATCTGAATTTGATCTGCTCCGTACTGCTCTCCCATGTTCTATATCTTCCTTTCTTTCTCAGACAGCAGTTTTACAGCCTTCCAGCCTTTTTCTGCAGCCTGTGTATCTGTATGATTTAATTTTGGCTTGTAACTTTTCCTTCTTCCACCTTGAATATCTTATCAATGTGGAACCTGTGGTTCACAAAATCCTCCAGACCGGTACAAGTGATCATGGTCTGGATATCCTGTATTGCATCTAAAAGCTGGTTCTGACGGTTACTGTCAAGTTCTGATAACACATCATCTAAAAGAAGCACCGGATCATCCCGGCTGATCTTTTTTACCAGTTCCAGTTCTGAAAGCTTTAAGGACAGTGCAGCCGTCCTCTGCTGGCCCTGGGAACCGAACCTGCGGATATCAATGCCATTGACTACAAAACTGATATCGTCCCTGTGGGGACCTGATAACGTAGTCTTCTGCTTTATATCCTGCTGACGGCTCTTTCTCACTGTCTCTTCCAGCTTATCTTCCTCTGTATCCGGGTCATAGATCACTTCAATGTTTTCTTTTCCCCCGGAAAGCTTTGTATGCAGTTCTTTAATAATATCACCTAACTGGCTGATAAAGTCTCTTCTGGCTTTTATCACTTCTTTTCCAAAGCGCACCAGCTGTTCATCCCATACATCCAGTGTTGCCTCATATTCCGGATGGAAACCAAGTTCTTTTAAAAGTTTGTTCCGCTGGAGAAGGACTTTGTTGTACTGGACTAAGGAATGGACATAGACTTTATCAAGCTGGCAAAGTTCCATATCGATAAAACGTCTTCGCTCAGAAGGACCATTTTTTATAATATTTAAGTCCTCCGGTGAGAAAAATACCACATTTACCAGGCCAAACAGCTGACTGGCCCTTCGGATGGGGATGCCGTCTACTGCGATCCCCTTTGTCTTATTTTTCTTTAAATGCATATCAATGCGGCAGGGGACCACACCCTTTTTGATCTGGAGCTTAATGTGGGATTCATCTTCTCCAAACCGGATCATATCCTTGTCTTTCGCCCCCCTGTGGGACTTGGTGGTGCAGCACACATAGACTGCCTCCAGGATATTGGTCTTTCCCTGTGCATTGTCGCCGTAGAGAATATTGGTTCCCTGACTCAATTCCATATGCAGTTCTTCATAATTGCGGTAATTCTTAAGTTCTATGGATTCGATGGTCATAGAGATTCTCTTTCAACAGTTAAATTTATTTAATGATCTTAATGGTCTGGCCTTCATAGGTGACAACATCGCCGTCCACCAGCTTCTTTCCTCTCTGGAATGCCTGCTCACCATTTACATATACAAGGCCGTCTTCAATGGCATATTTTGCATCTACACCGGACTCAACAAGGCCGGCAGCTTTTAACGCCTGGCCCAGCTTGATATATTCATCTCTTAATTTAATGGTTTCCATAATGATTTGCTGTAATTCCTTTCTGTCCGTAGGTTGCGGACATGTATAAATTTAAAATGCATATTTATGCATTATACTGCAGCTGCATTAAAATTCACCGGAAGAATCAGGTAAATGTAGGTTGCTTCCTCGTCCTTGATAAAGCATGGGGACTTTGGATTCATCATGTAAATATTGATCTCTTCATCATCAATCACACGGAGGGCATCAATCAAAAACTTAGGATTAAAGCCGATCATAATGTCCTTTCCAGTTTTATGGATCATCAGTTCCGCATTCATGGAACCGAAGCTGGAATTTAACTTTAATTCCATGGAGTTATCGCCCACGTTTAAGATCAATGGCTTTTTGTCATTTTCGCGGATCAGGATGGTAGCACGCTCAATACAGTCCAAAAATTCCTTTTTATTAATGGTGACTTTTGTCTCGTAATCACTGGAAAGCATCTGGTTGATGCGGAAATATTCCCCCTCGATCAGACGGGAAACGACGATGGTCTGGTCAAATTCGAATAAAATATGGTTTGCGCTGAAATAGATCAGCACCTCTTTTTCATTGTCCCCGCCTAAGATCTTGCTGATCTCGCTTAATGTTTTACCAGGAACAATCACTTTTGTATTTTCATAGTGATCTTTTAAGGTAACATTGCGGATGGAAATACGGTGGCCGTCCAAAGATACCACTTTTAACTGATTTTCATTGACTTCAAATAATTCACCAGACATCATTTTGTTGCTGTCATTTGGTGAAATGGAGAAGATGGTCTGCTGGATTACTTCTTTTAAAGTAAACTGGGACAGGCTGATATATTTATTTTTTTCAATATAAGGAATGTAGGAAAATTCATCTCCATCACGTCCCTGGATATTGAATACAGAATTTTCGCAGCTGATGGTTGTATTGAATTTATCATCAGATTCAATGGTAACTACTGCATTCTGACTGGATACACGTCTGGTGATCTCGGAAAAAAGTTTTGCATCCAGAGCGATCTTTCCATGTTCGAGGATCTCGCCATTTACTGTTGTTTCAATACCAAGTTCCATATCATTTCCAGTCAGTTTGATCTCACCGGAAGAAGCATCGATGAGGATACATTCTAAAATAGACATGGTTGTCTTAGAGGGAACGGCCTTCATAACAATACTGATGCCGTTGACAATATCATCTTTCTGAAATCTGAGCTTCATAATTGTTGATAACTTCCTTTCTGAGTTGTTCGCGTTTTGCTGCTCCCTGATAGGGTATATAAAGAATTATTTTTCGTAGAAACCGTAGTAGGGGCTGTGGGTTTGTGTAAAAGTGGAAAAACCCCTGAAAAACAGTGAAAAACCGATGTGGAAAGCATTGTGGAAATCATCCACATTTTTCTGGAACATCTTAAAAGTTATCCACAGGGTAAAATCGTAAAAAATTTTTCAAAAAAACGGCCCCGGTTTATCAACAGTCTGTCCACAGCGTTTTCACAGCTTATTGTGGATTGATCTTCTTCTTTAAGATCTCAATGGTGTTCTTAAGATTCTCATCTTTATTCATATCCGCAGCGATCTTTTCAGAGCCATGGATGATGGTGGTATGATCGCGTCCTCCTAAAATACGGCCAATAGACTGTAATGGGGTTTCTGTCATATTCCGGCAGAGGTACATAACGATCTGTCTTGGATAAACGATCTCTTTGGTACGCTTCTGGGAAGAAATATCAAGAGGCGTAATGCCAAAATGGTCGGAAACTACCTGGATGATCAGGTTTGGCGTTACTTCCCGCTGGGCATTTGGGGAAATGATATCTTTTAATGCTTCTTCCGCCAAGCCTAAGGTAATATCGCATTTGTTTAAGCGGGAGAGTGCAACGATCTTTGTAAGGGCACCTTCCAGCTCACGGATATTGGATTTAATATTGGTAGCAATGTATTTAATTACTTCATTATCAATATTATAGCCTTCCATTTCCTCTTTTTTGCGCAGGATGGCCATACGGGTCTCATAATCTGGAGACTGGATGTCTACAGTAAGGCCCCATTCAAAACGAGAGCGCAGACGTTCTTCCAGAGTTTCAATTTCTTTCGGAGGTTTATCGGAAGATATGATAATCTGCTTCTTTGATTCATATAATGTATTAAAGGTATGGAAAAATTCCTCCTGGGTACTTTCCTTTCCTATAATAAACTGGATATCATCGATGAGAAGAACGTCGTTATTGCGGTATTTTTCACGGAATTCCGTAGTAGTGATGTTGTTTTTGTTACGGATCGCGTCGATCAGCTCATTGGTAAAGGTCTCAGAGCTGACATAAAGGATCTTGGCGTTTGGGTTATTTTTTAAAATAAAATGAGCAATCGCATGCATCAAATGGGTCTTTCCAAGACCAACGCCTCCGTAGATGAAAAGAGGATTGTAGATCTCGCCAGGAGACTCTGCAACTGCAAGGGCTGCTGCATGAGCCAGGTTGTTGTTGGAACCTACAACGAAGGTATCGAAGGTATATTTCGGGTTTAAGTTGGCACTTTGGATCACATCTGGGCTGACAACGGCTTTATTTTTCTGGATGAGAGAAGGAGCCTGTTCTTTCTTTTCCTCCTCGATCTGGTCCTTTACCTTAAATTCTACATCACAGTCCTGATCCAGGAATTCTGAAATGGTAACTTGTAATAAAAGGCCGTATTTCTTTTTTACATAGGCTAAAAATGTCTGTTCCGGAACGATGATGGTAACGGTATTTCCCTTAAAGGCATAAGGAGTTAAAGGCTGGAGCCATGTCCGGTAGGAAACATCGGATACTTCATGTTCTTCTTTTAAAATCAGTAGGATTTTTTCCCAGTTTTCTTTAATTTTATCTATCATTTTCCGTCTCCTGAAACTGTAGTGCAGAATTGCCCAATCTAAGTACATTGTATACTAAAGCCGTTTTTTTTTCAATCAAAAGTGCAAAATATTGTGGATAACTTTGTTATAAGGCTGTGGATGAAGGGTGAAAACAGGAAATAGGGACAGGTTTTCCACAAATGGTGGATAAGAACAAGCGGAAGTTGTTCACATTGGAAAAATACAGTAAATAACGGTGGACAGGATACGGGAATGTGGAAGAAGAGAAGGTTTTCCAGAACTTATCCACAACTTATCAACAAATTGTGGATAATGTGGGTAAAGATATACACGGTACACACAGGGGCCTCTATCCACAATTTTTTCCCGGTTTTCCTCAAAAAATCCCTTGACTAAGGCCGATTTTTTCTATATAATCGAGAAGATGTTTAATTATACTAGTCGAAATGTGTGTTACCACATTACCAGATAATATTTGATAGGAGGTGCCCGGAATATGAAGATGACATTTCAGCCTAAGAAAAGACAGAGAGCAAAAGTTCATGGCTTCAGAGCTAGAATGAAGACAGCTGGCGGTAGAAAAGTTATTGCTGCAAGAAGAGCAAAAGGTAGAGCTAAATTAACCGCTTAAGAACATTGAGAACAGCAAGGCCACATTTTCAGGATGTGGCCTTTTTGTTTACGCAGAGTAAAAAAGGAGTTTCTATTCTATATGAAACGATTTCCTTCCATTAAGAAGAACAGCGACTTTCAGAATATATACAGAAATGGAAAGTCCTATGCAAACCGTCTTCTTGTTATGTATGTAATGAGAAACGGGGAAGAATCAAATCAGATCGGTATATCCGTCAGCAAAAAAGTAGGCAACAGCGTGGTGCGCCACCATATTGCCAGACTGATGCGGGAGATATTCCGGCTGAACAATGAAAAGATCGAGACTGGGTTAAACATCATCGTTGTGGCAAGAACTGCCGCAGCAACATCAGATTACAAACATTTGGAAGGTGCGTATATGCACCTGTGCGGACTGCATCATATTTTAAAAGAATCGAAGTGAAGTTGAAAATGAAGATCATAAAAAAGACGATGATCCTGATAATAAGGGGATATCAGAAATATCTTTCTCCTCTTAAAAAATTTACTCACTGTATTTACACACCTACGTGTTCTCAATACGCCATTGAAGCACTGGAAAAGTACGGTGTGTTTAAGGGTACATGGTTGGCCTGCAAAAGGATCCTTCGCTGTCATCCCTTTGCAGAAGGCGGTTATGATCCAGTTCCGTAGAAAAAATGAGCACAGCAGGTGCTCAATAAGGAGGTAGCGTTTTGAACAGTTTAGCTGGCGCAGTTGTTTTGACGAAAACAGGCGGTATTCTGGGGCCAATCGCCGGGATCTTAGGCTGGATCATGGATCTTTTGTTCCGTTTTACCAGTACATTCGGCGTTGAGAATATTGGTCTGTGCATTATTCTGTTTACTCTGGTTACAAAGGTTTTGATGATGCCGCTGACCATCAAACAGCAGAAATCATCCAAACTGATGGCTGTTATGCAGCCTGAGATCAATGCGATCCAGAAAAAGTACAAGGGCAAAGAAAATGACCAGAAATCTGCTATGATGATGCAGGCAGAGATGAAAGCGGTTTACGAAAAGTACGGTACGTCAATGACAGGCGGCTGTCTGCCGCTGGCGATCCAGATGCCGATCATCTTCGCGCTGTACCGTGTTATCTATAATATCCCGGCTTATGTACAGTCTGTAAGAGGATATTATGAAACCGTTATCAGCCAGCTGCCGGTGGGTTACCAAACACAGGATGTGTTTACCCAGCTTGCACAGGCATGCAGAATGACCGGTGACAAATTTGATTTTACCAACGTAAATACAGTTATTGACTTATTATATAAATTCACCGCACAGCAGTGGCACACCTTTATAGATGCATTCCCTGCAGTTGGTGAAGCTACCGTAGAAGGCGGTGTGAACGCAGTACAGGCCATTGAGAAGATGCAGAACTTCTTTGGACTGAATATTGCATACACTCCATGGCAGGTAATTACCAACTTCTTCAGTGGTGGTACAGGAAGCATCACAATGGTGATTGCGGCCATTGCAATTCCTCTGTTAGCTGGTGCCAGCCAGTGGTACAGCACCAAGCTGATGACAGCAAATCAGCCAAAGCAGAACGAGGAGAACCCGACTTCTGATATGATGAAGTCCATGAACGTGACTATGCCATTAATTTCTGTATTCTTCTGCTTTACTTTTGCTTCAGGTATTGGTATCTACTGGGTAGCACAGAGTGTGTTCACTGTTATCCAGCAGATGATCATTAATTCCTACTTAAATAAAGTAGATATGGACGAACTGGTACAGAAGAACGTGGAAAAGACCAACAAAAAGCGTGCGAAAAAGGGACTTCCTCCAACAAAGGTCGGAAACGTAGATGACATGATGAAGAAGTACGAAGAAAAGGAATCCCGTGAAGAAAGCTCACGTATGGCCAAGATTGCAAAGAGCAAGGCTCAGGTGGAAGAGTCCAATAAGTTTTACAATCAGGATGCAAAACCTGGAAGTCTGGCTTCCAAGGCCGGTATGGTAGCGAAGTATAATGAACGCCAGGAGAAGGGCAATAAAAAATAGGAGGTTTGTTTCGTATGGATATGATTACGGTTACTGCGAAAACAGTAGACGAAGCGGTTACGAAGGCGTTGATCGAGCTTGAAACTACCAGTGATAAGCTGGAGTATGAAGTGGTTGACAAGGGAAGCACCGGATTTTTGGGAATTGGTGCAAAACCGGCGATCATACGTGCAAAAAAGAAGGAGACCATTGCGGATAAGGCGATTGAGTTCCTGTCTCAGATTTTTGATGCCATGAATCTTGAGGTATCTATCACAGCTGTTTACAATGAGGAAGAACAGGAGCTTTCTCTGAACTTAGAGGGCGATGACATGGGAATCCTCATCGGTAAGAGAGGACAGACCTTAGACTCATTACAGTATCTGGTAAGCCTCATTGTAAATAAGGGAACAGAAGGTTATTTAAGAGTCAAACTGGATACGGAAAATTACCGTGAAAGAAGAAAAGAGACTCTGGAGACCCTCGCAAAGAACATTGCATACAAGGTAAAACGCACCAGACGTCCTGTATCTTTAGAGCCTATGAATCCTTATGAAAGACGGATCATCCACGCAGCAGTCCAGAATGACAAGTATGTGACCACACGCAGCGAAGGAGAAGAACCCTTCCGCCACGTAGTCATTGCTTTAAAGAAGGAAGCTGTTTCCGGTGAGAGAAAGGGAAGATATGACAGAGCCGGCAGAGGCAGTTCTGACCGTTCCTATGGCTATAAAGGCGGCTATAAGGGAAATAACCGCAGAGGCGGTTCTTACCAGTCTGCACCAAAGGCTGAAACTGTTACAGAGACAGTTGCTGAAAGTACAGAAGAGTAAAATAAGAGCATATTTTTAATATTAATGAGAAAGGCTGTTGCATAAGCGACAGCCTTTTTTGTATAATAGGGGAATGAAATGAGGGAAAATGAATGAAAACAGATACCATTGCAGCGATAGCGACAGGAATGAGCAATTCCGGTATCGGTATCGTAAGGATAAGCGGCGATGATGCCTTACAGGTAGTAAGCCGCATTTACAGAAATAAAAAGGGAGAGCCAAAGGATCTAAGCCAGGTAAAATCCCATACCATTCACTATGGCTATATTTATGACGGGGAAGAACGTCTGGATGAAGTCCTGGTGATGATCATGAAGGGGCCTAACAGCTATACAGCAGAAGATACGGTGGAGATCGACTGTCATGGCGGCGTCTTTATTGTAAAGAAGATATTGGAGACAGTAATCCGAAACGGCGCAAGGACGGCAGAGCCGGGAGAGTTTACAAAACGTGCCTTCTTAAATGGCCGTATTGATCTGGCCCAGGCAGAGGCAGTAGCAGATGTGATCCAGTCTACCAATGAATATGCATTAAAGTGTTCCGTAAGCCAGCTTGCAGGTTCTGTATCACGAAAAATACGGGATCTTCGTGAAAAGATATTATATGAGATCGCTTTTATTGAGTCTGCCTTAGATGATCCGGAGCATATTTCATTAGAGGGGTATCCAAAACGCCTTTTGGAAGCGTTAGAGCCAATGGAAAAGCAGGTGGAACGGCTTTTAGCTTCCTGCGATGACGGCCGGGTAATGTCAGAAGGCATTAAAACCGTTATTTTAGGTAAGCCAAATGCAGGAAAATCTTCCCTGATGAACGTGCTTTTAGGAGAAGAGAGAGCTATTGTCACGGAGATCGCAGGAACAACAAGAGATACTCTGGAAGAGCATATTTATCTTCAGGGGATCAGTTTAAATGTGGTGGATACAGCAGGCATTCGCGATACAGAGGACGTAGTGGAAAAGATCGGCGTAGAGCGGGCTATGAAGGCAGCAGAGGACGCAGATCTGATCATCTATGTGGTAGACGGCTCAAAAGCTTTGGATGAAAATGATAAAGAGATCATGGAGTTTATCAAGGGGCGCAGAGCCATTGTTCTGTTAAATAAAACGGACCTGGAACTGGCGGTAGATAAGGAAGAACTGGAAAATGCCTGCGGCCACAGAGTGATCCCCATCTCTGCAAAAGAGGAACAGGGCATTGAGGCTCTGGAAGAGGAGATCAAGAGGCTGTTCTACCACGGGGAGATATCTTTTAATGAGCAGGTCTACATTACCAATGTGCGCCACAAAGAGGCTCTGGAACAGACCTTAGACAGCTTTAAAATGGTAAAACAGAGCGTATCAGACGGCATGCCGGAAGATTTTTATTCTATTGACCTGATGAATGCTTATGAACAGCTTGGAAAGATATTAGGAGAAGCAGTGGAAGATGATCTGGTAAATGAGATCTTTTCCAAGTTCTGTATGGGTAAATAATTTATGGGGAAATACACGGTTCTTGTGCAGGGGATGCATATGGGGAAGGGCCGGGAAACAGGAAGGAATTAAGAAAATGCCATATTTGGAAGAAACATATGATATCGTGGTAGTAGGCGCCGGTCATGCCGGCTGTGAGGCAGCGCTTGCCTGTGCCAGACTGGGCCTTGAGACCATTGTATTTACAGTCAGTGTGGACAGTATTGCCCTGATGCCCTGTAATCCTAATGTAGGTGGAAGCTCCAAGGGACATCTGGTAAGAGAACTGGATGCCTTAGGCGGAGAAATGGGAAAGAACATTGATAAGACCTTTATCCAGTCTAAGATGTTAAATGAGTCCAAGGGACCGGCTGTCCATTCTTTAAGAGCCCAGGCGGATAAGCAGGAATACAGCCGCCAGATGCGAAAGACCCTGGAAAATACAGAGCATCTGACCATCCGTCAGGCAGAGGTGTCTGAGCTGATCGTAGAGGACGGTCAGATGAAAGGCGTTAAGACCTTCTCAGGGGCCGTATATCACGCCAGAGCGGTTGTACTGTGTACAGGAACCTATCTGCGTGCAAGATGCATTTACGGGGATGTAAGCAATCCTACAGGACCAAACGGACTGCAGGCAGCTACACACCTGACAGACTCCCTGATCGCAAATGGGATTGAAATGTTCCGTTTTAAAACAGGAACACCGGCCAGAGCGGACAAGCGCAGCATTGATTTTTCCAAAATGGAAGAACAGTTTGGCGATAAGAGGGTGGTTCCATTTTCCTTCTCTACAGATCCGGAAAGCGTTCAGAAAGAGCAGGCTTCCTGCTGGCTGACCTATACCAATCAGGAGACTCATAAGATCATCCGTGATAATTTAAGCCGTTCCCCTTTGTTCTCCGGTGCGATAGAGGGAACAGGACCAAGATATTGTCCGTCCATTGAGGACAAAGTGGTAAAATTCCCAGATAAAGAGCGTCATCAGGTATTTGTGGAGCCGGAAGGCCTTTATACCAATGAAATGTACTTAGGAGGAATGAGCAGTTCTCTTCCTGAGGATGTACAGTACGCCATGTACCGCACGGTGCCGGGACTGGAGCATGTGCGGATCGTAAGAAATGCATATGCCATCGAATATGACTGCATTAACTCTTTACAGCTTAAGTCTACACTGGAGTTTAAGAAGATCCGCGGCCTGTTTGCAGGCGGCCAGTTTAATGGAAGTTCCGGCTATGAGGAAGCTGCTGTTCAGGGCTTTATGGCAGGTGTAAATGCTTCTATGGAGGTCCTTGGCAGAGAGCAGGTGGTTCTGGACCGTTCTCAGGCTTATATTGGTGTTCTCATCGATGATCTGGTAACCAAAGAGAACCATGAACCATACCGTATGATGACCTCCAGAGCAGAGTACAGACTGCTTTTAAGACAGGACAATGCAGATCTTCGCCTGCGTGAGATCGGACATAATATCGGCCTTGTAAGTGATGCAGAATATGAACATCTCCTTGAGAAAAAGGCCCGGATCGATAAAGAGACCCAGCGTCTGGAAAAGGCAACTATCGGCGGTACTCCAAAGGTTCAGGAGCTTTTAGCTAAATATGAAAGTACTCCTCTTAAGTCAGGAACAACCCTTGCAGAGCTGATCAAGCGTCCGGAACTGGACTATGAGAAGCTGGCAGAGGTAGATGAAAAGCGTCCGGAACTTGCCTTTGATGTACAGGAACAGGTAAATATTGAGATCAAATATGAAGGCTATATTAAGCGTCAGATGCAGCAGGTAGCCCAGTTTAAGAAGTTAGAGGGAAGAAAACTTCCTGAAAACTTTGATTATTCCCAGGTAAACAGCCTGCGAAAAGAGGCAGTACAGAAGTTAAATAAGATCCAGCCGTCTACTATTGGACAGGCGTCCAGAATTTCCGGTGTGTCACCGGCGGACATTTCTGTATTAATGGTATATCTGGAGAGAAGCAAAAGCGAAGCTTAAGGGAAAATTATGCACCCGCGAGAAATCTCGCGGGGACATGTTGATATGAGAGGTTAAAAATCTATGACAGAGCAGTTTGCCGAGAAAATGGAAGAGGGCGTAAAGTCTTTAGGTATCCAGTTAAGCCAAAAGCAGCTGGAGCAGTTTTACGATTACTTCCAGTTTCTGGTGGAAAAAAATAAAGTAATGAACCTGACGGCCATTACAGAAGAAGATGCAGTGATCACAAAGCATTTTTGTGACAGCCTGTGTCTTGTAAAAGGGTTTTCTGATATTGAGAAAACGGTTTCATTGATCGATGTGGGAACAGGAGCAGGCTTTCCTGGTATTCCATTAAAGATCGCGTTTCCTCATTTAAAAGTAACTTTATTAGACTCTTTAAATAAGAGAGTCCGTTTTTTAGAGGAAGTCTGTGAGCGCCTTGGCTTTGAAAATGTGACCTGCGTCCATGCAAGAGCAGAGGATGGAGGCAGAAATAAGGATTTCAGAGAGAAATTTGACCTGTGCGTATCCCGTGCAGTGGCAAATCTGTCCTCTTTATCTGAATATTGTATGCCATTTGTAAAAGTGGGGGGATATTTTATTCCTTATAAGTCAGGGGGAATTGAAGAAGAACTGACTCAGGCGGAAAAAGCAGTAGCAATTTTAGGCGGCGAGATTGAAAATGTTACTGGATTTGAGCTTCCAGGAGGCGAAGGATCCAGAAGTCTGATCAAAATCAAGAAAATGAAACCGATTTCAGCAAAGTATCCCAGAAAAGCAGGGCTTCCTGGAAAGGAGCCACTGGGAGCAAAAAAAATGTGAAACCGGTTACATGTGGGCTGAAAAGATAAAATTAACAGATAATTATGTACCGCTGTTTAAAATAAACAGATAATACACAAAGCAATACATCATGGAAAAGGCAGAATTTTATATATGAATATTAAAGAAATGGCAAAGCTTGCGGGAGTTTCCTGTGCTACTATATCCAGAGTTTTAAATGATTCCGGATATGTAAAAGAGGATACCCGAAAGAAAGTAATGGAGATCATTAAGGAATATAATTATACCCCGAATATGATCGCCAGAAGCCTGAGCAGTAAAGACAGTTTCAATATTGGTGTTATCATCTCTAATGTGGGAGAAAAACAGTATGGTAAAATACTGGAAGGTATAGCAAAAGAAACGGCAAAAAATGGATACAGCCTTGTTTTTATGGACAGTGAAAATGATCTGAAAACAGAGAAAAAATGGCTGGAAGAAGTGAAAAATCAGCACATGAAGGGCCTTGTTTTAGTGCCTGTGTGCAGTGAAAATAAAGAATTAAGGGGTGCGCTGCAGGAGCTGGAAGCCCAGGGAACAGCAGTAGTGCTTACAGAAAAAGATGTAAAAAATGCAGGAATGGACGGTGTATTTGCCGATGAATTCCGGGGTGCTTATGAAGGTGTCTGTGGTCTGATCGAAAAGGGCTGCAAAAAGATCTGTATTGCAGTGGGACAGGGTGAAAAGGACGCTGTCACAGAAGAGCGGTACAGAGGCTGCTTGCAGGCGTTGGAAGATAACGAAATTGCCATGGCAGAGGAAATGATATTGCGGGAAGCAGAAGATGTGGGCCGGGTATTTCAAGAGAAAAAACTTCCGGATGCGTTTTTTGCTTTAAATGATGTGGCAGCTTGTCAGTGTATCAGAGAGCTTTTTAAACGTAAAAAACAGGGAACAGAAAAGGTTGTTTTCATGGGAATGGATGCTGAAAATGCAGCAAAAGTTCTGGGAGATGAGATGATCTCTGTAGAGAGAGACGCTGAAAAACAGGGAAAAGAAGCTGCAAAGCTGCTTTTGGAAGCTTTTAATACAGAGGAAAGTGAACAAATCCGGGGAAAACGGGTTATGATTCCTTATAAAGTAAACGGACCTGTCGCCTGAGGGTGATGTCACCACAAAATGCAAGATAACAGATAAGCGGTGTCGTGACGTCGGACACCGCTTTAGTAACTATAAAAGATCAATATTTCCATGCTTCCCGCATCGTTTCAATTTCTTTTGCATATCCAGCCAGATCATTAGGTGTTTCCAGATAGAAGGGAAGATGAGCCAGAGCTGGATGGTTGATGATACGCTTTAAAGCAGGCAAACCTATATGGCCTTCACCTAATCTGGCATGACGGTCTTTGTGGGCGCCAAGGGGATTTAAGCTGTCATTTAAGTGAATGGCCTTTAAACGGTCAAGACTGATGATCTGGTCAAATTCTGAGATTACACCGTCTAAGTGATCTGCAATATCATAACCTGCATCCCATACGTGGCAGGTGTCTAAACATACTCCCAGATGATCGCTTAATTCTACTTTATCAATGATCGCTTTTAGTTCTTCAAAGGTTCTTCCTACTTCGCTTCCCTTTCCGGACATGGTTTCAAGGAGAACAGTAGTAGTCTGATCGGGTTTTAGGATCTCATTTAGCATATCTGCAATGTAAGCAATTCCTACATCGGCACCTTGCTTTACGTGACTTCCTGGGTGAAAATTATAAAGATTTCCAGGAGTGGATTCTAAACGGGCCAGATCATCAGCCATGGTCCGTTTGGCAAAATTCCGAAGAGCCGGGTCTGCAGAACAGCCGTTTAAAGTATAAGGCGCATGGGCTAAAAACGGGTGGATGTCATTGACTTCTGCCTGGACTAGAAAGCGTGAGATGTCTTCCTGGTCTAAAGCTTTTGCATTGCCGCCTCTTGGGTTACGGGAGAAATATTGAAATGTGTTTGCGTGTATCTTCAAGGCATCTTTTGCCATGGCGCAGTAGCCTTTGGAAGATGATAAGTGACAGCCGATACGAAGCATAAATGTACCTCCGAAAATAAGGATAATGTGGGCAATGTTTCACGTGAAACATCTGGTCTTTATTCCAACTCCAAAAATGTTTCACACATTTCGTAGAATGCAGCAGGTGCTTCTAACTGAGGCAGATGCTTGGTATCCGGGATAAGTACGGATTCAATAGCTGGGTTGTATGCCTTATATTCTTCCAGTGTATTTTCCATATCATCTAAATCAGCGCCGCCTAAAAGATAGATACTGTTGTCGATCTTCTTTAAGGAGTTAATGATATTGCATTTGGTGTAATTGCATTTTACGCTGGCGTAGACAGATTTAGGAGAGTCACCTAAGTGGGCTGCTTCGTAGTATGCGTCCACTTCTCTGGCTGTAACAGAGTAAGGATTGGAGTAATAAAGGCTTTTGAAAGTGTCGGCAATATTCTGGCGGCTGCTGGCAATGTGATAGATCAAAGTACCAATAATAGGCAGATCCAGGATAAATTTATAAAGTTTGGCATTCTTGCCTGGTACCATGCTGCAGGAGAGCATGGATTCCGGATTTACAAGAACCAGACGATCAAATAATTCCGGAGAATTTCCACAAGCCATAACAGCAAGAGAAGCAGCAGCGCCAGTGGCTAAAATATCGGTGCGGTGTCCGATCTCTGATTTGATAAAATCGGAAAGGAGCTGTACATAGAGATAATTGGTGTAGGTAAGATTTGGCTTTTCAGAACGGCCGAAACCTAACAGGTCAATGGTGTATACTGTATGATCTTTTGCCAATTTTTTGCGTACTTCGTGCCATTCATAGCTGCTGGAAGCCGGTTCCAGATCATGGACCAGCAACAGGGGCTTTCCTTCACCGATTTTGGTGTAATGGATGTTACCCAGACGCCAGCGATAGCAGAGGGAGACACGGCTCTCTAAAATATGTTTTGAAACAGCGGAAAGCTTCACTGCTTTGTTGATCAGGGCAGTAGCAGCAGCAGCGCCAGATGACAGGATGAGTAAGGTCAGTAATTTATTTCTTGTCTTCATTTAGATATCTCTTTCTTCCTTATTATAATGTATAATGGTTTACAAAACTATTATAATACACGGGGAACGCTATGACAACGGACAAAAGATTTAAGAAAGTATTAGGATGTTTCACGTGAAACATTTTGCTATAACTATAAAGTTGTGCTATAATCGTTTTTGACAGTCAGAGAGGCAAGTTGGATGTTTTTCTGAGAAAGGATGTAAAAAAGAAATATGGGACGAATTATTACTATTGCCAACCAGAAGGGCGGAGTGGGAAAGACCACTACGGCGATCAATTTATCAGCCTGTCTGGCAGAGGCAGGACAGCATGTAATGCTGGTAGACTTTGATCCTCAGGGAAACGCAAGCAGCGGACTGGGAGTAGAAAAAGAAGATTACGAACATACCGTTTATGATATGTTGGCAGAAGAAGCAGAACTGGATGAGTGCCTGGTGAAAAATATCCAGGATAATCTGGATGTACTTCCTTCTGATATGAACCTGGCAGGTGCGGAAATTGAGTTTCAGGAAGTAGAAGATAAAGAGACTCTTTTAAAACGTTACCTTGATAAAGTGAGGGATGATTATGATTTTATTCTGATCGACTGCCCGCCTTCATTGAATATATTGACCATTAATGCACTGACAGCAGCAGATACCGTGCTGGTTCCCATCCAGTGTGAGTATTACGCTCTGGAAGGTCTGAATCAGGTGTTAAAGACAGTAGAACTGGTAAAACGGAAATTAAATCCGCAGTTGGAGCTGGAGGGGGTTGTATTTACTATGTATGATGCCCGCACCAATCTGTCACTGCAGGTAGTGGAAAGTGTAAAGAATAATCTGAATCAGACCATTTACAAGACCATTATTCCAAGAAATGTAAGACTGGCAGAAGCACCAAGCCATGGCATGTCCATTAACCTCTATGATACAAGGTCAACAGGTGCAGAAAGTTATCGTATGCTGGCAGCGGAAGTAATGAGCAGAGGAGAAGAGTTATAATGGCAAAGAAGGGATTAGGAAGAGGCCTGGGGGCAATTTTCGGAGAAGAAGTTGTAAAAGAAAACAAGGAAGAAACAGAAAAAAAGGCAAAGGCTAAAGCAGAAGCAAAGGCAGCGGAAGAAATGGATGAAAAAGGCCGTATCCTTATGCTGAAACTGGATCTGGTCCAGCCTAATAAAGAACAGCCAAGAAAGACCTTTGATGAAGAAAAGATCAATGAACTGGCTGAATCTATTAAAAATTATGGTGTGCTGCAGCCACTGTTAGTACAGAAAAACGGCGGCTTTTATGAGATCATTGCCGGTGAGCGCAGATGGAGAGCTGCAAAAGCAGCTGGTTTAAAAGAAATTCCGGCTGTTTTAAAGGAATACAGCAAGCAGGAAGCAATGGAGATCTCTCTTATTGAAAATGTACAGAGAGCAGATTTGAATCCTATTGAAGAAGCATTAGGTTACAGACAGCTGATCGATGAATTTGGCTTGACCCAGGAAGAAATCGCAATCCGGGTGGCAAAGAGCAGAGTGGCGATCACAAATACCATGCGTCTGCTGAAATTAGATGAGCAGATCCAGAATATGCTTGTTCAGGGCGTTATTACCAGCGGACATGCAAGAGCTCTTCTTTCACTGGAAGATACTGCGCTGCAGTTAAAGGCTGCAAAAGAGATCCTGGATAAGAAATTAAGTGTCCGCGAAACAGAACGACTGGTAAAGCGGATGCAGAAGGAAACGTCTGGTGAGAAGAAAGAAGAGAAGAAACAAGATGAGACACTAGCTCTTATTTACCAGAATCTGGAAGACAGAATGAAATCTGTTATGGGAACGAAAGTAAGTATACATAATAAAGACAAAAATAAAGGCCGAATTGAAATAGAATATTATTCAGAAGCGGAACTGGAAAGAATCGTGGAAATGATAGAATCCATCGGCTGATCGACAGAAGGAGAATGATACATTCATGATGGAAACCAGTATTTTAAATCAGCTCCCATTTGATCCGGGATACCTTATTTTGGGGCTGATCGGTTTGGTGCTTATACTGCTGATCTTATTGATCTCTGCTATGACACAGTTAAAAAGCCTGAGCCGTAAATATGATTATTTTATGCGGGGAAAAGATGCAGAGACACTGGAAGATGTAATCATGGACCAGATCGAAGAGATCCGGAACCTGAAAGCAGAAGACAGAGCCGCAAAGGACTCTATCCGTACTTTAAACCGTAATTTCCGAGCATCTTTCCAGAAATTTGGAATGGTAAAATATAATGCTTTTCAGGGAATGGGCGGTAATTTAAGCTTTGTATTTGCATTATTGGATTACACCAATACAGGTTTTGTATTGAACTGCATCCACAGCAGAGAAGGCTGCTATATATATATGAAGGAAGTTGATCGGGGGCAGACCGATGTGGTCCTTGGAAATGAAGAGCAGGAAGCATTGGAACAGGCTCTGGGCTATGTAGATAAGCAGCAGTAAAATAAAGGATCATATAGGAAAATAAAGATATCCTGACATGATGTTTCACGTGAAACATTGTATCAGGGTATTTTTGTGTCCGGCAAAGCTCTTAAAAAAAGATTAAGTTGTAGTTTTTGAGGATATTATATACAATAAAAGGGATTTTATAGTTTCAGCAAAAAAGGAATGAATCATATATATGAAAAAAATAATACGGACAGCGGGGATACTTGCACTGGTTTTTGCAGCTTCGGCGGCAGTGTATTTCTTTGCTGCGAGAAAAAATATGCAAAAGGAAGAGGCAGTTTATTCTTCCATGGATGCACCGGGATTCCCGGTGGTGTATACAGAATTTGATGGAAAAGATATTAACGCATTGCATGGATATATTCAGGATATGGGAAATCAGGCGGCAGGAGACAGTATTTCCGTACTGCCGGAGGACAGAAAGCTGACCATCCGGGTAAAAGAATATGGAAATGGAATTACAGGTCTTAGCTATGAAGTGCGCAATCTTAGTATGGACCGTCTCATTGAAAGAACAGAAGTAGAAAACTGGCAGGAGGATGGGGGAGATATCCAGGCAGTACTTCCTATCCAGAACCTGCTGACACAGAATGAGACTTATTTGCTGGATCTTACAGTGAGCACAGCAGAGAAGGATATTCATTATTATACCCGCATTATGTGGGCAGACAGTGACCATGCAGGAGATATGCTCCGGCTGGCAGAAGATTTTACCAGAAAGAGTCTGAATTATAATGAAGCAAGAGATCTGGTATCTTATCTGGAGACCAATCCGGCAGAGGACAACAGCTCTCTTGGGAATGTAAGCATCCGGGCCAGCTTTGATCATCTTACCTGGGATGGACTGACCACAGAAATGGAAGGAGAACCTCAGATCACTCTTCAGGTGTACGATGGCATTATGGGACAGGTACAGGTAGAATATAAGGTGCGGATCACAGACAGTACCGGCGCCCAGTCACTGGTTAATGCAGAAGATAATTTTACCATGAAGTGGAATGATAAGCGTATTTATCTGATGAACTACAACCGGTACGCCAATGAGGCATTTAAGGGAGAACAGAAAAATTTTGCAGGAAAGAGAATTTTGTTGGGAATTTCAGACGCAAGCCAGATAAAGGTATTAAAGAGTGAAAATTCCCGTTATATTCTCTATAAAGTAAACGGCAATCTGTGGCGCTATGACCAGCATGACAAGAAATCCATGTGCCTGTTTACCTTTGCAGATGGCTCCAATGAGGATGTGAGAGCTGATTATAAGAAGCATGATGTGAAGATCCTTGCGGCATCCGATGAAGGAAATGTAGATTTTCTGGTATATGGTTATATGAACCGGGGAACCTATGAAGGACAGATGGGGGTGGTTTTCTATCATTATGATGAAGACAGCCATATGGTCCAGGAGAAGTTTTTTGTGCCTGCTTCTACGGGATTTGACCAGCTGGAATCTGATATCAGTACCTTGGCGTATCTGGGAGACAATGGCATGACCTACCTTTTGTTAAATGGAAAGGTAACAGGAATCGATTTAAACAGCAATGAATCCGTGACTGTAGCTTACGGATTAAGTCAGGGAAATTTTGCAGTAAGTACAGACGGAAGCAGGATGGCATGGCAGGAAGGAACAGACGCCTATCATTCAGAAACCCTTCATGTAATGGATTTTAATACTGCACAAAAGCAGGACATTACAGCAGCAGCGGGAGATTATGTACGTGCTCTGGGCTTTGTAGGAAGCGATCTGATCTATGGTTTTGGACATGAAAGCGATCTGTGGACGGTAAATGGGACCGTAAAGGAACTGCCTATGTACGCCATGTACATTGCTGATAATGAAATGAACATCCAAAGCGAATACAAAAAGCCGGGGATCTATATTTCGGATGTAACAGCAGAAGATGGACGGATCCATTTGAAACGTATGGTAAAACTGGGAGAAAACCAGTATGAGTATCAGGATGAGGATACCATCGTATGCAACCAGAAGGTAGATGTAGATCCATTTGAGGGCCTTGGCTGGTATGCTTCCCAGGAAAAAGGACGGGTCTATTTTGTACAGACAGATGGGGATATTAAGTCTTCATCTGTGAAAACAGAATCGCCAAAAGCATTTTCTTATGAAAATACCAGTACTTTGGAACTGGCTGGCAGACAAAATACGGCAGAAGACGGAACCCTTATTTTCTATGCTTATGGCGGCGGAAGATATTTAGGAAGCTTTAAGAATTTTGGAGAAGCAGTGAACACAGCCTACGATAAAATGGGCTATGTGACAGATCAGGACCAGCATCTTGTATGGGACCGTATTAACAGAAAGCCCATCCGAAGTTTAAAGGATCCGGCCGGACAGGCAAGAGAACTGCTTTCTTATATGGACAGTTTTGGGGAGAATAAGCTGCAGGAAAGTGGGCTGATGACCTTTGATGCCTCTGGATGCAGCGTAAACCAGGTACTTTATTTCATTGACAAGGGTATTCCGGCAGTGGCTGTTATGCCAGGCGGCTCTTATCTGCTTTTATATGGTTACGACCAGTACAATGTAAGTATCTATGATCCGACTACTCAGGAGACCTATAAAATGGGTCTGGGAGACGCAAATGCATACTTCTCCGGTGCTTATAACGGCTTTTTATGCGGCCTGAAGGTTGAATAAAAAAGCAACATACTTTACAAATCCTGTTCTTATGGTATAATCTAATGGATGTAAATGAAATGTGAACGAAATTTTAGGGAATTCTTAAGACCTGTTAAATAAGCAACAGAGGTGTGTAATGGAACAATATATTATAAAAGGCGGTAATCCGTTAGTGGGCGATGTGACCATCAGCGGTGCCAAGAATGCTGCGTTAGGTATTCTGGCCGCCTCGATCATGACGGATGATGATGTACTGATCGATAACCTTCCAGACGTAAGAGATATTAATGTAATGCTGGAAGCTATCCAGGAGATTGGTGCAAGAGTAGACCGTATCGACCGCCATACAGTAAAGATCAACGGCAGCGGTATTAAAGAAGTGTCTGTTGATGATGAATATATCCGCCGTATCCGCGCATCTTATTATTTTATCGGCGCCCTGCTGGGAAAATATAAGAGCGCTCAGGTACCCCTTCCAGGCGGATGTAATATTGGAAGCCGCCCTATTGACCAGCATATCAAAGGTTTCCGTGCGCTGGGAGCAGATGTGCAGATCGAATGCGGCGCAGTGATCGCCCATGCCATTGACCTGGTAGCAAGCCATATCTATCTGGATGTGGTTTCTGTAGGTGCAACTATTAATATTATGATGGCAGCAGCTATGGCAGAAGGCCAGACCATCCTGGAAAATGCGGCAAAAGAGCCTCATATTGTAGACGTAGCCAACTTCTTAAACAGTATGGGAGCCAATATTAAAGGTGCTGGTACCGATACTATCCGTATCCGCGGCGTAGGGAAGCTTCATGGAACTGAATATTCTATTATCCCGGACCAGATCGAAGCAGGTACCTTTATGTGCGCAGCAGCAGCTACCAGAGGGGATATCATGATTAAAAATGTGATCCCGAAGCATCTGGAAGCTATTTCTGCAAAGCTCATTGAGATCGGCTGTGAAGTCAGTGAATTTGATGATGCAGTCCGTGTAGTTGGAAAACCATCCCAGAGACATACAGATATCAAGACTTTGCCATATCCGGGATTTCCTACAGATATGCAGCCTCAGATGGCTGTTACACTGGCTCTGGCAAGCGGAACCAGTATGGTAACAGAGAGCATTTTCGAGAACCGCTTTAAATATGTGGATGAATTAGCCCGTATGGGAAGCCATATTAAGGTAGAAGGCAATGTAGCGGTGATCGACGGCGTTACAGGCCTTACAGGAGCTCAGGTAAACGCTCCGGACCTTCGCGCAGGTGCAGCTCTGGTGATCGCCGGACTGGCAGCAGAAGGATATACAGTGGTAGATGAGATCGGCTATATCCAGAGAGGTTATGAGTGTTTTGAAGAAAAGCTTCAGGCTCTGGGTGCTGTGATCGAAAAGGTAGATTCTGAGCGTGCAGTACAGAAATTTAAGCTGCGTGTAGGCTGATAAAAGGCCATCTGGCAATAATTTTTGCATTGAGAAAATTATATATTGACATACCTGCATAAATCCATTAAGATATGTGAGGTAATCCGTTAAGATTTACAATTAAAAAGTTCGTAATATCCCTTATTCAGAGTGATGGAGGTACAAAGGACCTGCGAAGTCACGGCAACCCCGGTTGAGTATGTGAAAGCAAGATGCACATGCAAAAGGGCCGGAAGGTGCCAGCCTGAGCGAGGAGCAGAAAGTACGGAGATCCCGGAAAGACTGCTTGATCGAGCAATAAGAGGATTTGAAGATCTGCTATTTTCAAGTCCGCAATTGCTGCGGACTTTTTTCTTGCCATTGCATATGAAAAAACGTGGCGGTGACGCGTTTTCTGATCATGAAATGCAGTGACCGCTTTAGCGGGAACGGGTCGATGAAGATACAAGGTAACAATAGGTTGGAACAAAACAAAAAAGGAGAACAAATGGAGAGAAGATTATTTACTTCCGAATCTGTAACCGAAGGACATCCAGATAAAATGTGCGACGCCATTTCTGATGCCATTCTTGACGCATTAATGGAACAGGATCCAATGAGCCGTGTTGCATGTGAGACTGCTACCACTACAGGACTTGTAGTAGTAATGGGTGAGATCACTACAAAGGCTTATGTAGATATCCAGAAGATTGTTCGTGAGACGGTCCGTGAAATTGGATATGACCGTGCAAAATACGGTTTTGACTGCGATACCTGCGGTGTTTTAACTGCAATCGATGAGCAGTCCGCTGATATTGCTCTTGGCGTTGACAAGGCATTAGAGGCAAAGCAGGCTGGCGAGAAGCACATGACCGAGGAAGAGTTAGACGCAATCGGCGCTGGCGATCAGGGCATGATGTTCGGCTTTGCAACCAATGAGACCGAAGAGTATATGCCTTATCCTATTTCTATGGCTCACAAGCTGGCAAGACGCCTTACAGAGGTAAGAAAGAACGGTACCTTAAAGTACCTTCGTCCAGATGGAAAGACCCAGGTTACAGTAGAATATGATGAGAACGACAAGCCAGTACGCCTGGATGCAGTTGTTCTTTCCACTCAGCATGATGAGAACGTAACTCAGGAGCAGATCCATGAGGATATTAAGAAGTACGTATTTGATGAGATCATCCCGGCTGATATGGTAGACGAGAACACCAAGTTCTTTATCAACCCAACCGGCCGTTTCGTAATTGGCGGACCTCACGGAGACAGTGGTCTGACCGGACGCAAGATCATCGTAGACACTTACGGCGGCTATGCTCGTCATGGCGGCGGCGCATTCTCCGGAAAGGACTGCACTAAGGTAGACCGTTCCGCAGCATATGCAGCACGTTACGTTGCAAAGAACATTGTAGCAGCAGGACTGGCTGACAAGTGTGAGATCCAGCTTTCTTATGCTATTGGTGTTGCTCATCCAACTTCTATCATGGTAGATACTTTCGGAACTGGAAAGTTAAGCAATGAGAAGTTAGTTGAGATCATCCGTGAAAACTTCGACCTGCGTCCAGCCGGCATCATCAAGATGCTTGACCTGCGCCGCCCGATCTACAAGCAGACTGCTGCTTATGGTCACTTTGGCCGTCATGATGTAGATCTTCCATGGGAGAAGTTAGACAGAGTAGAAGATCTGAAGAAGTATCTGTAAGAAAGACTCTGTTAAAATTAAAACAATAAAAACTTCATAAAAGAGCATTAAAAAAGAAAATTGTCTGGATAAAAAAAGGTAAACGTATTATACAAGCCTTTGTTTCAGGCAGTTTTCTTGTATTTAATAAAAAACATGGTTGACATTTTTTTAACAATACGATATAATGCCTAATGTGAGAATGATAATTAATTAACGAAACAAGAAACAAAAAGATCCATATGACATAACATGAAAGCAAACACATTTAACCTATAACAAACACAAAGGGAATCATGGAGGAAATGTAAATGGCAAAGAAAACAGAACAGGTCGTTCCGGAGATCATTGACAGCGTAGAAGGCTTAATTGCAAAGATGGCAGCAATGCGTGAAGCACAGAAAGTTTTTTCAACTTACACCCAGGAGCAGGTTGATAAGATCTTCTTTGCAGCAGCAAGCGCAGCAAATAAGATGCGTATCCCGTTAGCAAAGATGGCAGTAGAAGAGACCGGAATGGGTATCGTAGAAGATAAGGTCATCAAAAATAACTATGCAGCAGAGTATATTTACAATGCATACAAGAATACTCAGACTGTTGGTGTAATTGAAGAAGATAAGGAGTACGGCATCAAGAAGATCGCAGAACCGATCGGTCTGATTGCAGCAGTCATCCCGACTACCAATCCAACATCTACAGCGATCTTTAAAACACTGATCTCTTTAAAGACCAGAAATGCAATCATCATTTCCCCGCATCCAAGAGCAAAAAAGAGCACCATTGCAGCAGCAAAGGTCGTTCTGGATGCAGCAGTTGCTGCCGGTGCACCGGAAGGCATCATCGGCTGGATCGATGTTCCATCTCTTGACTTAACAAATGAGGTTATGAGAGATGCAGATATTATTCTGGCAACCGGTGGTCCTGGAATGGTTAAAGCAGCTTATTCTTCCGGAAAACCTGCACTTGGCGTAGGTGCCGGAAATACACCGGTTATCATTGATGATACTGCAGATGTACGTATGGCAGTCAACTCCATTATCCATTCTAAGACTTTTGATAATGGTATGATCTGTGCTTCTGAGCAGTCTGTAACAGTTCTGGAGCCAGTTTACGAAGCTGCTAAGAAGGAGTTTGAATACAGAGGCTGCTACTTCTTAAAACCAGGCGAGATCGAGAAGGTAAGAAAGACCATCCTGATCAACGGCGCATTAAATGCAAAGATCGTTGGACAGTCTGCATACACCATTGCAAAGCTGGCTGGCGTAGAAGTTCCTGTAGATACCAAGATCCTCATCGGCGAGGTTGAGTCCGTAGATATCAGCGAAGAGTTCGCACATGAGAAGCTGTCCCCAGTACTTGCAATGTACAAGGCAAAGACCTTTGATGAGGCACTGGATAAGGCAGAGCGTCTGGTAGCTGACGGCGGTTACGGCCATACCTCTTCCCTGTATGTTAATGTAAATGAGACCGAGAAGATCATGAAGCATGCAGAGCGCATGAAGACCTGCCGTATCCTTATTAATACACCTTCTTCCCACGGCGGCATCGGTGACTTATATAACTTCAAGCTGACACCATCTCTTACATTAGGCTGCGGTTCCTGGGGCGGAAACTCCGTATCTGAGAACGTTGGTGTAAAGCACCTGTTAAATATCAAGACTGTTGCTGAGAGGAGAGAGAACATGCTGTGGTTCAGAGCACCTGAAAAGGTTTACTTTAAGAAGGGCTGTCTGCCTGTAGCACTGAAGGAATTAAAGGACGTTATGGGCAAGAAGAGAGCCTTTATCGTAACAGACTCTTTCCTGTACAAGAACGGATATACACATGTTATTACTGATCGTTTGAATGAAATGGGTATTACCTACACTGTATTCTCTGATGTACAGCCGGATCCGACTTTGGCAAATGCACAGGCTGGTGCGAAGCTGATGAGAGAATTTGAACCGGATGTTATCATTGCAATGGGCGGCGGTTCCGCAATGGATGCCGGCAAGATCATGTGGGTACTGTATGAGCATCCAGAAGCAGACTTTATGGATATGGCAATGCGCTTCATCGATATCCGTAAGCGTGTATACACCTTCCCAACCATGGGTGAGAAAGCATACTTTGTAGCAGTTCCTACCTCTTCTGGTACTGGTTCCGAGGTTACACCATTTGCGGTTATTACCGATCAGAATACAGGCGTTAAGTATCCGTTAGCTGACTACCAGCTGCTGCCTAAGATGGCGATCGTTGATACTGACAATATGATGAGCCAGCCTAAGGGACTTACCAGTGCATCTGGTCTGGACGTTCTGGTACACGCTCTGGAAGCATATGCTTCTGTTATGGCTACTGACTATACAGACGGTCTTGCATTAAAGGCTATGAAGAATGTATTTGAATACCTTCCAACTGCTTACAATGAGCCTGGAAATGTAGAGGCACGTCAGAAGATGGCAGACGCGTCCTGCATGGCTGGTATGGCATTCGCAAACGCATTCTTAGGTGTCTGCCACTCTATGGCACATAAATTAGGTGCTTTCCATCACCTGCCACACGGACTTGCAAATGCACTGTTATTAAACCTGGTAATTGAATTCAACGCTGCTGAGAACCCACGCAAGATGGGAACCTTCTCCCAGTATCAGTATCCGCATACCCAGGCAAGATATGCAGAGTGCGCTCGTTTCGTAGGCATCCAGGCTAAGGACGATGCTGAGGCAGTTAAGAAGCTGATGGAGAAGATCGAAGACCTGAAGAAACAGGTAGGTGTTAAGTCCTCTATTCAGGCATATGGCATTGATGAGAAAGACTTCTTAGACAGACTGGATGACATGGTTGAGCAGGCATTCGATGACCAGTGCACCGGCGCTAACCCAAGATATCCTCTGATGAGCGAGATCAAGGAAATGTATTTAAGAGCTTACTACGGAAAATAATCAGTAAATATAGATCGAACCCATTGTGGGTAAAACCTTTATCCTTTGTGTTTGGAACAGACCGTCGGCCTTTTTGGCAGGCGGTCTGTTCGCGTTTATAGGTATTTATGGGGAACAGCAGTTGGTTCTTTGCAAAGATAACGTGGTATTTTTGGGAAAAATCCGTTATACTGTGGGTAAAACCGAAAGAGGAAGAATGTTTCACGTGAAACAATTTAGGAGAGGAAAATATAGATGGAAACAGGGGCAGAAGGATCAATAGAAAAAAAGGAACAGAAAAGAAAGAACCTTGGATATGGGGAACTGCACCTTCATTTAGACGGTGCCATTACACCCCGGATCGCAAAGAAACTGGCGGCACTTCAGGGAATGGAACTGCCATATGACGGAAATGCTTTAGGCAATGCATTGTCTGTAGGAGAAGACTGCCAAAGTTTAAATGAGTTTTTACAGTGTTTTGATCTGCCTTTAAAACTGCTGCAGACAAAAGAGGGCATCAGCGAGGCGGTTTATCTGGTACAGGAAGAGTTAAAGGCAGAGGGGCTTTCCTACGCTGAGCTGCGTTTTGCGCCTCAGTTACACTGTCAGGGTGGATTATCTCAGGCGCAGGTCATAGAAGCGGCGTTAGATGGTCTTAAACGATCTACACTGCCGTGTAATCTGATCCTTTGCTGTATGCGGGGCAATGGAAATGAAAAGGCCAATGAAGAGACGGCAGAGCTGACAGGAGAATATGTGAAAAAACGTATTCTGGCAGACGGTACAAGGGGATATGGCGTAGCGGCCATGGATTTAGCGGGAGCAGAGGCCTTATATCCAACTTATAAATATAAGGAACTTTTTAAGAAAGCAGCAGATATGGGAATCCCGTTTACTATCCATGCAGGAGAGGCTGGCGGTGCAGGAGAGGTAGCCTGTGCCATTGAAATGGGCGCTTCAAGGATCGGACATGGAGTGAGAAGTTATGAGGATCCGGCTGTAGTGCGTATGATCCGTGAGAAGGGTATTACACTGGAAATGTGTCCTACCAGCAACCGGATCACCAAGGCAATCCCGGATATGAAAGCATACCCATTGCGGGAGTACTTAAGCCGGGGAATCAAGGTGGCTGTATGTACCGATGATATGGCTATATGCCGTACAGAACTTAAGAATGAATTTGCTTATCTGAAGGTACTGGTTGGGCTGACAGAAGATGAAAAAGAGCAGATATTGAAAAATACAAAAACAGGTGCTTTTTTATAATCTGAAAATGTAATTATTAGGCGGCGCCTGATGTTTTTATAGTATATTTGCTCCTTGACTTTAACAAATTAACTTGCTATACTTTTTTTGAAACGTTTGCTTAACGAAGCAAGCATTCTCAGAAAATCCGGATTCCCCAATGAGCTTCGGAATTTCCAAAATTTAATAAAAACCAAGGAGGGTTATCCAAATGTCTTACGTTGACGAAATTTACGAGAAAGTAGTAGCACAGAATCCAGGTGAGCCTGAATTCCACCAGGCTGTAAAAGAGGTTCTGGATTCTTTAAGACTGGTTATTGACGCAAATGAGGAGAAATACCGCAAAGCTGGTATCCTGGAGCGTTTCACTGAGCCGGAGCGTATTGTTTCTTTCCGCGTACCGTGGGTAGATGACAATGGAAAGGTTCAGGTAAACAAGGGGTATCGTGTACAGTTCAACAGCGCCATCGGACCGTACAAGGGCGGACTTCGTTTCCATCCATCTGTAAACCAGAGCATTTTAAAATTCTTAGGTTTCGAGCAGACTTTGAAGAACTCTCTTACAGGACTTCCTATGGGCGGCGGCAAAGGCGGTTCCAACTTTGATCCTAAGGGCAAATCTGACCGCGAAGTTATGGCATTCTGCCAGAGCTTTATGACAGAGCTGTACCGTCACATCGGAAAAGATACAGACGTTCCGGCAGGTGATATCGGTGTAGGCGGCAGAGAGATCGGCTACCTGTTCGGTCAGTACAAGAGAATGACCGGTTTATATGAAGGCGTTTTAACCGGTAAGGGCTTAACCTTCGGCGGTTCTTTAGCAAGAACCCAGGCAACAGGATACGGCCTGATCTACATGTTAGACGAGATGTTAAAGCACAACGGCAAGGAGATCGCAGGAAAGACAGTTCTGGTTTCCGGTTCCGGTAACGTTGCTATCTACGCAGTTGAGAAAGTTCAGCAGTACGGTGCAAAGGTCGTTGCAATGAGCGATTCCAACGGCTATATCTATGATGCAGACGGCATCAAGTTAGATGTTGTTAAGGAGATCAAGGAAGTACGCAGAGGACGTATCAAAGAGTACGCAGAGGCTGTTCCTACCGCTGTTTACACAGAAGGTAAGGGAATCTGGACCATTCCTTGCGATATCGCACTTCCATGTGCAACCCAGAACGAACTGAACCTGGATGACGCTAAGGCTCTTTTAGCAAACGGCTGCTTCGCAGTTGCTGAAGGTGCTAACATGCCTTCCACAAGAGAAGCTACTGACCTGTTTGTAGAGAAGAAGATTCTGTTCATGCCTGGTAAGGCAGCTAACGCAGGCGGCGTTGCTACTTCCGGTCTGGAGCAGAGCCAGAACTCCTTAAGACTGTCCTGGACCTTTGAAGAGGTGGATGAGAGACTGCACAAGATCATGATCGACATCTTCGCAAAGGCAGCAGATGCAGCTGAAAGATACGGAGTACCTGGAAACTATGTAGCAGGTGCAAATATTGCCGGATTTGAGAAGGTAGTAGATGCTATGATCGCTCAGGGTATTGTATAATAATTGAAGTAATTTAAAATTTGGAATCCTGCACATGGTCAGAAAAGAACTGTGTGCAGGATTTTTTATTGCCTGAGGCCTGCAGGCGTATTATAATTGTCCTGTATTTTAAGGTGTTTTGAGAAAGTTAAGAAAGGGTTTGCTATGGAGATCAGTTTACTTTTAATGCAGCAGATCGCAGAGTTGTTTTTAATGATCCTTATGGGATATATGATCGTGAAAACAGGGCTTTTGAAGGGGGAAGACAGTAAGGTCATTTCAAAGATCGTTCTGTATCTTATCATTCCCTGCGTTATCATCAACGCCTTCCAGGTGGATTACACCAGTGAGAAGGTACAGGGCCTTTTACTGGCCTTTAAAGCCTCTGTATTGCTGCAGGTGGTATTGCTTGTCATTGTATGGACTGCAGGCCGTCTAATGGGCTTAAACGAGGTTGAGAAGGCATCTATTTATTATTCTAATGCAGGAAACCTGATCATGCCTATTGTAACCTTTGTCCTGGGACAGGAATGGGTGCTGTATGGCTGTGTGTTTATGAGTGTACAGCTGGTGTTTGTGTGGAGCCATGGAAAAAGCGTGTTAAGCCGTGAAAAGGGCATTGACTGGAAGAAGATAGTTTTTAATATTAATATGATCGCTATCTTTGCAGGCGTGGCGCTGTTTTTCACAAGGATCCGTCTGCCTCAGGTGTTAAACCAGACATTAGGCTCTGTGGGAAACATGATCGGACCGGCCAGTATGATTGTAACAGGTATGCTGATCGCGGAAATGAGCCTGAAAAGTATTTTTACCAATGGAAGGCTTTATTTTATCACATTCCTGAGGCTGGTGGCAGTTCCTGTGATCGCATTGCTGCTGTTAAAGGCAAGTGGTCTTGTAAATGGCAGTCCGGACGGAAAGAAGCTGCTGCTTATTGTATTTCTGGCAGTGATCACGCCGTCGGCCTCTTCCATTACCCAGATGTGCCAGGTGTATGGGAATGATCCTCAATACGCAAGTGCCATTAATGTTATGACTACGCTGGCATCTATCGCGACCATGCCGCTTATGGTGTTGCTGTTCCAGATGGTGATATAGTAAGCGCAAAGCGCGGGAGTCGTGAGTCTCTGCAATAACAAAAACGAAAAGACCAGGTACTGGGGATACCTGGTCTTTTCTATACATATGTGTATAAAAGGGGGGATAAAATGTTTGTGTGAAAGGGGGAGGACCCTTTCGGTTTTTCTTGTTTACGTTACCTATTATATAGCTGATACATTGTAAAAACCATTGTAATATGCGTAAAGAATATTGCAAATCGCACAAAGTTTGATAAGATGTGAGTAAGCAGCCATTTTTTGAAGAAAAATGAGCGGCTTACGAATGTTTTTAGGATTGTGAGAGTGCAAAGCACGTAGCAATCCGGTATCCTATAGTAAAAAGAGGTAGATCATGTATCAGGAAGACAGTTTTAAAACAAGTCAGGTGGTGTATGCCCATACCCGCAGCGATGAGGCGGATATGGAGTACAAGATGCACTGCCACAACAGTTATGAGATTTATTATATGGTAAAAGGAAATGTGGAGTATTTTTTAGAGGGGACTTCGTATGTGCCAAAGCCTGGAAGCCTTCTGATCATTCCGCCTAACTGCTTTCATGGGCTGCGGGTCCTTGACGGCAGTGAGTATCACAGGATCCGCCTGCACTTTGTGCCGGAGCTTCTGACAGAGAAAGAAAGACAGTTTCTTTTGGGGATCCTTGGGAAAAGCTGGGGGTATATGGAGGAACAGTTCCGGGCAGAATGGTATTTTAATTCTTTGGAGGAATGTGGTTCCTACAGCAGAGAATTACAGGATATTGCAATTCGCGCACGGATCGTGTCGTTTTTGGCCTATTTATCTGCAATGTATGAAAAGGGCGCCGGGCGTGGTCCGGGTAAGGAAGATGTGGCCCAGGAGATTCTGCGCTACATTAATGAGCACCTTACGGAACACCTTACATTAGAGGGGCTTGCAGAGAAATTTTATATGAGCAAGAATCATCTGACAGCCGTTTTCAAGCGGGCGGCAGGTACCACGGTGGCCCGGTATATTTTATATAAAAGGATGACCATTGCAAGAAAAGAACTGGCTGGGGGAACACCGGCGGCAGAGGCTGCGGTAAAAGCCGGATTCGGGGATTATTCCAGCTTCTTCCGGGCATACCGGAAAATGTTCGGCTGCGCCCCTTCGGACCAGCAGGCAATGGAACTGCCGGATATGGATAAGAGCGGGGATTTTTAAAAGTGACAGTGGATATTAATTAATGCCGCGAAATTGAGGATAGTTGGAGGAATATAGGAAAATGGAACTGGCACCGAAAAAGAAGACATTATCTTCTTTTCAGATCATTATATTTGGTTTTATGGCAGTGATATTAGCGGGAACGCTGCTTTTAATGCTGCCCTTTGCGTCTCAGGGACCTGGGGGAACGCCTTTTCTGGATGCGTTGTTTACAGCCACATCGGCTACCTGCGTAACGGGGCTGATCGTCCATGATACGGCTACTTACTGGAGCGGTTTTGGACAGGCGGTGATCCTTTTGCTGATCCAGATCGGCGGAATGGGCGTTGTGACCATTTCTGTGGCTGTGGCTATGGTGTCCGGCAAGAAGATCGGGCTGATGCAGAGAAGCCTGATGCAGGAGGCGATCTCAGCGCCTCAGGTAGGCGGGATCGTGCGGTTTACAGGATTTTTCCTGAAAGGCATTGCGCTGATCGAGGTGCTGGGAGCTGTTTTGCTGGCGCCTGTGTTTATAAAGGATTTTGGTGTAGGAAAAGGTATCTGGTATGGCATTTTTCATTCTATTTCTGCCTTCTGTAATGCAGGATTTGACCTCATGGGTGTGAGACAGCAATATTCCTCTCTGACTTATTATGCAGGAAACGGACTTGTAAATGTGGTCATTGTGCTGCTCATCCTGGTTGGCGGACTGGGATTTCTCACCTGGGAAGATATTAAGACTAATAAGCTGCAGTTTAAGAAATACAGGATGCAGAGTAAGGTGATTCTGGTAACGGATGTTATCCTGGTGGTTGTGCCTACCATTATTTTCTACTTTGGAGAGTTTCATGAGGCTCAGTGGGGTAATGGGCTGGAGCTGTTTTGGCTGTCATTGTTTCAGGCAGTAACGCCAAGAACGGCTGGATTTAATACGGTGGATTTCGGACAGATGAGCGAAGGCGGCCGGCTTTTAATGGTCATGTTAATGCTGATCGGCGGCGCACCGGGATCTACTGCGGGCGGTATGAAAATGACGACCATAGCGGTTTTATTGCTGTCTGCGGCAGCTGTATTTTGCAGGAAAGAAGATGCACAGTGCTTTGGCAGACGTATTCCAACGGAAACGGTGCGGCATGCGGCGGTAGTTATGTTGATGTATGTGGTATTATGTACAGTAGGCGGGTTGTTTTTGTGCTATGCGGAGGGACTGCCGGTGCTTACCAGTTTGTTTGAGGCTGGTTCAGCCATTGCAACGGTGGGACTGACATTAGGCGTAACACCTACATTGGGAGTGGCTGCAAAGCTGGTGCTTATTGTTTTAATGTACTGTGGACGTGTAGGCGGTCTGACACTGGTATTTGCGGCGATGTCTGGTATGCGGCCGAATATGACGAAATTCCCGCAGGAGAAGATTACGGTGGGATAATGAGGGAATATTAATATACCGCCGCGTATGCGGCGGGTATCGGATGTAGGAAATGGAAAAACGAGGAGGAGAATGATTTGAAATCAATTTTATTAATAGGTCTTGGACGATTTGGAAGACATATTGCGGAGAAATTAAATGAATTAAACCACCAGGTACTGGCTGTAGATAAGCAGGAAGACCGTGTAGAGGCTGTGCTTCCTTTTGTCACCAGCGGCCAGATCGGGGACAGCACCAATATTGAGTTTTTACAGTCTTTAGGTATTAGAAATTTTGATGTATGTATCGTGGCAATCGGTGGGGATTTCCAGAGTTCTCTGGAGACAACGGCTTATTTAAAGGATCTGGGAGCGAAGCTGGTGGTATCCAGAGCCGCAAGGGATGTTCACGCCAGGTTTTTACTGCGAAATGGCGCTGATGAGATCGTGTATCCGGAAAAGCAGCTGGCAAACTGGACTGCGATCCGATACAGTTCGGAGCATATTTTTGACTATATCCAGCTTTCTGATGATCATGCCATTTTTGAGATCAGTATACCGGAAAACTGGGTGGGAAAAACCGTTGGAAATATTGATATCAGAAAGAAATATAACATCAATATTATGGCGTTGAAACGCAATGGTAAGCTGGAAATGTCCATTAACCCAGATACGGTGTTAGACGGGGATGCGACT
>CAVIPV010000009.1:0-39802 GCA_963644495.1 Prevotella sp. | reverse complement strand
ATCTGAGCATCTGCATCCCTCTTTTCCTAAAGTCTGTGTATTATAAGCTCCTTGCCTGTTCTACTGCTGCTCTTACCAGCTTCAGATCCTGTTCTGTTGCCAGTGTGCAGTCTGCTCCGAGGATGAAGCCGTCTCTGCCGAAGTTTTCAACAACCTTGATAACTTCTCTTCTTACGTCATATTCATCGCCATCTACCAGAACACCGCTGCGGTTCTCTAATCCGCCAAGGACCGTCTTTTTCGGGAATTGCTTTTTGCCGTCAGCCAGGCTCATTGGTGCTTCATATACGCCCCAGTTTACAACATCAGCCAGTGCGGCGTAATCCGCATCGTATCTCTTCATGTTCAGGCCGCTCTTGCACATATGTAAGAAGCAGTAGCCGCCTGCATCCTTAATAGCTTTCATGATCTTTAAGTCAAATGGTTTGATCCATTTTGCGAACTCTTCGTCCGTATACCATCTGGTCTCTGCACCTAAGCCTGCGTAGTAAACTGAATCAACACCTGCGTCCTTGATGTATCTTTCTGCCAGGATGCACATACCGTCAGCGATTCTTTCCATAGAATCTAACATCTTTTTCTCATCCCAACGGAGGAAGTCTACCTGCATCTGACGAACCTGATCGTAGTTGTAGCCTTCGCCCATTCTCTCTAATGGGTGAATACCGGAAGCACACATACCATGTAAAGTACCCATTGTGAAGGCATCCTTATCAGCGCCATCCAGGATCTTCTTAGTCATTTCAATCTGATCTTCGATGATGTTGGTATTTCTGCTGAAAGATGGGATCAGTTCATAATAATCCTTTGGTGTGCGGATCATTCCATAATAAGGTACCAGATGCTCGTTCATAACCTTTACGATATCGGTATCTGTTTCTTTAAAGAATTTTAAATGAGCAGCTACTGCCTCATCGCCTACTGCCTGGTTCTTTGGAAAATGCAGGGAAAAGGAAGACGGAATCGCATCCACATGTTTTCCTTCGATCGCAGCAATCACTCTTTCACGCTTTGTCATTTTATTTTCCTCCTGATACTTTTTCTGATACTTTTTCTAATATTCTTTGTAATATTATTACAGCCATTGTAGACCTTATTTTCTTCCTTGTCAATATTATTTTTCGTATTCTGCACAATATATTTTTGTGTATTTTGCACATCATGTATATTTTGCACAAATCTCAAAAAATATGCTCCTGCAAAAAAGACAATCACATAATAGCTAATGGCATTCAGATAAGAATGGCATTACTATAACAGTGATTGCCTTTTATATTACCTATTTTTATGGTAGGTTTCAAGTATTTTTTATATTTTTTCTAATTCTTACACAGTTCCCGTTTCAGCTGGATGATCAGCGTTGGAAGAAAGGCCAAAAGGATCACCTGTCCAACGGCGGTCATGGACATCGTCTGTATCTGAAACAATTTATGCAGTCCCGGAATAAAAGTAACCAGTCCAAGGAGCGCTGCGCCTGCTGCAAAAGCGTAGAGACTGTATGGATTAGAAGTCAATCCCATCCGGAAAATGGATTTTTTGCCCCGGCAGTTAAATCCATGGAACAGTCTTGCCAGAGTTAAAGTGGAAAACGCCATGGTAGAAGCCATAACCGCACTATTTCTCAGCCCCAGATAGAAGGCAGCAATAACTGCTACAGCGATCATTCCACCCTGAGAGATCATCGTAATCACAAAATCCTTTGTCATAAGTCCCTCTTTGGGATCCCTTGGTTTTTCTCTTAAAAGACCTTCATCTGCCGGTTCCATACCAATGGCAAGAGCCGGAAGGGAATCTGTAAGAAGATTGATAAACAGCAGCTGAACCGGAGCAAAGGGCACCGGCAGTGCCATAAGGGATGTATAAAGCACTGCGAGAATAGCAGCTGTATTGCCGGAAAGAAGATACAGCACTGCGTTTTTAATGTTTCTGTATACATTTCTTCCATTTGCAACAGCTTTTATGATCGTAGCAAAGTTATCATCTGCCAAAATCATAGCCGCTGCATCCTTGGAAACCTCTGTACCGGTAATGCCCATAGCCACACCGATATCTGCTTTCTTTAATGCAGGGGCATCATTGACCCCATCACCGGTCATGGACACGATATTTCCCCGCCTCTGCCAGCCGTCTACGATACGGATCTTATTTTCCGGTGAAACTCTGGCATAAACGGATATTTTATCGATCTTTTCATCCAGTTCTTCATCACTTAAAGCATCTAATTCCATACCTGTAAGAGCCAAATCCCCGTCCTTAAAAATGCCGATCTGGCGGGCAATGGCAGTTGCCGTCACCTTGTGGTCGCCGGTGATCATCACTGTCTTTATTCCCGCCTGTCTGGCCTCTGCCACCGCCTTTACAGACTCAGGTCTTGGGGGATCTACCATAGAAATAAGCCCCAGAAATACATATCCGCACTCTGCATCTGTACAAAGCACTTCATCAGACTCCTTGTATGCAAATGCCAGCACACGGAGGCCATTTTCAGAAAAGCTCTGGTTCTGGCGGCGGATCTTTTCTTTTTCCTCATCTGTCATAGGACGTATCCCGTCACCGTAGCGCACTGCCACACAGCGATCTATCAGCACATCCACTGCCCCTTTTGTAAGGATCGTAGGCACTCCATGGATCTGATATTTGGTACTCATCAGCTTCCTGTCAGAGTCAAAAGGAACCTCTTCTATACGGCACATCACATTTCGCAGAGTGTCCTCATGAATACCCATTTTTCCAAAATAGCTTTCTGGAAGGACATGGATATTCCGAAACATTTCCAGAAGAGCATATTCCGTAGGATCACCAATCCCTTTTCCGTCTACAATGCTGGAATCATTGGTGAGCACCGCGTCATAGATCAGATATCTCTGAGTCTGGTCTGTGATATCCAGATCCGTTCCATCTATCACCTTTCCGTCTACATATACCTGCTGGACCGTCATTTTATTCTGAGTCAATGTGCCTGTCTTGTCAGAACAGATCACTGATACAGAGCCAAGGCTTTCCACTGCCTTTAACTTCTTGATAATGGCGTTCTCTTTCGCCATTTTCTGGGTACCAAATGCCTGGACAATAGTAACGATAGAGGTCAGTGCTTCCGGAATCGCAGCTACTGCCAGAGCCACTGCAAAAAGCAGGGAATCTAAAAGTGTCATTTTCCGGTACATGCAAAGGGCAAATACCAATGCACAGACT
Source organism: Prevotella sp. (assembly GCA_963644495.1). Lineage (GTDB taxonomy): Bacteria > Bacillota > Clostridia > Lachnospirales > Lachnospiraceae > Enterocloster. The sequence goes on along the minus strand of CAVIPV010000009.1, from coordinate 36,610 downwards.
ACCATGATCAGCACTGCCAGCTTTCCGCTGAACTGATCCAGGCTTTTCTGCAGCGGTGTCTTCCGTTCTTCTGCACTGTTCATCAGCCCGGCGATCTTACCGATCTCCGTGTTCATACCTGTGGATGTCACTAAAACCGTTGCTCTTCCGTAGGCCACCAGACTGCCGGAGTAGACCATGTTAGTGCGGTCCGCTAATGCCACTTCCCCTTCCAGTGCCATTTCCTGCTTATCTACATTAGTGGACTCTCCTGTAAGAGAGCTTTCATTGACCTGAAGAGAGTAGTTATGAAGGATCCTTCCGTCTGCTGCCACCATATCCCCGGCTTCCAGCTCCAGAATATCTCCCGGAACTACATCTTTTGCAGGTATTTCCTGTTTTCTGCCGTCTCTGATAACTTTGGCATCCGGTGCAGACAGTTGTTTTAAACTCTCTAATGACTTTTCCGCCTTTATATGCTGCACCGTTCCAAGGACTGCATTCATCACAAGGACCGCGAAGATAACAATGGTGCTTTCTTCATTTCCCGAAAACATGGATATGATGGCTGCCACGATAAGGATCATTACCATCAGATCCTTAAACTGATCTAAAAAGACCTGAAGGGCACTTTTCTTTTTCTCCTCTAAGAGCACATTTTCTCCTGTTTTCAGACGTATTTTATCCGCCTGTTCCGCAGTTAAGCCCTGTTCTGATGTCTGACAAGCTTTTAACGCCTCTTCAGGCGACAGGTTCCACATATTTTTTTCTGTCATAATGCTCCACTCCTTTGTTTTAATATGTTCTCTGGAAGAGTTCTTTTAAGAATCAAAAAAAGCGGGACTTTTATTGCACGAAAAATATGCAATAAAAGTCTCGCTCCATATACATGTGTACTGTCCGGCTGCAAGCCTAATGTGTCTTCATTATCCTGCTGCGTGATGACGACCAGCACAACACCGGATGACCGGTGTGAACTACTCCCTGATATCTAGAATTAAAATACCACAGCTATCTGCTAAATGTCAACGGTGAAATTTATCGGTACCGCTTTTTCATGGAAAATCCATGTCCGCTTACCTCGCTGACACGATTTACGACCATAAAGCTTTCCGGATCAATGGTATGGATCAGTTTTTCGATTCGCGGCAGCTCTCTGTTTGAAATTACACAAAAGATCATCTGGGTCGGCTGCTTCAAATACCCGGTCTCACCGGATAACATGGTCACACCTCTGTCCATTTCTGCTAATATGGCTTCCCGGATCTGCTGGACATGTTCGCTGATCACTCTTACCTCTGTACGGGTGGTTCCCATAAGCATCAGCTTGTCTAAGACTAATGTGTAAGTCATAACAAGGATCAGGCCGTAAAGCACTTTTTCCGGCGGATTTCCAACTGCCTGAACCAGTAAAATACAGAAATCAAACACATACATGGAAACGGACACCGGGATCTTAAAATAATGGTTCAGCACCAGAGGTGGGATGTCCATTCCGCCAGTGGATGCCCCTGCACGGATCACAATACCTAAAGAACCGCCAATGCCAAGTCCTGAAAAAATGGTGCATAAAAATAAGTCCTGTGTCAACACCCGATCCCCAAAAATCTTCTCGAAGAAGCCCAGAGCGATGGGGTATACAAAGGTACTTACAACGGTAGTAAGGGCAAATTTACGCCCCATGACCTTCCAGCCCATAAGAAGCATAGCCACATTAAATATAAGCACAAAGGTCGCCACCGGCACCCCGAATGTACGGTTTAACGCCAGACCGATACCTGTAGTTCCGCCTGTAAGCAGTCCCGCCGGTATTAAAAACAGTTTTACCGCCAGCGCATACAGTATATTTCCCAGTATGACCGCCAGCAAAGAGCCGCCTTTTTGCAAATGGTCTTTCCAGTTTTCTGCATTTGTGTCCATTGTGATTTCCTCCTAATAAAACAAAAACGCCTGCTAGGGAATTTTCCCTAACAGACGTGGATCAAGGCACTTGCCTAATACGTATTCAAGTATAAAGAATCACCGTCATCCTGTCAAGATTTTTAAACTGTGGATCATAACTTATCTGTTTTCAATATCCATTAACATCTGGACACGGCGCTCATGACGGCCGCCTTCAAATTTTGCATCCAGCCATGCTTCCGTAATCATCTTAGCTAACTCACTGCCTACAACTCTTGCACCAAATGCAAGGACGTTGGAGTTGTTGTGCATTCTGGAAAGCTTTGCGGTATATGGCTCGCTGCATACACATGCGCGGATGCCTTTTACCTTATTTGCTGCTAAAGAAATACCTACGCCGGTACCGCAGATAGCAATACCCAGATCAGCCTCACCGGAAGCTACTGCGCGGCCTACTTTTTCACCGTAAACCGGATAATCGCAGCTTTCAGGGCTGTTGGTTCCCAGGTCGATGACCTCGTAGCCTTTGCTCTCTACAAATTCCTTGATAATGTTCTTCAGTTCGATTGCGGAATGATCATTTCCCATTGCGATCTTCATAATAATTAGTTCTCCTCTTTCTTTTAGTTTTGTCCTTTTGTTCAGAGCAACCTCCAAAATGCTTCGCATTTCGTCGGTTTGGCGTATCCGCCAAATAGAATTCTAAAAACAGACTTAAAAATGCTTCGCATTTTACATCTGTTTTTTTAATTCTGCTTAGCTCTGAACAGAGAAAAATTTTTTAATTTTATCTAATCTGGATGTCATGGACATTAAAAGCAGGTCTGCTGCTGTCAGAGCGGCCATGGCTTCTACTACTACTACAGCTCTTGGTACGATCACCGGGTCGTGGCGGCCTTTGATCTCGATCTCACATTCATTTCCATAGCGGTCCACTGTTTTCTGTACCTGGGAAATAGAAGGTGTTGGCTTAAATGCCGCCCGCATCACTACGGTGCTTCCGTCACTCATACCTCCTAAGGTGCCACCGGAATGGTTGGTCACTTTACATGGCTTTCCGTCTTTTCCTATTGCAAAGCTGTCGTTGTCCTGAGAGCCTAAAGAAGCAGCTGCCTCAAAACCGTCTCCGATCTCAAAGCCTTTTACAGCACCGATGGACATGATTGCTTTTCCCAGCGCAGCATCTAACTTATCAAAAACAGGTTCCCCTACACCGGCTGGAAGTCCGTTGATCACGCACTCTACCACACCGCCGCAGGAGTCTTTTCTCTGTATCATATCTTCCAGATAGCTTTCTGCCTCTGCAGCTGCAGCCTTATCCGGCATATACAGACGGTTATTGGAAATTTCTTCCATATCAATCTTAGAATGATTGATCTTTACAGGTCCCACAGCACCGGTGTACGCCTGAACTGTGATCCCCAGACTTTCAAGAAGCTTTGCTGCCACAGCACCTGCTGCTACTCTGCCAATGGTCTCTCTTCCGGAGGAACGGCCGCCGCCCCGGTAATCCCGGAAACCATATTTTTCATCAAAAGTATAATCAGCATGGCCCGGACGGTACACATCCATAATATTGCTGTAATCACGGGAGCGCTGGTCTGTATTGCGGATCACAATGGAAATAGGGGTTCCTGTGGTCTTTCCCTCAAAAACACCGGATAAGATCTCCGCCTTGTCTCCTTCACTTCTTGCAGTGGTAAATTTGCTCTGTCCCGGCTTTCTGCGGTCTAAGTATTTCTGGATATCTTCTTCATTTAAAGGAAGTCCTGCAGGACAGCCGTCTACTACAACGCCCACGCCCGCCCCATGAGACTCGCCCCAGGTGCTTATCTTAAATATCGTTCCGTAAACTGAACCTGACATGTTATTAATCTCCTATTTTAACGATGGCGCAGCAGTTAGGCTCATTTACCGGAACACTTCTTCCGCTCATTACTAAAAGCCCCTTTTCATAATCAACTTTAAAGAAGCTGATGGTGCCGCTGTCATGGTTTACAGATGCGATATGTCTTCCGTCCGGGAATACAGCCACATCTTTTGGATAAGAACCGCTGATGGGCAGACAGCATAACATGGTCAGAAGACCTGTTTCCTCGTCTCTCTTGTAAACACTGATGGTATTTTCCCCTGCATTGGTGCAATAGATGTATTTCTGATCATTAGACATTCTCATAGCACAGGCTGCTGTCAGATTGTCCGGCTTCTTGGTAGAAGTAGTGGAGACAGTCTGGATCTTCTCGATCACAGGAGCTTTGTCTCCGGTCTTGTAGGTATATACCTCAATCGCCTTTTTTAATTCGTACATTAAATAAATGAACTTTCCGTCCTTACTATAGCGGAAATGTCTCGGAGCAGACTCCAGATCACAGCGGATCGCGTCTACCTGAACTAACTTCTGCTCTTTATCATTAAAACGGTAAACCTTAACCTGGTCAATACCATTATCTACGCTGAGTACAAAACGGTTGTCAGGCATCCTTCTGGTGCAGGTCACATGGGGGCGGAAGTTACGCTCTGCCACGCTGCCGTAGCCTCTGTCAAATACGCCGTCTACGATCTTTCCTACAGAACCGTCCGGATTTAAGCTTAATACAGTAGTCTTTCCGTCATGGTAGCCGGAAACAAATACATATTTATCCTCTTCATCAGTACACAGATGGCAGCCTCTCATTCCACGGATCGGAGCACTGTTTAAACGTGCCAGGCTTCCGTTTGGAAGGATGCGGAAAGATACAACACCTTCATCTGCAATGGAGTAAAGAGTCTTGCCGTCGCTGGAGGCAATTACATAGGAAGAGTTGTCCACTTCGATCTCACAGCGCTCTTTAAACATTCCATTTTCTACATCTACATCAAATACGGTGATCCCCTTTGCTTTTCCTGTATAGGAATAGGAACCCACATATGCCATATACTTACCGCTCATACAACTTACCTCCCTGGATTTTGTCTGTGTTTTTCCACTCACGGCCACGCTCTGACGTGCTCTGCTGTCTGCTGCTGCAGACGGTTCCGTTCGCGCTTATTTTTCCATGGGTCCATCATAACATAACTTTGTCTATTTGTTAACCATTAAGTTTCAGAAAAGGTATTGACACTCTTCTCATTTAATGTATAATGGAACTCGATTTGTTTAATAATACTAAACTTTTTGATTATTTTTATATTCAGTTAGTATTTGTAAACTTTTTGTATAAAATACGTTGCTTACACGTAAAACAGGAGGATATCATGGATATCGGCAACAAACTGAAAGAACTGCGTGTTTTAAAGGGCCTGACTCAGGAGGAACTGGCGGACCGTTCCGAGCTTTCCAAGGGATTTATCTCCCAGCTGGAACGCAATTTAACCTCCCCCTCTATCACTACCCTTATGGATATCCTGCAGTGTCTCGGAACAACCATCGGGGAATTTTTCAATGAAGCTCCTGATGAGCAGATCGTATTCGGAAAACAGGATTATTTTGTAAAAGAAGACACCGAATATAAAAACGAGATCAAATGGATCATTCCCAATGCCCAGAAAAACACCATGGAGCCAATTTATCTGACTTTACAAGCCGGCGGCTCTACCTGCCCGGATACCCCCCATGAAGGAGAAGAGTTCGGCTATATTCTTCAGGGCGGCATATCCATTCATCTTGGAAATAAGATTTATAAAGCAAAAAAAGGAGAATCCTTTTATTACACAGCTGACAAAACCCATTTCCTGTCCAGCAAAAACGGGGCAACGCTGATCTGGGTCAGCTCACCGCCAAGCTTTTAATCAAAACAGGCGGTCACAGATCGACCGGGATCACCACACATACGAAAAAGGAGAACTGTATACATGAGCCAGCCATTGATCGATTTGCAGCACATTTCAAAAAGCTTTGACGGAGAACTGGTCTTAGATGACCTGAACCTTTCCATAAAAGAAAACAGCTTCGTGACCTTACTGGGTCCCAGCGGCTGCGGTAAATCCACTACTCTGCGTATTATCGGCGGTTTTACTCCGCCTGATAAGGGAAATGTTATTTTTGACGGTCAGAACATTACCAAACTGACCCCGAACAAACGCCAGTTAAATACGGTATTTCAGAAATATGCCCTGTTCCCCCATATGACCATTGCAGAAAACATTGCTTTCGGCTTAAAGATCAAAAACAAGTCAAAAAGCTATATTGACGATAAGATCAAATACGCCTTAAAGCTGGTAAACCTGTCCGGTTTTGAAAAAAGAGACGTTACCTCTCTTTCCGGCGGTCAGCAGCAGCGTATCGCCATAGCAAGAGCCATTGTAAATGAACCGCGGGTGCTGCTCCTGGATGAGCCTTTAGGTGCTCTGGACCTGAAGCTGCGCCAGGACATGCAGTATGAGCTGATCCGCCTGAAAAATGAGCTTGGCATTACCTTTATCTATGTTACCCATGACCAGGAAGAGGCACTTACCATGTCTGATACCATTGTAGTCATGAACCAGGGCTATATCCAGCAGATGGGTTCCCCGGAGCAGATCTACAATGAGCCGGAAAATGCTTTCGTTGCTGACTTTATCGGTGAGAGCAACATTGTTCCGGGACTGATGATCCATGATGAGCTGGTTGAGATCTTTGGTGCCAAATTTGCCTGTGTTGACAAGGGCTTTGGAAACAATAAGCCTGTAGACGTTGTGATCCGTCCTGAGGACATCGACCTGTTAAAGCCGGAGGAAGGCACTCTCCAGGGCGTTGTTACCCACCTGATCTTCAAGGGCGTTCATTATGAAATGGAAGTAACCACTCCTGACGGTTTCGAGTGGCTGGTACACTCTACCGATATGTTCCCAGTTGGCCAGCAGGTAGGCATCCATGTGGATCCTTTCGACATTCAGATCATGAATAAGCCTGCTTCTGAAGATGAGGAGGCAATCGGAGTCAATGAATGATGAAAAGAAATCTGTGGCTATTGGAAGAGCTCTGCTCTCCGGTCCCTATCTGATCTGGATGATCGGTTTTACCATTATCCCTCTTGCCCTTATTTTCTGGTACGGCATTACAAATAAAAGCGGCAGCCTGACACTGGCAAACATCACCGCTATTATGAGCCCTGATCACTGGAAAGCACTGTGGCTGTCCCTGGGACTGTCCTTAGTAAGCACCGCACTCTGTCTGATCCTTGCTTATCCTCTTGCCATGATCCTTCGTGGAAGAGGCAGCTCTGCCAGCGGCTTTATCGTATTTATCTTCATCCTTCCTATGTGGATGAACTTCCTGCTGCGTACCATGGCATGGCAGACTTTGCTTGAGAGAAATGGTGTGATCAACGGTATTTTGACCTGGCTCCACCTGCCAAAGCAGAACCTGATCAACACCCCGGCAGCCATTGTACTTGGAATGGTATACAACTTCCTTCCGTTCATGGTACTGCCTATTTACAATGTACTTGCAAAAATTGACGACAACACCATTAATGCCGCAAAGGACTTAGGCGCCAACACATTGCAGACTCTGTTCTATATCTGGCTGCCATTAAGTCTTCCAGGTATCATCAGCGGTATTACCATGGTATTCGTGCCCTCCCTTACCACATTCGTTATCTCCGACCTGTTAGGCGGAAGCAAGATCCTGCTGATCGGTAATGTAATTGAGCAGGAATTTACAAAGGGAAACAACTGGCACTTGGGAAGCGGTCTGTCTCTGGTCCTGATGGTATTTATCCTGATCAGCATGGCCATGATCGCAAAATACGATAAAAATGGAGAGGGGACGGCATTCTGATGACAAAAGGCAAAGAACGGTTTCGGAAGTTTATCTCCGACTTTTATTTAGTAATTATCCTTATTTTCCTTTATGCCCCCATCTTTACGATGATGGTCCTTTCTTTTAACCAGTCAAAATCAAGGACCCACTGGGGCGGCTTTACTTTAAGCTGGTATACACAGATGTTTCAGAGCCGGGCGATCATGTATGCATTATACACCACACTTCTTGTGGCAATGATCTCCGCACTGGTGGCAACTGTTATTGGAACGGTAACAGCCATTGCTATCAGCCACATGAAACCTGTGTCTAAAAATATTTTTATGAGCATCTCCAACATTCCTATGTTAAATGCAGATATCGTAACCGGTATCGCTTTGATGCTTGCATTTATTGCTTTTGGCATTTCACTGGGATTTAAAACAGTACTCATTTCCCATATCACCTTTAACATTCCTTATGTTATTTTAAGTGTTATGCCGAAATTAAAGCAGACCGACCGCTCTACCTACGAGGCGGCTTTGGACCTTGGCGCTTCTCCGGCCTATGCCTTTTTTGAGGTAGTTTTCCCGGACATCATGCCTGGTGTTCTCTCCGGTTTCCTGCTGGCATTTACCATGTCACTGGATGATTTCATTATCACCCACTTTACAAAGGGCGCCGGTATCAATACTTTATCCACTCTGATCTACAGTGAAGTACGCCGCGGTATCCGTCCTTCTATGTATGCCTTAAGCACTGTTATTTTTGTGGTGGTGCTGGTGGTACTGCTTATTGCAAATTTCCGTAAACAGCCGGAAAAAGACTAACTGGTGACTGGAGGATCTAAGCTATCATGAAAATGCGTACATTCTGGGCTGCTGCTGCAGCTGCAGTGGGCTCCTGTGTGGTATCTATTGCTATTTTAGGGGTTCCCGGATCAGAAAGCAGCGGCGGCGGTACTTTAAAAGTATATAACTGGGGTGAATATATTGACGAGGATGTTATTACCCAGTTTGAAGATGAGACCGGTATTTCCGTTATTTATGACGTTTTTGAAACCAATGAGGAAATGTATCCTGTTGTAGAGGCAGGGGGAGTTAAATACGATGTAGTATGTCCTTCTGACTACATGATCCAGCGAATGATCGACAATAATATGCTGGCAGAACTGGATTATGACAATATCCCCAATGCGGATCAGATCGGGGATGATTACTGGAACATGTCCCAGGGCTTTGACCCGGAGAATAAGTATTCTGTTCCTTACTGTTGGGGCACTGTGGGCATCCTTTATAATAAGCAGATGCTGGAGCAGTTAGGCGTACCGGAGCCTACCAGCTGGGCTGACCTGTGGGATCCGAAGCTGGCAGATGAGATCCTGATGCAGAACAGTATCCGTGATGCATTTATGATCGCATTGAAGCAGAAGGGTTATTCCTTAAATACTTCTAATCCTGAGGAGCTGGCAGAAGCAAGGGACCTGCTGATCCAACAGAAACCTCTGGTACAGGCATATGTTATCGATCAGGTACGAGATAAAATGATCAACGGGGAAGCGGCAGAAGGCGTGATCTATTCCGGTGAAATGCTTTATATCCAGGAACAGGTAGAAGAACTGGGTCTGGATTATGATCTGGAATATGTAGTCCCGAAAGAAGGAACAACGCTGTGGATCGATTCCTGGGTGATCCCGAAGAATGCGGAAAATAAAGAAGCCGCTGAAAAATGGATCAATTTCTTATGCCGTCCGGACATTGCAAAAAAGAATTTTGATTATATCACCTATTCTACTCCGAACACAGGGGCATATGAGCTTTCGGACGAAGAATTGCAGAATAATAAAGCCCTGTTCCCGGATATGGATTCTCCGGCTATGAAAAACAGTGAGATCCTGCAGTACCTTGGAGATGATACAGATAATATTTATAATGAAATGTGGAAAGAGGTTAAAGCCCAGTGACTTTCATGCCGGATTTTATTTTTCAGGGATTTTTATCAATAAGGATTTATTGAGATTTCCGTTACTTGTAAATATGATTTTTCTATGATAAAATTATCCTAATCAATGGAGCGTGTCTGAAAATTTTTGTCACGATTTTCAGATACGCTCTATGGCTACCATGAGTTCGAATGAAAGGGCGTGTTATTGTGAAAATACAGGAATCTGCTGAAAATTATCTGGAAACTATACATATGCTCAGCAAGCATAAGCCTTATGTGCGTTCCATTGATATCGCAAATGAATTAAGCTTTTCTAAGCCAAGTGTCAGCGTTGCCATGAAGAATCTTCGTGAAAATGGCTATATCCATATGGATGATCAGGGACACATTACCTTGACCCGGACTGGTCAGGATATTGCGGATAAGATGTATGAACGTCATATTATGCTGTCTAACTGGCTGATCTATCTGGGCGTGGATGAGAAGACGGCTGTGGAAGATGCCTGCAAGATCGAGCATGTACTCAGCGCACAGAGCTTCCAGGCTATTAAGAAGCATATTACCCAGGGAAATGAGCTTCCTGCTGATATGAAGGAAGAGGAGTAACTGACAAATTTTTGAGCTATGAAAGAGGGATTGTTATGTTGAAGGATCTTGTGAAGAAATGTCGTTCTTACCGCCGTTTTTTTCAGGAGGTTTCTATTCCTTATGAGGACTTGAAGGATATGGTGGATACAGCCCGTCTGACTGGCTGTGTAAAGAATGCCCAGGGACTTAAGTTTAAACTGATCTCTACGACTGAGGAATGTTCAAAGGTATTCCCGTTTTTGTTATGGGCCGGTGCTTTAAAGGACTGGGACGGACCTGTGGATGGGGAACGTCCAAGTGCTTATGTTCTGGTGCTTGAGGATCTTTCTATTGGAAAGAATCTGATGTGGGATGAGGGAATTGTTTCTCAGACGATCATGCTTTCTGCTGTGGAAAAGGGATATGGCGGATGTATGATCGGAAGCTGTAAGAGGGCCGAGATCTTAGAGGCTGTTGGGCTTGATCCGCAGCGTTATGGACTGGCACTGGTGCTGGCTCTTGGTAAACCGAAGGAAGAAGTGCATATTGTGCCGGTTGGAGAAGATGGCAGCACTGCTTATTACAGAGATGCTGATCAGGTGCATTATGTGCCAAAGAGAGAACTGGAGGATATTCTGGTTTAAATTTTTTGATAATGTTTGATGATGAGGCGGTCACGGTGGGCGTGGCCGTCTTTTTTGTACTTGGGTTTGATGTTTTGCGAGCGTTTCATTTTTCTCTCCTGCTTTATCGGGATGAGGGATTTTATTTATGGCAATGTCACTGTCAGGTGACACGTCTGCCTAGAATTTGGAAAGAGGTATTACAGATATGATAGTGAAGCATTTTCCGATTGAAGTTACTTCTGAGCAGGTTGGAAAACCGGTTTTTGGCGGTCCGGCGGATCTTACTGCTTATATTCTGGAGCCGGTGGAGAATAGTCTGGTGCTGCTGCAGGCTTTGAGGAAGGCTGGAGTGAATGGGAAGGCGCATTTGTATCCAGTGGGGCCTCATGGGATCGGGCTTGGAACGGAGGAGACGCAGGGGGTGAATGGGAAGTATTTGGAGCCTTATTGTGAGAGTTGGATAGAGTTGGCGATACGCTGGATTAAGATGCAGCTGTGAGAATGTGAATGCTGAGAAATTGGCTGTGTGAGGTTTTAAGTCGCGTAAGAAACGGCCTAACATTTCACTTATCATTGTCCACTGGCTTTCGACATGCACCTGTTCGCCTGCATCGGACTACGTCCGCTGCATTCGGACAGCTGCGCTCAAGATGTGGACAATCGATAAGTGAAATACGGCCTGTGTAAACAAACCATTAAATATTAAAAGACTTTTTCTAATCCATAGAGTTTTGGATGATGTTTGATAGTATTTCCAGTTCTACTCCCTCATCAACAGAAATAGAGTATGAAAAGTCTCCTGTCTTCCAAATTGCTAAATAATATTTATCACTGTTGCCTTTTACAGTGATGTCTATTCCATTTACAACCTTATCTACTATCTGCTCATATTGGTTGTAATCGCCGGAGATATCGTCTGTTCCCCTGGTTTTTCTATAGGTTAGAGAATTATCTGCTCCCTCGTATACGATCTGGGCAAATTCGTTCCAGCACCAGGTGTAGGAGGTGGACTTAACCTTAAATGGAATGGATGTTTCGGGGATGGCTTTTACATTAAAACCGGCTTTCTGGGAAAGTTCCGTAAGGGACTGGCATTCTTCCATACCGTATACGCCTCCCACCATTTCCTGATCTGGGGATGGGGATGATGGGTAAAATGCATTTTTCATCATGGTCCCAGCAACAAGAAGAAGTGCAACGCAGGCAGCAACGGATGCCATTTTCCACAAGCGTGGGAATATAACCAGGTGGTTTGGTGTATTAGAGACCTTTTTAGATACATTATTCAGTATACGGGTGCGCATTTCATCGGTAACTTCTATTTTTTCCATAATCTCATGATATGACTTACTCAAAATCATACGCCTCCTTTAATACTGTTTTCAGAGCTTCTCTACCCCGTTTTAAGTTGGACCGGACGCTGCTTTCGTTGCGTTTTAAGATCTTGCTGATCTCTTTGGTGGGATAGCCTTCCTGGTAGTACAGATGGATCACTTCTCTGTATTTTTCCGGCAATGTTTTTACTGCTTCCCACACAAAGGACAGATCTTCTCTTTCTTCTGCCACCAGTGTTTCTTCTAATTCGTCTGTTTCTCGGATCTTGTTATAATCTATTTTGTTTTTGCTTAAGTTGGCTGCTACATGAAGAAGCCATGCTTTTTTATGGCCTTCAGTTAGGAAAGCGGGGGATGATTGCATATATTTTATAAGGGTATCCTGCAATATGTCCTCTGCATCGCTCATGTTATGGAGATAGGAATATGCAAGCCGCAGGATTGCGTTTCCATATGTATCTAATACCTTTTCTACGGCTAACGTGTTTTGCAAAACGCCCACAGGCGCCTCTTCTGTTTTTGCTGCCTTTGTTGGCAGTATGGCTGCAAACAGATATGCAATACTAGCAATCACATTATCTACCAACGTCTGCCATATAGATCTGCTGTTTATTTCTGAAAAAATGCTGATATTGCTGATACTGTTGATGTTATTGATGCTGTTCATCATTGAATCCTTTATCCTCTATGCTCATCACTTTACCTGCTGGATGATAGCTTCCATTTCTTCTGCACTGATTCCTGGAGTGCTTACAGAGTAAGTATAGCCTGCATCGGTCCATGTTGCCAGCATAACTTTTCCATCGTTCCCCTGTTCCATTATTTGGTTTTCATTTATATCCAACTGTATTTTCTCGCTATATGTATTGTAATCGCCGCTGATATCATCAGAACCAGTACCTTTTCGGACAAGGATCGTTTCATCGGAATTGTCATTTTTTTCGTAAAATACCTGAATAACTTCTTTATCCAGTGTCTGGATCATTGTCTGTGTATAACCATCAATGTTTTCCGGAACTGTAATGGAAAATCCAGTATTGTCTTCTGCTTCCTGTAAGGTTTTGCAGTCTGTCCACGGATTTGGCATACCTACAGTTTCACCAACCGTTTCTTGTTCTTCTACTGTTTTAGTTTCTGTTATTGCTTTTGTTACCTCTGTAGTTACGGGTTCTTTGGCTCCACATGCTGTCATTGAAGTCATTGTTGCTGCACACATTAAAACTAACATTAATTTTCTCATTTTTATAAGTCCTTTCGTATCTATAAAATATCAGGCTTTATTGCCCTTCTACTCTATATACAGCTAAGCCTTTTAAAATGTTGCAGGATTTTTCATTTTTTTATAAATAGCTTACAAAATTTGGAAATTTTTAGGGATACAGAATGGCTTCAATTTTACGACAGAACTGGGATTAAAATCCCCCTATTCTTTTGATGAACTGGTAAAGCGATCTTTTAGCAATATTCTTCAATGCCGTTACACCGCTGATTCCTACATCAAGGATTTATCCTGCGCTTCCCTGCGATATGCCTACCAGTGTGGGAAACGGCGGTTAGAAGCCAATCTGTACCGTTCTGATATTGACCGCTATACACGCTTAACCTATTTTCTTGCATACGATCATGAAGCAGGACATATTATCTCCTACATCATCTGCGAAGACATTACAAATCTGGAAAAAGGAAAAGACAATTCCGTTGACCTGGATAACAAGAACCTGAAACTGGAAAGAGATGTTCTGGCACAAGAAAAGAAGGATCTGACCGAAGAACGCGATGTCCTCACACAGTAAAAGAAGGATCTGACCGAAGAACGCGATGTCCTCACGTAAGAGAAAAAGGATCTGGCCTTGGAACGAAACTTTTTGTCTGAAGAAAACATTGAACTCAACCGGGCGGCGGATGCTGTCCATGCCATTTTAAAAGCGGACTCTTATGTCTGCGCTTATAACCAAAGTGGTGATGAGATGCTTGAGATCAAATATTCCGCGGCTCTGCGCAGACTTTATGGTTATAATGATGAAAACGATTTTCCGGACACCTGGGACTCCTGGATGAACTGTATTCTTCCGGAAGACCGGTCATATGTGGAAAACAGTTATCTGGCGACTGTTAAGGATCGTACAGGAAATACCACCTACGATGTTACTTATCGGAGCAAACGCAAAAACGGTGTTATACGCTGGCAGAGAGCTGCCGGTTATGTAATGCGACAGGCAAACGGCTCTCCTAGCACCTGTTACGGGCTTGTTATGGACGTAGATGAGCAAAAAAAACCTCTGATAAGATTGAACAGGCTCTTACGAAGGCACTGGTCTTGGAATGTCCATTGTAAAATAGCTGGTTGAAAAAATGGACGGCACCATTGACGGCCAGAGCAAAGAAAACGAAGGTTCTGTATTCACCATTTCACTGCCCTTCGACATCGCCCGAAAAGAAGATATACGAAACGATGAAACAGATATCCGAAAAAACGATATTTCCGGTGTCCGCGTCCTTCTTGTAGAAGACAATAACCTGAACATGGAAATTGCCGAAACCGGCCATATACCTTTGACGTCATCCTCATGGATGTAATGATGCCCCTGATGAACGGCTACGAGGCCACCCGCAAGATCCGCTCCCTGGACCTCCCCGATGCTAAAACCATCCCCATCATAGCCATGACCTGCTTTTGTGCCGGATACACATTCGGCAAAGATAATAATAAGACACAAAAATAACCGCCCCAGCCTCGCAGACTGAACGGTTATTTTTAATCAATAAGTATGTGGACTAGCCGTCTATCGGTAGTACCTTTTCTATAATCATATTATCACGCATCTATAAAAATGTAAAAATATTCTTTGCTCATTTATTATTGCCAATGCACAGGCCGTCATTTCACTTATCGATTGTCCACATCTTGAGCGCAGCTGTCCGAATGCAGCGGACAAAGTCCGATGCAGGCGAACAGGTGCATGTCGAAAGCCAGTGGACAATGATAAGTGAAATGTAAGGCCGTTTCTTTCACAACTCAAAACCTAACGGCCGCCAATCTCTCAGCTCTCACGACACATCAAGCTTTCAGCGCCCTCATCGCATTCAAGATCGCGATCACAGAAACTCCCACATCCGCGAAAACCGCTTCCCACATATTCGCCACACCAAACGCGCCCATAGCCAATACCACAAACTTAACGCCCAGTGCAAACACAATATTCTGCATAACAATCCCCACAGTCTTTCTGGAGATCCTTACAATATCCGCAATCTTTCTCGGATCATCATCCATGAGCACTACATCCGCAGCCTCAATAGCCGCATCCGATCCCATACTTCCCATTGCAATTCCCACGTCTGCTCTGGAAAGCACCGGCGCATCATTAATACCATCACCAACAAAAGCCAGCTTCTTACTCTCCGGAAGCCCCTTCATCAGCGCTTCCAACTGATCCACCTTGTCACCAGGAAGCAACTCCGCATGGACCTCATCCAGTCCAATTTCCTTCGCTACTGCCTCAGCCACATTCCTCTTATCACCAGTCAGCATCACAGTCTTAGAAACACCAGCCCGCTTCAGGCTACGGATCGCATCCTTCACGCCATCCTTGATACCATCCGCGATCACAACAGATCCCAGGAATTTCCCATCTTCTGCCACATAAACAACCGTACCAACAGAAGCACACTCCGTGTAAGAAATCCCTTCCTTATCCATCAGCTTTCCGTTACCGGCCAAAACAGTCTTGCCATCAATCTTAACCTTCATGCCATGGCCGGAGATCTCTTTGACATCGCTTACTCTGCTCTCATTCAGTTCCTTACCCCAAGCATCCCTGATAGACCTTGAGATCGGATGATCCGAATAGCTTTCAGCCAATGCAGCCAATTCCAGTATCTCACTCTGCTTTTCACTTCCGGCCTTTCCATCATTTCTGCCATTTCCAGCTCCATCCTCATCTGCACTGTGAATCTCAGCCACCTTAAACTCGCCCTTAGTCAGCGTACCAGTCTTATCAAAAACCACCGTATGAAGCTTTGACATAGTCTCCAGGTAGTTGCTTCCCTTCACCAGAACGCCCTTCTTAGAAGCAGCACCGATACCGGAGAAGAAGCTCATAGGAACCGAAATAACCAGCGCGCAAGGACAGGAGATAACCAGGAACGTGCATGCTCTTCGTACCCATTCAGCCCATGACTGGCCTAAAAACAGAGGCGGGATCACTGCCAGTATGGCAGCACCAATTACAACTGCCGGAGTATAATACCTTGCAAACCGGGTAATGAAATTCTCCACATGAGCCTTCTTGCTGCTGGCATTTTCCACCAGTTCCAGGATCTTGGCTACAGTAGAATCATCAAACTCCCTGGTAACTTCTGCTCTCAAAAGCCCATTTCCGTTCACACAGCCGCTTACCAGGTCGTCCCCTTCCTTTACTCTCCTTGGAACAGACTCACCGGTCAGTGCAGAAGTATCCACCATAGACTCGCCGAAAACGACTTTACCATCCAGCGGGATCTTCTCACCAGGCTTGATCACAATAATATCGCCAACCTCCACGTCATCAGGATCTACCTGCTTTAACTGTCCGTCTTCCTCAATATTTGCATATTCCGGGCAGATATTCATTAATGCTGTAATAGACTGGCGGGAGCGATTTACCGCATAGCTCTGGAACAGCTCGCCCACCTGGTAAAACAGCATAACTGCTACTGCCTCAGAATACTCACTTACTCCAAAAGCACCAATGGTGGCTACTGCCATCAGGAAATTCTCATCAAAAACCTGACCATTTTTAATATTCCGCAATGCCTTATAAAGGATATCCCAGCCGATCACAAAATAAGGGATGAGATACAAAAACAGCATCTTCCAACCTTCAAACACAGCCGGTACCATTTTCATATGGTCTGCTGCCGCCAGTGCCACATACAGCACTGCGGTCACCAGAATACGTGTGAGCATGTTTTTCTGTTTCTTAGTCATGGCCATCTCCTTATGCTGCAAATTTATTACATAACGATCTTACAATCCGGCTCTACCTTTTTGCAAACTTCCGCTGCCTCTTTTAAGATCTCGTCAAAACGTGCATCATCAGCGTCCAGAGTCAGTTTCTGCATCATAAAGCTGACAGTTGCGTCATTTACACCATCTATCTTCTTAATAGCATCCTCCATTTTTGCAGCACAGTTAGCACAGTCCAGATCCACCAGTTTAAATTTCTTCTTCATAGTTTTAGCCCTCCTGATATAAAAAATCTTTTTAATAAAATAGTTTTTTAATTGTTTTTTTGATCATTCCTGAATATGTTCCATTCCCTGACTGATGATGGTCTTCACATGACTATCTGCAAGGGAATAAAAAACGGATTTTCCGTCCCTGCGGTTTTTCACCAGGCGGTTCTGCTTTAAGATACGAAGCTGATGGGAAATAGCTGACTGAGTCATATTTAATAGCTGTGCAATATCACAGACACACATCTCAGCCTCAAACAGCACATACAGTATCTTGATCCTGGTAGAATCCCCAAATACCTTAAAAACCTCAGCCAGGTCATACAACTGGTCTTCATCAGGCATCTGGTCCGTCACTGCCTTTACCACATCCTCATGTACCTGACATGCTTCGCAGTGTTCTACGTCATTTAATGCCATAGGCGGTACTCCTTTCTTCCATCATATATTAAATTTCAATCTTCATTCATATGAGCATTTGTTCATATGTTTATATCTGCATTATAATACTTCCTCTATAAAAGTCAATGGACTTTTTCGAAAAAAGGCAAAAAAAAATGTGCGTCCCCCCGCTGCCTGCGGGGGAACCGCACAGTTCACTCAAAAACATTCACTGCCAACTCCCGCCCCAGGCGGGAATTACCCACAAATCTTACTTAAACTTCTTCTTATTCTCCGCAAATTCAGCCTTCACTTCATCCATCAGCTCCGGCTTTGTGATCAGGTCCATAGACGCACCTGCAATGGACTTGGCGCCATAAAGAATGCAGTCTCTTGCAGCCTGTGTCTTTCCTGCATCTACAAATTCCTGCGTGTGGGAAGATGTGCCTTCCGGTACGAAAGCTACACGGATGCAAGAACCCGGGATCTCGTACATAACATTTCCAAAGTCAGTGGAACCGGTCTTTTCTCTTGGCGGTGCCAGTCTCGGAGCACCTGCCAGCTTCGCATTTTCCATAAGAAGCTCATTTAACTTAAGAACAGGGATCTTGTTGTAGAAATCACTGGTCTGCTCTAACTCATAGTCAACACCTGCGATCAGAGCAGCCCCCTTAACAATATCCTTAAAACGGCTTACAACATCCTTTAACTCTTCTCTTGAGAAAGAACGCAGGGAGAACTTGCCTACTGCCTTTACAGGGACTACATTTGCAGGTCCCGGAAGTTCTCCTACTGTATAATGCATACGCACATCATCCGGCACATGCTCTCTTAAAAACTCAACACCATTAAATGCTACTAAAAGGGCATCAAAAGCGCTGCGGCCTTTTTCAGGGGCCAGTGCTGCATGGGCACGTTTTCCATGGAATGTAACCTTAAAGGACTGGTCTGCCAGACACTTTACATCTGTACAGGTAGTTGGGCTTCCGTGCATCATAAATGCTACATCTAACTCATGGAAGCAGCCATTTTTAATCATATCGCACTTGGAACCAAGAGTTTCCTCTGCCGGTGTGCCATAAACAACCAGTGTAAATGGCTCTTCTCCTGCGCATTCCTTTAAAGCAACTGCTGCGCCTAAGCAGGACGGTCCCTGCATATGGTGTCCGCAGCCATGTCCTAAGCCCTCTAAGGCATCATATTCGCAAAGGATACCGATCACAGGACCGCCTTCGCCGTGCTTCCACTCTGCGCGGAAAGAAGTTTCATATCCGCCTACGCTCTTTTCTACAGAAAAGCCATTTTCTGAAAGATACTTTGTTAAAAGATCGCATGCCTGATATTCTTTTCCTCTGTATTCCGGATGATCAAAGATGAAATCAGCCATTTCCCACAGTTTTTCTTTCTGTGCTTCAATCTTCTCAAATAATTCATTCTTATTTGTCATAGTATTTGCCTCCGGCCCATTACATTGGTCCTAAATGGATTCCCTGTGCAATTGCTGTCATAATGCAGGCTGTAACCGCCCAGATCAAAAACAGTTTCCACATGAACTTCATCCAGCGGTCATATGGGATATTTACAGCACTGATGATACCCATAAGAGCGGTAGAATGAGGAAGGATGTAGTTACAGAAACCATCACCGAAATTGTACGCCAGAACACTGGTCTGACGGGTAACGCCTAACAGATCGGATACAGGTACCATGATCGGCATGATCGCTGCCGCCTGTCCGCTGCCGGATACGATCACAAAGTTGATCAGTGTGTTTGCAATGTACATTGCAGGAGCCATTAAAAAGGCAGGTGTATGCTGCAGGCCGCTTGCCAGTGCGTATACAACCGTATCCACGATCTTTCCGGCACTCATAATGCTTGCGATGGCACTTGCAAGTCCGATGATCATGGCTGCATTTAACATCTTCTTACAGCCTTCAGAAAATATCTTAGACATATTAGAAGGAGTTTCTCCGGCTATAAATCCGACTACAATGCCGAGTCCGATAAATACAGCAGCCAGCTCCGGCATATCCCAGCCTAACTTAACAGAACCGAAAACCATGCCGGCCAGAGCAACGATCAGCGCAAGGATGATCAGGCTCTTGCGAAGATCCATGGTTCCAAAGGAATCAATATCCAGAGATTTCTGTTCGTTCTGGCTGTCCAGATCATACATCGGGCTTAACTGGGGATTTTTGCGGATCTTTAATGCATATCTTACCAGATAGATATTGGTGATGATAAGAAATACAACAAAGCAGACTGCACGATACTGAAGGCCGGAGAACAAAGGCAGCTCTGCGATCTTCTGGGCGATTACAGTAGTACTCGGGTTTACGGTACCGGTTGAAAAACCAACGGCACCGCCTAACAGGATGATCGCAGCACCGGTGATCGAATCAAGTCCCATTGCCAAGGTGATCATCACAACCACAGGAGCAAATGCGATGAACTGGTTTACACCCTGAGTCGTACAGATCAGTGCAAAGATTGTTGTCATAATCGGAATGAAGATATACAGACGATCCTGAAATACCTTTGCAACACGGGCTACTGCGGAATGAAGAGCACCGGATTTGCTGATCAGATCAAATGCGCCGCCTGAGAAAAGAATGACTAACATCAGATCCACTCTTTTTGACATGGAGTTAACAATGTAAAGAGGAATCAGCAGCGGATTGACCGGACAGCGGTCAATAAAGGAAAACTGGTTCGGGTCTACCACCTTTACTCCGTCAGCATTTTCCACTCGCACATACTGTCCGGCCGGAATGATCCAGGTCAGTAAGGTTGCGAACAGGATAATGACCATCATGATAACGAAGGTGTGGGGCATTTTAAAAGATTTTTTGGTTTTTTCTGCCATTTCATAAAACTCCTTCCGTATTTTTCTGATATTTTATCACAACAAAGTACGAAAGTATATTTTATTTTATTTATTCTTTATATAAATTTTATAAATTAAACATGAATTAAGCATTAAACTTTACCAGCGAGAAACAATTGAAAAGATTTCTCACATTTCTTTCCATGTTCAATAAGCAGATCGATCATGCGCTGCATATATCCGGTCACCGGCATCTCTTTACGGTATGCAAGAACAAAATCCGTAGAACTTTCTATATTTCTTATAAAATAATACCGCACCGTTTCTATTCTCTTCATATACAGCACATAGCTTTCCCTGTTAAATCCGATCCCCAGCCCTTCGCCTACCATCTGCATAGCTGTCTCAATATTCTGGATCTCACGGATCTTCCCCGGTCGGACTCCGTTTTCATTTAAGATCCGGTCCGCATCCTGACGTATACTCTGCTTCTGCTTTGCAAGTATAAGTTTTTCCCCGTTCAGCCAGGAAAGATCCAGACTTGGGAAAGCTTTCCCCTCTTCCCGGACTGCCTTCTGATTGAGGGGATGTCTTTCGGGAACTGCGATCAAAAGATGTTCTCTAAACAGTACAAAGCTTTCCATATAGGGCGGCAGATCCATGCGGCTGCACAAAAGCAGATCCAGCTTGAAATTTCGGATACTCTCCTTTAATTCACTCATCACGCCTTCCTTAAGGATCACTTCCACTCCCGGAAATTCCTTTTCATATGCGGCAATAATGGGCGGCAGAAAACCGGTAGCCCGGCGCAGCTGGACACCGATCCGTATGCGCCCGCTGTAATTTCCGGTAATATCCTTTAATTTTTCTTCCAGTTCATGGTTTAACTGCAAAATAAGCTTTGCCTTTTCCACATACTGCTCACCTGCATAGGTAAGTATAAACTGCTTTCCTACCCGTTCAAACAGCCTTATTCCCAGAGATTTTTCCAGATTATTAATATAAATGCTAAGGGCCGGTTGGGAAATAAAAAGTGCCTTCGCTGCTGCTGTGATCGTTCCATATTCCGCCAGTGCACAGACGTATTCCTGTTCTTTCATATTCATCCTTATACCTCCCGCCTGTAAAATGTCACGATTATATTAGCACATAGTTTCAAGTAGGAAAAGCAAGGATTTTACTGACACAATTCTTTTAAATGCTCCGTAAGCTTCGTATTCTCCCGGTAATCTACCGGACAGTCGATGATAACCGGCACTTTTTGTTCAAATGCCTTTTCCAGAGTCGGGATCAGTTCTTCAGCGCTGTTGATCCGGTATCCGACAGCATGCATACTTTCTGCGAATTTCACAAAATCCGGGTTGGTAAAGTCTACATAGAAGTTCTCTCCATACCGGTCTTCTTCTTTCCATTTGATCAGTCCATAGCTGCAGTCATTAAAGACCAGAGTCACAAAGGGTGTGCCTGTGCGCAGGGCCGTTTCAAATTCCTGACAGTTCATCATAAAACCACCGTCTCCGGTGATCGCCAGCACCTTCTTATCCGGATTGATCAGCTTGGCTGCCAATGCACCCGGAACAGCAATTCCCATAGTAGCAAAACCATTGGAAATAATGCAGGTATTTGGCTCATAGCAGTTATAATGCCTTGCGATCCACATTTTATGGGCGCCTACATCAGAGATCACTATGTCTTCTTTCCCCATTACTTTTCGCACATCATTTAAGATCTTCTGAGGCTTCATGGGAAATGCCTCATCCTTTGCGTAAGCTTCATGCTCTTTTCGCATTTCATCTCTCAGTTTAAATGCCCACTCCGGCTCCTCACTTCGATGGCAGCGCATGGCAATATGGTTTAAAGAATAAGACAGATCTCCGATGACCTCTACATCCGGCTGATACAGCTTATTGATGTGGCATGGTCTGGCATCAATATGAAGAATGGTGTGATTTCCCTTGCTGTTCCATTTATTCGGAGCATACTCAACGATATCATAGCCCACTGCGATCACCAGATCTGCCTCTTCGATGGCGATATTCTGATAATCCTTCTGAGGGATACCGATCGTCCATAAGGAATACTGATTGTCGCAGGGAATAACCCCCTTTGCCATCATGGTATTGATCACCGGGATATGCAGCTTTTGTGCAAATTCTGTTAATGCCTTAGACGCTTTATTTCGGATGGCAGAATGTCCTGCAAGGATTACCGGTCTTTTTGCCTGGAAAAGCAGTCCTGCTGCCTCTTCCAGACTTTCTACACTTGCCATTTCCAGATTTGGCTTATGATGCTTTAAAGGCTGTCGTCCTACTTCACTTTCTACAGGCATAGCCGCAATATTGCAGGGCAGATCAATGTGGCAGGCGCCTGGTTTTTCACTTTCTGCGTATTTAAAGGCAATGCGGACTACTTCGTTTACGGTACCCGGATTTACCACCTGCTTGCTGCGCTTTGTGATCGGAGT
This sequence comes from Prevotella sp., assembly GCA_963644495.1. Taxonomy (GTDB): domain Bacteria; phylum Bacillota; class Clostridia; order Lachnospirales; family Lachnospiraceae; genus Enterocloster. The sequence continues at coordinate 13,667 of CAVIPV010000009.1, read as the reverse complement.
AAACATGGTTACCAGATCCAGATACTGGTGGGATGTCAGATGCATACGTTCTGTTCCTACCTGACCGGTAATGGCGATCAGGGGCGCGCCGTCTGTATTGGCATCTGCCACACCTGTTACCAGATTGGTAGCGCCGGGGCCTAAGGTTGCCAGACACACGCCTGCTTTTCCTTTTAATTTACCATAAACATCAGCCATAAAAGCAGCGCCCTGTTCATGGCGGACTGTAATAAATTTGATCTTAGAGTCCTTTAACGCACGCATTACCTCCAGGTTTTCTTCTCCCGGAATACCGAAAACATATTCTACTCCTTCATTTTCCAGACATCTTACCAAAACCTGGGCTGCATTCATTGTTTCATTTTCTTTTGTCTGTTTCATGTCACTCATGATCCGTTTCCTCCTGTATATCTGCCTGATCTGCCATCAGCAGCTTTTCCAGATGTACGGCAATAAAAAAGCCCCTGAAAGATCATTCCTTCAGAGGCCTCATTGCCGTTTCACATGTTTCTGGATTCATTTTCTGAAACGGATTATAGCATCTCAAAACGGTTTTTTCCAACACAAAAATCATTGTTTTGAGCACAATATTTTTCTTTATTCGAATCTGTTTTGTACCTTCACAGTCGCCTTTATTCAGTTTTTTCTTCCGGAATTACTTCAATTCCCAGATCCTCTAACTGCTTTGGGTCTACAGGTGTCGGTGCCTTTGTCATGAGACAGGAAGCATCTTTTACCTTCGGGAATGCAATTACGTCACGGATGCTGTCTGCACCTACCATTAACATGATCATACGGTCAAAACCATATGCCAGACCTGCGTGAGGCGGTACTCCGTACTTAAATGCCTTTAACAGGAAGCCGAACTGGTCGTTTGCTCTTTCCGGTGTAAAGCCCAGTACTTCAAACATCTTGGACTGGATATCTGCCTGGTGGATACGCACAGAACCGCCGCCCATTTCTACGCCGTTTAATACGATATCGTATGCTTTTGCACGAACTCTGCCCGGATCGGAGTCAATGTACTGAAGGTCTTCGTCCATAGGCATGGTAAATGGATGATGCATTGCTACGAAACGTCCTTCTTCCTCAGAGTACTCTAATAACGGGAACTCTGTTACCCAGAGGAACTTAAAGTCATCTTTCTTTAACAGATCTAACTGTCTTGCCAGTTCCAGACGCAGGTTGCCAAGTACGTCAAATACTACTTTATCCTTATCTGCTGCAAACAGTAATAAATCGCCCGGCTTACCATCCATAGCTGCAACCAGTGCTGCCATTTCTTCATCCTTCATGAATTTAGCGAAGGAAGACTTGTAGGTGCCGTCTTCATTAATAGCAATGTAAGCAAGGCCCTTTGCGCCGAAGCCTTTTGCGTACTCTACTAAAGCATCAATCTTCTTTCTTGGCATATGTCCCTGACCGTTTGCGTTGATACCACGGACAGAACCACCATTCTCTAATGCGCTCTTAAATACAACGAATTCGCAGTCTTTAACAACCTCAGAAACGTTCTTTAATTCCATTCCAAAACGAAGGTCTGGCTTGTCAGAACCGAAACGGTCCATAGCTTCTCTCCAGGTCATACGCTGGATCGGCAGCTGCAGATCATAGTTGCAGACTTCCTTGAACAACTTCTTTAACAGACGCTCATTTACGTCTAAAACGTCATCTACGTCTACGAAAGAAAGCTCCATATCAATCTGGGTAAATTCCGGCTGACGGTCTGCACGAAGGTCCTCATCACGGTAGCAGCGTGCTAACTGGAAGTAACGGTCATAACCGGAAACCATCAGTAACTGCTTAAACAGCTGTGGAGACTGTGGAAGTGCGTAGAAGGAACCCGGATGTACACGGCTTGGTACCAGGTAGTCTCTTGCGCCCTCCGGTGTACTCTTGATGAGAGTTGGAGTTTCGATCTCTAAAAATCCTTCTTCTGCTAAGAATGCACGGGTTAAAGTTGCAACGCGGCTGCGCAGCATCAGATTTCTCTGGATGTCAGGACGGCGAAGATCCAGGAATCGGTATTCCAGACGCAGATCTTCTTTTGTCTTGCTCTTTTCTTCAATCGGGAAAGGAGGTGTCTCAGACTCTGCCAGGATACGTAAGGACTCTGCTCTTACTTCGATGGCACCTGTTGCCAGGTTTTCATTTACAGCGCCGGAACGTGCTTCTACACGGCCTTCTACTGCAATCACAAACTCACTTCTTAATTTTTCAGCTTTCTCAAAATTTTCGGTTCCGCAGTCATTTTCCTCGAAAATGATCTGAAGGATGCCGGAACGGTCTCTTAAATCAACGAAAATGATTCCGCCTTTGTTTCTGCTCTTCTGAACCCAGCCCATAACGGTTACTTTCTCACCGATCTGAGCAGAAGTTACTTCTGTACATCTGTGGGACCGTTTCAGTCCTACCATTGATTCTGCCATGATTTTTCTCCTTCTATAACTATTACTTCATAAACTTTTTTATTTAATAAGTATGATTAATGTTTCAGGCTTTCTCTATAAAATTCCTTAAACTCCTGATAACCTTCTTTTCCAAGCTGCTCCTTCTGGAACTTCTTGTTCTTGTTCATCTGGGCTACCAGAACCTGAACACCTCTCTTTCTCTCTTCCATTGCTTCACGGATCACTGCAGCTAAAGAAGCAGAATCGATTCCTTTTTCAAAGAGGAATGCCTTCTTCTGTCCAGCTCCCGGAACAGTAAATCCATTGTCTAAGAGGATGGTAACAATACGCTCAAAACCAATGGAGAAGCCGCATGCCGGTGTCTCCATTCCGGTAAACTTGCCGATCATCTTGTCATATCTTCCGCCGCCTGCTACAGAACCGCCGAAGCCTTCCATGGAAACCTCGAAAATAGTTCCTGTATAGTAGGACATGCCGCGTACCAGAGTCGGGTCAAATTCCAGACCAAAATCAGCCTCTGCTACGTCTTTTACAGTCTCCATAATGTGTACCAGTCCCTGGCATACAGTCGGATCCATAACGTCCTTTAAAGTCTCAGCTAATTTCTTAACGCCCTCAGCATCTCTGGTGACAGTGCGAAGGATCTCCATATAACGGCTTACGCTTTCAGGAGCGTTTCCATTTTCCAGAAGTTCTTTTTCAACGCCTTCAAAACCGATCTTGTCCATTTTATCCAGAGTGATCAGAACGCTGTCCATAGCCTCTTCTGCAAAACCGCAGTAACGTGCCATGCCAAAAAGGATGCCTCTGTCATTAATTCTTACAGTAAATGCATTGTCCGGGCAGATCTTGCTTAATGCAGTGGTAGTTGCCAGGATCAGTTCGATCTCTGCCAGACTGGTAGGATCACCTAAAATATCAATATCACACTGGGTGAACTGACGGAAACGGCCCTTCTGAGGACGGTCTGCTCTCCATACGCTTCCCATCTGTAATGCCTTAAAAGGACTTGGAAGGTTTGCCGCATTATTTGCATAATAACGGGACAAAGGCAGCGTCAGGTCATAGCGGAGGCCGCTGTCTGTTAAGTCATTTTCTTCCTTTGCAGTCTCTAAATTTAACTTGTCGCCTCTCTTTAAGATCTTAAAGATCAGCTTCTCATTGTCACCGCCCTGCTTGCTGGTCAGGTTTCCAATATGCTCTACACAAGGGGTCTCGATCTGAGAAAAGCCAAAGCCCTTGTAGGTCTCGCGGATCTGGTTCATAACATATTCGCGGATCTGCATCTCTGCAGGAGTGATATCTTTCATGCCGGTTACCGGCTTCTTTGTTAATGCCATATTTTTCTCCTATTTTTTCAGTACAACTGTTATCCTGTTTCTGTACAGTCTTTCTCATCCATTATATTTTTCTAAGGCTGAAATGTCAATTTAATCAGCCAAATAAATCCTATTTAAATGCCCTATTTTCGCAGTTCTTCCACGATCCGGCCCCCATTTAAGATGTAAATGTGGTCGCAAAGCTCATATAATTCTTTTTTATTATGCCTGAACTTAAAAATGACGAAATACGAAGAGGAGCTATATCACAGTTATTGTTTACCTACTGCTGTGAATATAACTCCTCTTTAATATTTTTTTACAAAAGATTCCTGATGGATTTTTATCTGAAATCTAATTGAATAAAATCCGTTGCTGTCATGATTCTATGTGAACTTCCACTGCTTTTTACAACTAAATAAAGAAAAGCTCAGATTTACAAGCATTTTGGAAGATTTAATGAGATTTTCCTAATGCGTATTTACGACTATTAGTTCACCTACATTTTTGCAAAAAATCCAGTATTTATGCGGGGTGAGCAAATTTAGTCGTAAATTTACTGGAAGCGCACAATTAAAATTGATATGGAAAAAGCCCCAGATTATCAGCAATCTGAGGCTTATACTTACTGTTCTTCTATAGCCAATGCAATATCCCGTTTCACATCTTCCAGCGTAATGGCAGCCAGTTCTCTCTCCATGGCTTCGTCACAGTAACACCACCGGTTCCTCTCGATACTTCGATCAGTCCTGCCGCCTTGAACTGCTGAAGAAGCTTCCTTACAATAACAGGATTCGTACCAATACTGGCAGCCATGAAATCACTGGTCATCTTCCGGTCTGTAAATGTATCGATACAGGCAAACATGTGAATTGCCATTGTAAATCTACTGGAAATCTGCATCTTAATTCTCCTGCCTTTCAGCATAATCATAGCAGAAAGATGTTGTAATTTCAATGGTTGGAGAAGCAGAGCACACCGACTGAATTTTTCAAATAGTGATTTTACACAATGACGGAGCCATAGGCTAAATTAAGATTTCACCTGTTTTAAGAAATTTTATACCATCTTAGGCGTATCCCACAGGTTCAGCTTAGTTCCGATTCCTTTTTCAACAGCATTTCTATATACACAGGTTCCCCAGGCGACATCCTCTGTCGGCATACCTCCCACTGAATATATTACGATTTCACCTTCTTTCCTATGTACAGGGATTCTGCCTAACAATACATCGCCAAGATCATCTATCTGTTCAGGTTTCATCTTGCCTTCTGCAATCAGGTCCTCTACATGGACGGCTGGAATCGGAATTGTGTTATAAGCATTGGGTTTCATTTCCTCTTCCCATGCCTCATAAAGCATAATATTATCTGTCACAGTTCTCGCTCTGTTAATTATAAAATCATCATCAAATCTTAAAGCTGCTGTGGATTCAATGATCGCACCCGGCTTGATCCAATCTTCAGCTATGTATGGATATAGTGACGGATCACCTGTAGGAGTTGATGTAGATACAGACACAACATCTGAATCTCTTACAGCTTCCTCAATTGTATCAACTGCATATACATTAACCTCCGGATACTCGCTTTTAACATATTCTACAAATTTATCAAGTGATGCCTTTCCTCTGCCTTTAACCTTTACGGTCTTGATCGTTGGACGGACTGCTATTGCCGCAGCAAGCGCCGTCTTACTCATAACGCCCGGACCAACTATTCCTATTGTTTCTGCATCCTCTTTTGCAAAATACTTAAATCCTACTCCCGGAACTGCACCTGTCCTGTATGCTGACAAAATATTTGCAGACATGAATGCAAGTGGTGCCCCGGTATCTTTATCATTAAGAATCAGCATCAGAATTGATCTTGGAAGTCCTTTTGCTCTGTTTTCTGCATTAGAACCATACCATTTCATTCCTGCCATATCGAATTTACCACCAAGATAAGCGGGCATAGCCATAAATCTTCTGTCCGGACCATCAACCGGCATCTCCGGGAATTCAGATTTCTCCGGAAACATTACCATGCTGCCGTGAGAATTACCATTAGCGCCACCCATGCGGTAATCTCCTACTTTCATAAGCTTGAACATTTCTTCCATTGCTTCTACGCAGCCCTTCATATCCTTAACTCCGGCTGCTACCATATCATCTTCATTCAGATACAAAAAATCAATCTTTGGGTATTCCATAATTCATTTCCTCCCTTTATAATTTATCTGCTTTTTTTACATATGCTTTCTTATGTACCACAAGATACAGTGAATTCTCCATTGCCATTACTTCATGCATTGGAACAGGCTTAAACATTGGTCTTTTCAGCTTATATCTGCACCATAAAACTGCGTACACACATAATATTGCAAATATAACCCCATCAATCCTGTATATCTGCAGCCTTGTAGCACTATCACCAGATATGTTCCATATCATGATTACATTTCCGATAATACCAATTAACGGTATTATCATTCCTCCCGGAACCTTAAAGGTTCTCGGCGCCTTAGGCAGTTTCTTACGGAATATGATCACATTGATATTCGATACAACATAGGAAACCATCCAGAATACAATAGCAACAAGTATCATGAATGACAGTGAATCACTGGTTGACAATCCTGTCGCATTGACTATGATCATGATCGCACCTATTTCAAGAATTCCAACATAGTAAGCCCCTCTCTTATTCTTCTTTAGAAAAACTTCCGGCAGAAGGCTTATTTTAGCCATTCCTGCACACATATATGAAAGAAAACTGATTGCAGAATTAACTGTACTTACAACTGCGAATACCGATACAAGAATCATCCACAATACACCTGCTTTTCCAAGAAGTGCTGAACCATACAGGATATGCGGCGAAGCACTTATTTCAAGCTCATCCCAGAGCGTATAATGCCCCATTCCTATCACTATAAGAATCTGCATCACACAGATGATCACAAGGCTAAGAATCATTCCAAGTGGAATATTTCTTCTTTCATTCTTCACATTTCTCGATATCGGAATAACAAATTCACTGCCTATGAATAAGAAGAATGCCAGTCCAAGCAGTGAAAATGTGTCCGATACGCCAGTAGATAAATTCATCTGCTGATGTATTCTTTCGCCTGTTCCGATACCGGCAATTCCAATGATTCCCATGGTTACCAGTGAAAAAATCAATCCGTATACTACAAAATTCTGAATCTTTGCGAACATATCCACACCAAGCAGATTGGCAATGATAAGAACAATCAGCAACAGGATACAAAATACACTTGATGGAATGCCTGTATCAAATACTGTATTGACCGCATTTCCAAACATCGCACATTCAACCGAACCCGCTATTGACTGACAGACCAGATAGCCGCCAACCATAGTCACGATTGAAACAAATGGCCCCATGCCAGCAAGTGTATATTGTGCAAGCCCACCTGTAAGGTTAGGCATCAGGGCATTTAATTCTGCCATTGAAAGTGCAGTACATATATTAATCGCACAGGCAAGAACCATTGGGATTATGAATCCGACACCAAGCATTCCTGCTCCCTGTCCTAAAGACATAAGACATGAGGTTGCAACGATAAGACCTACACCCGTAGATATAACACTCATCAACCCCAGTTTTTTTTCTTCCATACGCATTCTCCCTCTTTCTAAATTAAGGCATCCATTCCTTCTTCTCCTGTTCTTACTCTTATAATGTTGGATACCGGAGAGATAAATATTTTGCCGTCTCCTATATGTCCTGTATATAATTCTTTTTTAATTGTCTCTACAGCTTTATCAACAAGATCATCCTCTACAATAGTCATGATCATCTGTTTAGGAAGCAGTTCCATCTGTGCATTTTGTATAGCTTCATATTCATGTGTTCCTTTTTGCACTCCACATCCCAAAACCTGTATCACTGTTATTCCACTGGCTCCTACCTTATTAAGTGCTTCCTTGAGTCTTGATAGCTTCTCCATGGAAGTAATTACTTCAATCTTTGAAAATCCCATAGCTGCTTCCTCCTTAATAAAATCTTTTTTCATTCCTGTTACACAAAAAGGCGTCTGACACTATATATGCCAGACGCCTTCGTCTTTTAAAATCAGTATATTCATATGTTACATTTTTAAATTGTACAAATCAGCACAATTTATGATTTTATTTTTGTAGTTAAACCGTTCAACCATATCGAGATATTTTTTAGGTGTGACTCCTGCATATTTTGAAAAATCCCGTATAAACTGTGGCTGGTCATAATATCCAAGATATACAGCCGCATCGGTCATCTTATCAGGATCTCCATAATTAAGGAATTCCAATGCTCTCTGAAACTGAATTATTTTACAGAAGGTCTTTGGGGAAAAGCCCATTTCTTCTATGAAAATCCTGTTAATGTGGCGTTCAGAATAACCTGTATTGACGCTTATCTCATGAACCTTTATTATTCCATCTGAATCATATACCATCTGTTTGACAGACTGGACTATTTCTTTTTTGCCATACAAGGGTGCCTTTTTATTCTCAATCCGGGTATAGCCTTCCAGAAAAATCCTGATTCTTTGATAGAAATCCGATTCCTGCTCCAGTTTATTAAACCATTCTGTATTATCATATCTGACCATATCCTCTAACGGTATCTTCTGTTCAAGAATGTCCTTCATCGTGCATGCAAGAAACTCCGGCTGTATTCCGGGCATGAACCTTACACCGAATACCTCATTTCTTCCATTCCACTCCTGACAGTGATACCTGAGTCTTGTGCCACATACATAGCCCTTCATTCCATCATTACCATATTCGAAAAAAAGATCAATACACCCGTCCGGTACGGTTCTTAATACCTTACTGTCATCTGTATGAAATGTATAGAAATGTGAAATTCCCTGTCTTAGATAGATTTCCTGATAAAAATCCAGCGTGTCAAAAACAAAATAGGGCTGGCTCGGTCTTAACTTATCTTTTTTCCATACCATAACATACTCCTGCATAAATCACTCAAAGCTACAATTAGATTTTAGCTTTAAATCTGTCATAACGCAAGGCACTTAAATCAATCTCTGTCTTACCTGTAGTGATAAGCTCTGCAAGCTGCTGTGATGCACCCGGTGCAATACCAAATCCATGACCGGAGAATCCACATGCTAACACAAGTCCCGGCACCTCTGAAACATTTCCAAGCACAGGAACGCCATCTGCACATTTGTCCATCCATCCTGCCCAGGTTCTTACTATCTTAGCATTTGCAAGATCCGGAAAATATTTCATAATGCCACGGCATATACATGGTGCTGTCTTGGAATAACATATCGGAGTACCATTATCCTTCGTGTAGCCTTCAAGTCCTGAAGAACCACCAAAAACGAAGGAACCATGCTTTGTCTGGTGTCCATAGAAATCTGCCTCTGCTGTTCCAAGCATCTGGTCAAACATATGTGGCTGTGCCTCTGTAACAAGTGCCTCAAGCATTGCCTTCTGCATTGGAATATCAATTCCTACTGTCGCTGCAATAGCTCTGGATTCATATCCTGCTGCAAGAACAACTGTCTCGCCTTCATATATATCGCCTGACGCACACACAACCTTTCTTAATTTTCCCTTAACCTTTTTCAATTCAACAACTTCTTCACCTGAGATAAAATGTACACCAAGCTTTCTTGCCATCTTGTAATATCCAAGAGTTGTTGTAAGTGGATTAGCATGTCCATCTGTCGGACACCAGCTTGCGCATGTAACCTCATCTGAAAGATATGGATTAATCCGTCTTACCTCGTCTCCATCGATCATCTTCACATCAAGTCCAACTTTTACAGCTCTTTCTGTAAGCCCTGTAAGAATCTGTTTATGCTTCTCTGTTTTTCCAAGTCTCAGGTTGCCATCCTGATGATATTCGCAGTCAACCTCAAGCTCGTCTGACAGTGTTGGCCAGAAATTCTTTATTCCATACATAACCAGGGGAAGCTCTCTTGGATCTCGCCCGGACTGTCTCACGCCTCCGCCGTTTCTGCTTGAACCACCATTTCCAAAGTGGTCTGAACCTTCAAGACATATGACTGACACACCTTTTTTAGCAAGATAATAACTAATAGAACATCCTATGATTCCACCGCCGATCACTACTACTTCTGCTGTATTACTCATTAGCATCAGCCTCCTTTGCTTCATTTGCAAACACATGCATTTCAATTGGACGCATAGGAACTCTTGAGGTTGCCGGTTCTAATTCTGCTGGTGAGACACCTAATTCCCTTGCAACGATTCCTTTTACAAGCTTGCTGCAGGTCTGCCCCTGACACAATCCCATTCCGGTTCTTAAATATCTTCTGATCTCTGTTATTGTCCACATTCCATCATGTACTGCTCTTCTGATTTCCCCTTTTGTAACCTCTTCACAACGGCAGATAAGCATGTCATCATCCGATCCCGGTACAAATGGGCCTATATCTCTTGATCTATCATTGACGCTATTCATATACATCCCTCCATCTATGTCTTATTCAGTTTTAAAGAATCTTGCTTTCATTGCATATTCCTTGGGTACACGCATTGTTAAAAGATTAGTCTTATCATATGCCTTGCTGCTCTTAACGCTTACAACCTCTGCATCACATACCTTCTGACCATTTCTTCCAAGACCTGCGCCCTTAGTTCCTGCCTCCGGCAGCGGCAGGAATTCGTATGGAATCGTAACGGTTGCTGTTCCATCACCGCAGTCCTCATCAACAAGAAATATCGCCTGACCTGAACAGCTTGCCACACACATACCACAGTTAATGCACTGTGAATGATCTACGGCTATTGGAAGTGATGTTATATTCGAGCCTATTGATATACATCCTTTAGGACAGGCATCCTGACACGGATTACATGGAATATTCTGTGTACATTCTATAACCGGATGAACTCCCGGTCTGTGTGTAACACCCGGAAATCTTTCAATTTCATCATCAGCTACATAACCTTTCTTTAAAAGATTCTGTGAGATAGGAATACCTTCATCTGTAGTTTCAATTGCCTTACCTCTGTTCTTTGGAGCGAACATACCCTGTCTAAGACCATCAAGTGCCTTGTCCAGCTCTTTTAATGAATCGTCCATCTCCTTTTCTTCTATATATCCAAGGTATTCTGCCGCTGCTATACCTGCCATTCGACCTTCTATCATGGCTGATGATGCTTCCTCTATTCCTGATACATCTCCTGCCACAAATACACCCGGTAATGATGTCCTTCCATATTCATCACAGATTGGAACCTGACCGCCTCTCTTTGGATTATCCTCCATCTTGCAGCCTGCCATTTTAAGAAGCTGTGACATAGGTGAAAGTCCTACAGCAAGACATATCGTGTCTACATCAAAATGCTTCTCTGTACCCGGTATGAATTTAAAATCAGAATCCACCTCAGCTATTGTTACTCCTGTAACTTCGCTATCTCCCTCTGCCTTTACTATTGTATGTGACAGATAAAAAGGAACTCCTGTCCTTGCCACCTTTGCAGCATGGACACCGTAACCACCGACTCTTGGTGCAGCATCGACAAGTGCCACAACTTCGCATCCACATTGTATCAGCTGAAATGAAACTACAAGTCCTACATTACCTGAACCTAACATGAGCACCTTCTTGCCTGGCAGCACTCCATGCAGATTCATCATTGTCTGTGCTGCACCTGCACCAATAACCCCCGGCAATGTCCAGCCCGGAAATGTAACCATATTTTCAGCAGCTCCTGTAGCTATTATTACTGTATCACCCTTATAATGATGAATCTCATCCGCTATCTTAACAACTACCTCTTTATCCTGATAAAGACCTATTACTGTTGCATTAAGTACTACACTGACACCAGCCTTATCTGCTTCATCCAATAGCTGTTGTCCTATTACAAAACCTCTTACCTTAGCCCTGTGTTCCTTAGAGCCAAAGAACTTATGTATCTGCTTAAAAAGCTGTCCACCCGGCTTCTCATTCTCATCAAATACAACTACATTAAGTCCTCTCTTGGCTGCCTCTACTGCCGCAGATAATCCAGATGGACCAGCACCTACAATTATTAAATCAAATCTTTTCATGTCCACATCCTCCTATTGTTCATCAAAAGGTTTCTCGCTGACACCATACTGGGTTTTTACATCCATCCCGGCTTTCAATGGTGTTATGCAGGTTCTTACATTTGGCACACCATCTACAACCATTACACAATCCGTACATCTTCCTATCGCACAGAAGATTCCTCTTGGCTTATGTTCCTTCTTCGTGTATCTGTGTACCATAACTCCTGCCGCCTTTAGTGCTGCTGCAATCGGCTCACCTTCATATCCCTGTATTTTCTTTCCGTCAAAATTAAATTCTACTAAAGCGCCTTTTTCCTGAACACCCAGTATCGGATGTTCTGCTATTCTATCTGCCATAATAACCCTTTCCTTTCTACTACTTTTATGAAAATATCTTCTTTATCATATTGCCTGCCAGTTCATCAGTTATCTTAACAGGTGACAGACCTGCAAGAGGTTCATTAACAACTCTGTCAGCAAGCAGCTCTATATCAGGCTTATCACTGACATAATCTGTTATCTTCTTAACACCTACTGTTTCATATGCAAATTTCTTATAAGCCTCTGCCGCCTTAACACCTATTTCTTTAACACCTTCTGTTCCATCATATGAAGCACCAAGAATTGTTCCAATATCCTTTACTTTGTCTGGAAGCGTTTCACTTACTGCTTCTAACACAACAGGAAGTGAATACGCACAACAGGCTCCATGCGGAATGTGATACATGCCACCTATTACATGTGCAAGGGAGTGTCCGACATGTGCACTTGAATTAGCTAACATCCAGCCTCCTAATGATGCTGCAATATGCATCTTTTCTCTTGCTTCCATATCAACTCCGTTCTCAACCGCCCTGGGAAGATATCTTACAACATTTTCCATAATTGACTTTGTAATCATATCTGTCATTGGATTAGCAAGAATTGTTGTGTATCCTTCTGCCGCATGTGAAAATACATCAAGTCCTGTCATTATCGTCAATCCCTTAGGCATTCCAGCCGAAAACTCAGGATCAATAACTGCAAATTCGCTCATTCCATTAACCACAAGAATTGCAACTTTAATATTCTTTTCTGTGTCTGATATGATAAGTCCATTGGATAATTCCGAACCAGTTCCTGATGTTGTGGGAACACTCATAAGTCCAGGTGACTTTTTCATCTCTTTTTCCGGATCAGCATATTCCAATATACTTCCACCATTAACGCGGAGAATATTAATGCCCTTTGCTGTATCTATGGCACTTCCTCCTCCAATTCCTATTACACAATCACAGCCTTGTTCTCTGCAAAGCTTTCCACCTTCATCAACCACATTTGCAGGTGGATCAGGAAGCACCTTGTCAAATTCTATATAACTGATTCCTGCTTCTTCTAAGCTTTCCAGTACTTTTCCAATAATTCCCGCAGCCTTAACGCCATTGTCATATACTACAAACGCTTTCTTGTAAGCTGCTTCCTTTAATGCCTCGCCCATATTCTTATGAACACCCTGTCCTGCCATAATTTTTACATTTTGCATACATGTGTAATTAATCATCTCTAGACCTCCCATTTTTTCCATCTCAGCTATCCACCAGACTCAATTAATCCTTCCTGCAAAATAAAAAGGCATCTATGCAATCCACTTTCATAAATTAACATAGACACCTTTGTCCTGATCAGCTATCATATTCTGATAATATAATGCACTCCAGATTACTCATATCTTGGTACATTGATTATTGTTATATAATGATATTAATCAATAGGGTTATTTAAAAATTGTATTTTTCGGAACAAAGCGATGCGTCTGCCAGCTTTACTCCTCCATCTGTATCTGACAAACCTTTATCACTGCCAGTGCATGTGCAAAAAAGGACATTCCTAAGTAATTAGAAATGTCCTTTGGTTTCGATGTTACTGTC
>CAVIPV010000008.1:0-40261 GCA_963644495.1 Prevotella sp. | reverse complement strand
CCGTATCCCTTTTCCACTTCCACATGCAGGGCCTGCTTCATGGGAAGTTCCTTTTCCCTGACAAACCGCACAACCGCCTGTGCCAGCGGATGATCTGATGCCAGTTCTATGGAAGCCACCATGGAAAGAATTGTATTTTTCTGCTCTTCTGTCTGTATATTACCGAAGAAACACTGCTCCGTCACCATGGGCTGTCCCACTGTCAGCGTACCGGTCTTGTCAAACACCATGACGTCTGTTTTCACAAAGGTATTGACACTGTCTCCGCCTTTCAGAAGGATTCCCTCCTGTGCGCCTCTTCCGATTCCCGCCACATTGGCAATGGGTGCACCGATGACCAGTGCTCCCGGGCAGGCCAGCACCAGTACCGTGATTGCGGTATCCAGATTTCTGGTAAATACATAGGTCAGTGCTGCCAGCAATACAACTACCGGCGTATAATATCTGGCAAACCGGTCAATGAAACGTTCCGCCGGGGATTTGGCATCCTGCGCCTCCTCCACCAACGCAATGATTTTTGCAAATGTGGTGTCTTCTCCCACTTTTGTTGCCCGCATCTGAAGCGTGCCGCTATCCAGAATGGAACCGGCATAGACAGGAGAGCCTTTCGTCTTTTTGCAGAGTGCCGATTCCCCAGTGATGCTCGCTTCATTCACATAGCCTTCGCCGTCTGTGACCACGCCATCCACCGCGATCTGATTTCCGGTTTTCACCAGGAGAAGGTCATTCAGCTCCACATCATCCACATCAATTTCTTCCGCTTCCCCGTCCGTCACCTTCCAGGCGGTCGTCGGCGCCATCTCCGTCAGGGATTTAATGGCACTGCGGGTCTTCTTCATGGTCCGTTGCTCCAGATAAGAACCAAACTGGAAGAGAAATGTCACAATGGCCGCTTCACTGAACTCCTGAATCAGGCAGGCTCCAATGACCGCAATGCTCACCAGACACTCAATGCCAATGCTCTTGTATTTCAGCCCCTGGACTGCTCTCACCAGCACCGGCACCCCTGCCAGAATCATGGCAAGAATAAATACCATATTCGCAAACCAGATATTGACCGGAAGCTTTGACAGCACAATTCCAAGCAGCGATAATATGCCTGCTGTCCACATGCATGGATTGCTGTATTTTCTGATAAAAAGGTTGATATTCATTTCTGTTCCTCCGCAGGATGATTTTTACCTGTTACTTTTTTACAATCCACTTTCCACTCCTATTGGACCCTTGTCTTTCCACTAACCCCACCTCTCGCAAATCCTTGATAATACTCTGTATCTGCTTCCTTGATAAACCAAATTCCTCCATAAGTTCAACCTGCGTTATCCCCGGATTTTCTTCCAATCGATGCAATATATTCTGCTTTCTTTCGGCTCCTTTTTTCGGCTCCTTTTTGGCTCCCTTCTGACTGCGCTCTGGTTCTTCCTCTTTTAAAAACGCTTCATGCACAAACAATCTTGAAATAAAATAGCTATGATCTTCATCTGTTTCAAACTCCGGTTTTGGAGAACCATTCTCTTCAAGCGCTCTCAGAATTTTACCAAATCCAGTATTTCTTCCTTCTGTCAAATGTAATTCCTTAAGAAAATCTCCAATACGACGATTTCTATACCTGCGATTTGAAACCTTATATCGTTTTAATCCTTCTTGCGTCACTGATCGATCCGGACCCGGAAAACTTACGATTTCAATCATATCCTTTTCAACTCTTACCTCTATTGGCTCTCTTATATCATAGCCCCGATGATATATCGCATTAGCAAGGGCCTCTTCTAAAGCTGCATAAGGATAATTGTAAACCCAATCCGCCTCTGCTTTATCCGCACTCTTTACGATCTTCTTCGTTACGATTGAATTTTTTATAAACTGCAATGCTTCTCTAAGTTGTTGATGGATCGGTCCTTTAAATGTATTTTCGATAATGTTGTCCCCACCCAGTCCATCTGGAAACGGAACCCTATTTGCCAGATTGAATAAATCTTTTTCCTCATCATCTGAAGGTTCTACCGTATTTGAAGCTTTACGAATATAATGTATTCTCTCTTTATTATCTTTTTCCATTGTCTTTGGTGATGAATAGGGTCTATTATCCCCACCAGGACACCATATAACAATAAACTGCTTATCTTGATATGTCTCGACACCAATGATCGGTGTATAAGCTGGTCTCAGGAGTTTGCATTTTGCAAATATACTTTTCTGATAAGAATCCAGCTTATCCGTCGGAACTCCCTTTAGAGGAAAAACAGGTCTGCCATTATCTTCCTGTACACCAATAACAATGTACCCACCGCCCCAGTTATCAAGATCATTTGCAAATGCACATATAGATTTCAAAGATGCTGCTGCATCCCAGGTTTCCTTAAACTCAATTCTCGCCCATTCAACCACGCTCTGCATATACGGTGCCCATGTTTCTTCTTTTATAGTCTCATTTCCATATACGGTAAAACATATTTTATCATTCTTTTTTAAAGCATCCACCTTATGGCCAACCCGCGCACCGTGGAAATAAATCTTTCCCTCTTTTTCACAATAGTAATAATTTACGGGAATTGCAAAAGGATAGCCATCGTCCCCATTGACTGCAAATACTCCGCGTCGCTCCTGATGAAGCAGCTGTTTTGCTGCCTCCTGGCTGATCTCATTTTTCTTTCTTCTCATTGGTCTGAACATTTTTCACTCTCCTCTTATAGAAATCTGTCTACTAAAACTCCAGACTATCTGCATTGAGCAGAAAATATTTCATGCCCATGAACACGAATCCCTCCTCATTTCTCCAGGGCTTTTTCGTTCCATTTACTATAATAATCTTCTTAAATGAATCTGAAATATTTCGGAGTGAATTAAGTTCCTGTGTTTGTTTTTCCTCAGAGGTCATATCATAAGCCACCTGAATGTAATATCTCTGACTCCCCTGATTCACTACAAAATCAACCTCTAACTGTTTATGAACCCTCTTTCCTTCACTGTTCTTTGCAAATACATCCACAATACCAACATCCACATTGTAACCACGTACAAGCAATTCATTATAAACAATGTTTTCCATAATATGAGTCGGTTCCTGCTGTCTGAAGTTCAATCTGGCATTTCTTAGTCCAATATCTGAAAAATAATATTTTAAATTTGCTCCTACATATTTTCTACCCTTAATATCATACCTCTCTGCTTTAGAAATCAAAAATGCCTCTGTTAAATAATCTATATGGTTAGATATGGTTTTGTTACTATAATTGATTCCTCGTTCACTTTTAAAGGTGTTTGATATTTTGGTTGGATTGGTAGGTGCTCCAATGGTAGACGCTAATATATCTACCAACGTTCCGATTTCATCAACATTTTGAATCCTGTTTCGCTCTACCACATCCTTGATATAAACATTGGTAAAAATATTTTTAAGATACTCCACCTTCTGGCATTCCACAGAGAATTTTGCCACTTGTGGTAATCCGCCATATATCATATATTCCTCCCAGGCATCATCATAATCTCCATCAAAAGCTGCATAAAACTCTGCAAAAGACAACGGATAAATTCTGATTTCATCTCCTCTGCCTCTAAATTCAGTTACAATATCGCTAGATAAAAATTTAGAATTACTGCCCGTCACATACACATCAATGTTATTAACCCGAAGCAGGCTATTAAGCACTTCCTCAAATCGTGGCATAAACTGTACTTCATCCAAAAGCAGATAATACTTCTGATCATCTTCCACCCGCTCTTTAATATATTGATAACACTTCTTGGGATTTCTCAACTCCTCATTTTCGATGCCATCCAATGCAATCTCAATAATATGGTCATTATTCACGCCACTTTCCAATAAATATTTCTTAAATAACACAAATAACAGGAATGATTTGCCACATCTCCTGATTCCTGTGATAATCTTAATCATTCCGTTATCTTTTCTTATCTTTAACTGTTCAAGGTATGAATCTCTCCTAATCTCCACAATACCGCTCCTCATTTTTGTGCATTGCACGAATTTTAGTAGTATTATTTTATCACTATATTATTTTCACTTCAATAGCATTCCTATTTTTTGTGTATTTGCACTTTTTTATGTAACAATCTTATTGTTCATTCAGAAGAATCTCTTTGAACTGGATCTGGAAGGTCAGGAACAACAAAAGGGAGGCGATTGCCTCCCTTTTGCCTGTCCTTATTTCAACTGTTTTCCCATCTCAACTGCCCGCTGCAGTGCATCTCCGTCTTTTACATCACCAGGCGCATTGGTTCCAAGGCCAAAGATCACACCGCCCTCTTTTGCATTCGGCACACAGCAGGTAAATCCTCTCAAAGATGCCACCATGGTCTCTGTGAAAGATTCCTCCGGTGCCGCACAGGAAACAATAAAGTAAAAAGTCTTTCCTGCCAGCTGCTGATAAAATGCATAGGTTCTGTCAATGACTGCTTTCATCTGTGCTGACATGGAATAGAAATAAATAGGAGACGCCAGTACGATGACATCTGCCTCCAGCATTTTACTGCGGATTTCTTCCATATCGTCCTTCTGCACGCAGTTACCGCCATTTCGATAACAGGCGTTGCACCCAAGACATCCTGCCACCTTCTTCTTGCTGACGTTAATCTTCTCTGTCTCAAAACCTGCTTCCTTTGCACCCTCTGCAAACGCATCGCATAACAGGCTGGAATTTCCATGCAGTCTCGGACTGCCCGATAACAATAATACTTTTTTCATATTCTGACCGCCTTTCTACGTAAATATGATCAGTATAGCACTATCGGGTGACCCGAGGGCAAGATCTTTTTCGCTATTTCTGATATTCCTCAATCACACATTCATGCACTTTTGTTTTTTTATTGTAGTTAATCCCTACCAACAGCAGATTTCCTTTGTACTCCTCCAGGCTTCTGCAATATTCCTTATTTTTTATCTGCGAAATAGCGCCTTCCGCGTCTTTATCCCATTTCAATTCCACTACAATTGCCGGTTTTTCCTGAAATTTTTTTCTTGGAAGAAATACAAGATCAGCAAAGCCTTTTCCACCTGCCAGTTCTCTGTGAATCACATAAAAATTTCTTGCCGCGTACAGTGCCAGCGAAATGGTATAACTCAACGCATTCTCATCATTATATTGGATATGCGACGTTTCAAAATGTGCCTGGCAAATAGCTTCTGCTACCTGTTTCGGTCTTTTCTGCCAGATGGCTTCCAGCGTATCTGCTGAATTTTTCAAGGATCTGGACACTTCTCCCCATTCGGAAGCAGAAACACTGTTCACATACTCTGCCCGCACTTCTTCATTCGGAATCTTGATGGTCTTGCTGTCATAATCATACGAAACATATCCCAGATGGATCAAAAGCGTCAGGACATCGTCTTCTGTATGGAAAGTTGACATATCATTGGAAAAACTTCCAATATTTACAGGAATGGAATTCCCCGCAATCATGCTTAAGACATCATCTTTCAGGCCATCAAAATTCATATCAATATAAATTCTCAATGCTTCAAAGGTCTCTGTCTGATTCCAGTAATTTCCTATTTTTCCAAATCGCATACAGCTTACTACCGAACGTGGACTGTAAATGGATATGCCATTTTCAAAAGAATATCCATCATACCAGCATTTTATTTCTGTCATATCCATCTGATACTGCTGGCACAGACTTCTGACTTCTTCTTCTGTAAAACCTACATATTTTGCCAGCGGACCTGGATCGATCATGGAAAACTCATCAAACATGTTTAATGCAGAATGGGTCCCATACTTCTTGATTGGAAGGATTCCCGTCATATAGGCAAGATGAATATACGCCTTATCCTTTAATATATCCCTTAGAAAATCAAGATACCTTTCCTGTGCCTCTTTGTCTTCCTTATACTCCCTGAAAATACAATCCCATTCATCAAGGATCACGATGAATGCCTGTTTTTTCTGGGAATAAACATCCTGCATACATTCAATAACATCTGTATCATCAAAATAGTCTACATCCGGATATTCCCTTTTCAGTTCCCGGATGATCAGTTTTCCAAAACGTTGGATCAGATCATAAATACTTTGACTCCTGCTTAAGATCTCCTGCATATTAACAGAGATCGTATTATACTGATTCAGGTATTTTTTAAATCCAGCATCTTTTGCGATCTCAAATCGTGAAAAGATCTGTTCTGCATCACACCCCCGGCTGTAGTACGCTGTAAGCATATTGGCGGCAGTGGATTTTCCAAAACGGCGTGGACGGCTAATGCAAATATATTTCTGCAGTGTATGCAAAACTGAATTGGTATAGGTCAACAGCCCGGTCTTGTCAACATAGATATCAGAATTTACAGCCTCTTCAAATTTGCTGCTGTCCGGATTCAAATATATTCCCATTTATGCGCCTCCTGTTTTTCTATTCTCCCTTATACCGCATATCCCATTGCAGTGGAAACAACCGCCGCCTTTTCTTCCCCAACAAGCCATTTTAACAGCTGAAACGCTACATCTGCCGCTGTTTCCGGGCAAAAGCTTGTAACAATATTCCGATCCACTACAACCCGCTGATCCGGGATCACATGAACTCCAAATGCTGCCAGCTGCTTCTGTCTGTTTCCATCGCTTAAATGATAGGTCGTAGCATTTTCAGCTGATTATGGATGCACTCATTATACCATGTACTTCAAAAAAATACACCAAAAAAGGAGCAGACATAACATCCGCTCCTTAAATCATTTTTATTTGTACCTTATGCAGGATAAAATCCAGTAGGTGCCTCTGCCATATTGATCATAATATTCTTCATCTGGGTATAATGTTCCAGCATGACCTTATGGGTCTCTCTTCCGATGCCGGATGCCTTGCAGCCGCCAAATGGAGCACCTTCCGGGATAGCATTGTAGGTGTTCACCCACATACGGCCCGTTTCTACGCCTCTTGCTACACGCAGGGCCCGGTTGATATCTCTGGTCCACACGGCACCGCCTAAGCCGTAGGCACTGTCATTTGCCATGGCAAGAACTTCTTCCTCTGTTTTAAACTTGATGATGCAGGCAACTGGTCCAAAGATTTCTTCCTGGGCTACGCGCATATCGTTAGTCACATCGCCTAATAAGGTGGGACGCAGGAAGCAGCCTTTTTCCAGCTCTCCTTCTGTAGCCTGTACACCGCCGCAAAGCACCTTTGCTCCTTCTGTCTTTCCGATCTCCACGTATTTTAAGATCTTTTCCATCTGTCTGCGGTCGATCTGGCTTCCCATCTGGGTCTCTTCTTCCCATGGAAGACCTACTTTTACTTTATTAAAACGTTTTACAGCCTCTTCTACAAAACGGTCATAAATGCTTTCCTGAACAAATACTCTAGAACCTGCGCAGCAAACCTGACCCTGGTTAAAGAGGATGCCCATCTGAAGGCCATCCATTGCCATTTCCCAGTCACAGTCTTCAAAGAAGATATTGGCAGATTTTCCTCCAAGCTCCAATGTAGCAGGGATCAATTTCTGAGCTGCTGCCAAAGCTACATTTCGTCCTACTTCCGTAGAACCGGTAAAAGCAAGTTTTCTAAAGCCGGGATGATCTAACATATACTGGCCAGATTTGGAGCCAGAACCGGTAATCACATTAAATACACCTGCAGGGATCACATCCTGGACCAATCTTGCAAATTCCAAGACGCTTAAAGGTGTGGTGCTGGAAGTCTTAAATACAGTACAGCAGCCGCTGGCAAGAACAGGCGCCAGTTTCCATGCTGCCATTAAAAATGGGAAGTTCCATGGAACGATCTGGCCTACTACGCCAATCGGTTCTCTTAAGATCAGGCTTAAGGTATCTTTGCCAAGGATATTGGCACTTCCCTCTTCTGCCTGGATGCAGCCTGCAAAGTAACGGAAATGATCAGCTGCCATAGGGATATCCACTGCCAGTGTCTCACGGATGGGCTTTCCATTATCCATGGATTCTACCATAGCCAGATGTTCCTTGTTTTCATCAATGATAACTGCGATCTTATTTAAAATGGCGGCTCTTTCTGCAACTGTGGTATGCTTCCATGTTTTAAAAGCTTCCCAGGCTGCTTTTACTGCTTCATCTACATCTTCCTTTGTTGCCTGAGCACACTCTGCTAATACACTTCCATCTGCCGGGCAGATAGTCTTAAATGTTCCATGATCTGATGCGTCTTTCCACTGGCCTCCGATAAATAACTGATAACGTTCCTGTAATTTTGCCTTTTCCATATTATTTTCCACCTTTCCTGTACAATTTTTTGCAATGTTTCATGCCTTTTGCCACTGGACCATTTCCATTTTCATAAAGTCCGCAGACCTTATTAATATGCAGCCTTGAAAATTCCAATTACCTGCTCCTTGGTAGCCTTTCTTGGGTTGGTCAGCTGGCACACATCCTTCATTGCATTTTCAGCCATAATCTCGAAATCTTCCTCTTTTACCCCAAGACTTCTTAAGTTCTTCGGGATACCTACCTGCTCGCTGAGCTGACGGATGGCTGCAATGGCTTTTCCGGCTGCTTCCATAGTGGAAAGTCCGTCAATATTTTCCCCCATTGCTTTTGCAATATCTCTAAAGCGGTTTGCATTTCCAATCAGGTTAAATTCCTCTACATGAGGAAGGAGAATAGCGTTGCACACACCATGAGGCAGGTTGTAGAAACCACCTAACTGATGAGCCATAGCATGAACATAACCTAAAGAAGCATTATTAAAGGCAATGCCTGCAAGATACTGTCCATATGCCATCTTGTCTCTTGCTTTCATATACTCTCCGTTTGCAACAGCCTTTGGCAGATACTGTGTGATCATGGTAATAGCCATGGTAGCTGCTGCATCTGTCAGCGGATTTGCATTAGTAGAAACATAAGCTTCAATAGCATGGGTCAGAGCATCCATTCCTGTGGCTGCTGTCAGTGACGGCGGCATTCCTACCATCAGCTTCGGATCATTAATGGCGATTTGAGGTGTCACTCTCCAATCTACAATGGCCATTTTTACATGACGGCTGGTATCTGTAATGATACAGAAACGAGTGATTTCAGAAGCAGTTCCTGCTGTGGTGTTAATGGCAACCATAGGACACATAGGATTTTTTGATTTGTCCACACCCTCGTAATCACGGATATTTCCTCCATTGGAAGCTACGATGCCGATGCCCTTTGCACAGTCGTGGGAAGAACCGCCGCCAAGAGAGATGATGGAATCACATTCATTTTCCCTGAATACTTTAAGACCGGCCTCTACATTTATATCCTTAGGGTTCGGCTCCACGCCGCCAAATACAACGCTTTCCACTCCAGATTCCTTAAGAATGTCCTGGATCATCTGGGCCATTCCATGTTTTGCCAGAAATGCGTCTGTTACAATAAGAGTTTTCTTTCCTCCCAGGCTCTGCATTAAAGAACCTGTTTCCTTTACGGAATCTTCACCAAATAAGTTTCTTGTTGGCAGAAAATAATATGTTGTTCCCATGTGTCCATACCTCTGTTACTGTTCATGCATAACATGACCAGCAGCCCTTTCTTTTATATTTCACTCATTTTCCCACAGGGATCTTGTATTTTGGAACCTCTTTGTTCCTCCCTATGTGTCGGTAGGCTCATGGTAACACTGATCTGATATCTTTAAAATATCCAAAATAAAACTATTAAAGGATATCAGATTTTACCACTGGATAAATATATTACCCAGTCGCCGCACCGCCTCAGTCAGGCGGCTTTCATCCATATCAGAATAATTTAATACCAAAACATGATCATACTCCAGGGTCTTTTCACTGCAAAACCGGGACAGACAGGAAATATGGATCCCCACACCAGCCGCTGCCTCTTCGATCTCCGTATCCGTCATGGAAGTATCTACTTTTACCAACAGATGGGTACCGCTTTCTCCTCCGGCTACACTGACCGCTGGCAGCAGCACTGACTGTTTCAAAATACGCTTTAACCGTTCCCCCTCTGCATGGTAAAACTTCTTAAGGCGGCTTAAATGGCGCTCAAAATAGCCATTTTCAATGAATCTTGCCAGAGCATACTGCTCGCAGGTAGATGCCGTATTGCAGTAAAAATTGGCTGTATCAATATACCGACGCATCATTTTCTCCGGAAGGACCATATAGCTGATGCGGATGGCTGGCGTCAGAGTTTTACTGAATGTATTCATATAGATCACGCTTTCATTGGAATCCATACTCCCAAGAGCAGGGATCGAACGGGACCGGTAGCGGAATTCACAGTCATAATCATCTTCTATGATATAGCGCTCTTCTTTTTCAGAAGCCCAGCTTAAAAGCTCCTGACGCCTGGACGCTGACATGACCGTTCCCAAAGGATAATGATGCTCCGGGGATACATGGATAATATCTGCCCCGCTGTCCCGTAAGCTTTTCATATTGATGCCCCCGTCATCCATAGCTACACTTTTCCAGTTCAGCCCGTATTCCTCATAAATCGCAGGGATCTTCTTATATCCCGGGTTTTCTACAGCATACACTGCATCTGCAGGCAGCAGCTTGATCAGGCGGCTGTACAGGTATTCAATACTGGCTCCGATCACAATACACTCCGGGGAAATGATCATCCCCCGGGTGCGGTACAGATAAGCAGCAATGGTCTCCCGCAGCTGGCGCACACCTAAAAAATGGCCCCGTTTTACCAGTTCCCTGTCATATTCAGACAGAACCTCCCGCATGACCTTTCTCCACATGGAAAATGGAAATTTGTCATATACCGTATTGTTGGCTGTAAAGTCTGCAAACCACTGGTCTTCCCTGTAAAGCTGGGGATATTCTGCCACCACTGGCTTATATTCCGGCATAGCTTCCACTTTTGCCACAAAATAACCTTTTTTCTCTTTGGAATAAAGATAGCCTTCTACTAACAGCTGTTCATAAGCGCTTAAAACCGTCTTTACACTGATGCCATTATCTCTGGCCAGTTCTCTTTTGGAAGGCAGCTTGGTCCCCGGCAGGATCCGCCCTCTTAAAATGTCTTCTTTCAGTTTCCGGTACAGTTCTTCATAAAGGGAACTGCCCTTTTTCTTTTCTAATTCATAATGGAGCATTTCATCTGGTATCCTTTTTTTTCACTATTCTGGGTATTACATTGGTATCAATTCCGATTATAATAGAAGCAAAATCATTTGTAAACCGGAGGGATCACTTATGGGAGTTTATGCTGTAACTGGCGGTTCTGGCGGGATTGGCCTGCAGGTGATCAGTCAGTTAAAGAAGCAAGGGCATGAAACCATTAATATTGACTGGAAAAAAGGAGAGATAGAGGCAGATCTTTCCATTCCAGAAGGACGGCAGAAAGCCATTGACGAGCTTCACGAACTGCACCCGGAAGGTTTAGACGGCCTGATCTTATGCGCGGGAGTTCCCGGCTCCTGCCATGATCTGCGTCTGATCCTTTCTTTAAATTTTTTCGGAACTGTTTCTATTATAAAAGGTGCCTATGATCTGTTGGAGAAAAAAGGCGGCAGCTGCGTTGTCACTGCCTCCAATGCCATTTCCCAGGGAGATCTGCCTATGGATCTGGCGGATATTTTAAACAATAATAATGACGATGAGCTGCGCATCCTGGATCTGGTATCGGATCTGGATGAAAATGACCTGGTAACAGGAAACCGGCTTTACGTGGCTTCCAAATATGCCTTGGCCCGCTGGGTGCGCCGTCACTCTGCTTCCTATGCCGCAAACGGGGTCCGCATCAATGCAGTGGCTCCTGGAAATGTAAATACTTCTATGACTGCCACCATGTCAGTGGATGAAAAGACCGCATTAAATGCCCTCCCCATCCCTACCAAATATGGAAAAGAAACGCTGATGGAGCCGGAGGAAGTGGCTTCTGTGATCAATTTTCTTATTTCTAAGGCGGCCCGGGGTGTCAATGGGATCGTCATGTTCGTCGATGGCGGTACCGATGCTCTTCTTAATTCGGAAAAAGTATATTAGAATGCACTAATATGTTAGAAAGGAAACTTTCATGGAACCTGTTATCCAGAAATATCTCACTGCTCTTGAAACAAAAGATTTTGAAGCTCTTGCTGATCTTTTCACCAAAGAAGGCCATTACTGCGACTACTGTGCCAATGGTACTCCACAGCATGAATTTCACTTATACGGAAAAGAAGCCATTTCCATGTTTTTCCGCAACAAATTCCTGTTCTGCCAGTATTCCATCTCATCTCCCACTGTCTTAAACAGTTCCCAGGCAGAATTTATCGCCTCCTACGGCGGCTACCATGTAATGGCAATTGCCAGCCTGCAGCAGCTGACCGCTGACGGGCATATCAGACGGCTGACTGTGCGGCCGAAATGATCCAAAAAGCGAACTGAATCCCTCAAAAAAGTGCAAAAAAATCCCGGAGATCACTTCTCTCCGGGATCTTTTTCTACCCCAACGCCACATCTAACACCATCATCAGTGCAAATCCGATTGCAAATCCAATGGTCCCGATATTGGAATGTTCTCCCTCTGATGCTTCCGGCACCAGTTCCTCCACTACCACATAGAGCATGGCGCCTGCTGCAAAGGAAAGGAAATAGGGCATAAAAGGCTCCAGCTTTTCTGCCAGTAACAGCATCAGTCCGGCACCAATAGGCTCTACAATGCCGGAAAGCATGCCGTAAACAAAGGCTTTTTTCTGTCCTGCTGCCTCTTTTAAAGGCAGTGAAATGACTGCACCTTCCGGAAAGTTCTGGATTGCAATACCCAGCGATAATGCCATGGCACCAGCCAGTGTAATAGACTGGCTTTTTGCCATCATGCCTGCAAAAGCTACGCCAACTGCCATTCCTTCCGGTATGTTATGCAAGGTCACTGCAAGGACCAGCATGGTACTCTTCTTCCAGTTGCTTTTCGTACCTTCCGGCTGGTCTGTGTCCATATGAAGATGGGGGACTACCATATCCAGAAACAGCAAAAACGCCATCCCTAAAAGGAAACCGCTGACTGCCGGAAGAAAAGCCAGCTTTCCAAGTCCTTCACACATTTCCATAGCCGGGATCAGAAGGGACCACACAGAAGCAGCCACCATCACTCCCGAAGCAAAGCCCAGAAATGCTTTCTGCACTCCGGGCTTTAACTCTCCTCTCAGGAAGAACACACAGGCACTGCCTGCAGTGGTTCCTATAAAAGGGATCAATATTCCTGCATAAATATCCATCTGCTACCTCATGTCACTACATTGCTGCCCCACAGCCAACGGATATGCCGTCTCCAAACGGCATTGTCACAATCATCAATCGATCATTCCCCGAAGCTTCAGATAATCCTTGATCAAAGTGATCATCTGGTCATAATCAATGCGGCTGGCATTAATAGGAAGATCATAATTTTCCATATCCATCCAGTTTCTGCCGGTGAAATATTTGTGATATTCCGTGCGCTCCTTATCGATCTTCTTCATACGGCGCAGTGCTTCTTCTTCGTCTACCTTATCTACATCCATAACCCTGCGTACTCTGGTCACGGTATCTGCATAGACGAAAATGCGGATCACATTGTCTAACTGATCCTGAAGTACATAATTTCCGCAGCGTCCGATGATAATGCAGTTTTCAGACTCAGCCAGTTTGCGGATGACCTGAGACTGGAAACGGAACAGGTTTTCCGGTGATGTAAGCTTATGTCCATCCTTTACAGGTGCGGAAAGCTCCGGCTTCATATTGGTAACGGTGCGATATAATAAGTTATTTCCTGCCTTTTCATCTGCAAGACGGAAATACTGTTCCCCGATGGCACTGGTCTCTGATGTCATTTTTAAGATCTCTTCATCATAATAATGGATGCCCAGTTCCTCTGCAAGACGCATACCTGTAATACGTCCGCCGCTTCCGTACTGACGCTCAATAGTGATCACATAGTGTTTATCGCTCATATGACCGACCTCCCTTGTTATGCTATGCTTTTCGTACCTTAAGTATAGCACATTTTGATGCATCCGGACACTCCATTATCTGAAATTTACTGAAATTTTTCTTCAAATTTCTCATAACTATGACTAAGACTTTGCAAAAAAGTATGACTAAGACTTTGCAAAAAAGTAGTTGACAAAACCCATTCCTTGTATTAAGATACGGATTAACAGCTAAACCGTTGAGAAAGAGGAGTAAGCTTCCAATGCATTAGCACAGAGAGCCGCAGGTGGTGGGATTGCGGTGTAAGGCAGGCAGCTGAATGGACTTTTGAGGGCAGTCTTGAAATCTTCAGTAGGGACTGACGGATCCTGCACCCGTTACATTTGCAGCACATATGTTAGTATGTGAAAAGTGGACTTTACGTCAATTTGAGTGGCACCGCGGATCCTATTCGTCTCAATCACAATATCATTGTGGTTGGGACTTTTTTATTACAAAAATTCATTTTAATTTTTATTTTCAGGAGGTAAGTATTATGAAAAAATCAATGGCATTCCTTTTAACCGCAGCAATGGGCGCAGCTTTATTAACAGGCTGCGGCAGCTCCTCTTCTACTGCTACTACAGCAGCAGATACCACAGCAGCCGCTTCTTCTGAAGCAGCATCCACTGAGGAAGCTTCCAGTGAAGCCGAGAACACCACAGAAGCTGAAGGCTCCTACACCATCGGTATCGGCCAGTTTGCAGAGCACGGCTCCCTTGACAACTGCCGTGAAGGTTTCTTAGCAGGACTTGCAGCAGAAGGCATTGAAGAAGGAAAGAATTTAACCGTTCTTTATGAAAACGCACAGGCTGACGGCGGTACTTCCGCACAGATCGCCAACACATTCGCAGGAAAGAACGTAGATTTAATGTGCGGTATTGCAACTCCTATGGCACAGGCTGAATACAGCGTGGCTATGAAGTCTGATATCCCGGTCATCTTTACCGCAGTTACTGACCCGGTTGCTGCTGAACTGGCCAATGCAGACGGAACCCCAGTTGGCGAGATTACAGGTACCAGCGATAAGCTTCCTGTAGAACAGCAGTTAAAGATGATCCGTGAGATCTTACCTGATGCAAAGACCATTGGTATCATGTACACCACCAGCGAAGTAAACTCTGAGTCCGCTATTGCAGAATACAAGGAACTGGCTCCAAATTATGGCTTTGAGATCGTAGATTCCGGTATCTCCTCTTCTGCAGATATCCCGCTGGCAGCAGATACTTTGATCGGAAAGGTTGACTGTATCACCAATCTGACTGATAATACAGTAGTAGCATCTCTTCCTGTTATCTTAAGCAAAGCTTCTGAAAAGAACATTCCTGTATTCGGAAGCGAGATCGAGCAGGTAAAGATCGGCTGCCTGGCTGCTATGGGTCTTGACTATGTAGAACTTGGCAAGCAGACCGGTGAAATGGCTGCAAAGGTATTAAAGGGCGAAGCAAATGCAAGCGAAATGAACTTTGAGACCATTAAGGACGCTGCATTCTACGGCAACACCAAAGTAGCAGAAGATCTTGGCATCACTCTTCCTGAGTCTTTAACAGGAAATGCTGCTGAGCTCTTTGACAGCATTACAGAGTAATCTTATTTAGGGAAACACACGTATTGGAGGAACATCATGACAACGATCATTTTCGGTATTCTGGAAGAAGGCCTTGTATATGCCATTATGGCATTAGGCGTTTACATCACATATAAGATCCTGGACTTCCCGGATCTGTCTGTAGACGGCACCTTCCCACTTGGCGCTGCTGTCACTGCAGCAGGCATTGCAAACGGGCTTCCTTTCATCGGTACCATTTCACCTGTAGCAGCATTATTTATTTCCTTTGCAGTGGGTGCTTTAGCCGGCTGTATTACCGGTCTCATCCATGTAAAGTTAAAGGTACGTGACCTGCTCTCCGGTATCATTGTCATGACGGCCCTCTATTCCATTAATTTAAGGATCGCCGGAAAAGCAAACCTTCCTATATTTAGTAAGGAAACTATCTTTTCCAATTCCTTCCTTTCCGCTCATGTACCGGAAGCTGCTTCACCTTTCATCGTAACCATTATCCTGTTTGTGATCGTTATGATCTGCAAGGTATTATTGGATGCTTATTTACAGACACGTTCCGGATATCTGCTCCGTGCAGTAGGTGATAACGATGTATTAGTCACCTCTCTTGCAAAGGACAAAGGCCTTGTAAAGATCGTAGGTCTTGCTATTGCTAATGGTTTTGCAGCTCTTGCAGGCAGCGTTTACTGCCAGCAGAAAGGCTTTTTTGAGATCTCCATTGGTACTGGTACCATGGTCATCGGCCTTGCAAATGTTATTATCGGAACCCAGCTGTTAAAGAGAGTTGGCTTTATCCGCTCTACTACTGCTGTTATCATCGGTTCCATTGTATACAAAGCCTGCGTTTCCATTGCGCTGCTGTTAAACGACGTGCATATTGCCGGATTAAATATTTCCATTCCGGTGACTGCATCCGACCTGAAGCTGATCACTTCTGTATTATTCCTAATCATCCTTGTAGTAAGCCCTTCCGGCGGAAAGAAGGTAAAGAGCCATGCTTGAATTAAAACACATTTATAAATATTACAAGCCAGGTACCATCAATGAAATGTGCCTGTTTAACGATTTTAATTTATCCATTGAAGATCACCAGTTTGTATCGGTTGTAGGAAGCAATGGTTCCGGCAAGACTTCACTTTTAAATATCATCTGCGGAAGTATTCCTTTAGATGACGGCCGCATTATCATCGGCAGCAAAGACATTACCAAAATGCCTGAATACAAACGGCAGCGGCGCATTGGCCGTGTTTACCAGAACCCGGCTATGGGAACCTGTCCTTCTATGACCATTGCAGAAAACATGGCTCTGGCAGACAACAAGGGCAAAGCCTTTAATCTCCGTCCCGGAACCAATAAACAGCGACTGGATTTCTACCGGGAATCACTCCACTCTCTTGGACTGGGACTGGAAGATAAAATGGACGTAAAAGTAGGCGTTCTCTCCGGCGGTCAGCGCCAGGCTATGGCACTTTTAATGTCTACCATGACTCCTATTGAATTTTTGATCCTTGACGAGCATACAGCTGCTCTGGACCCGAAAACAGCAGAAACCATCATGGAACTGACAAATAAAGTTGTCCGTGAGAAAAACCTGACTACCATTATGGTCACCCACAATCTCCGCTTTGCAGTGGAATATGGTGACAGACTGTTAATGATGCATCAGGGACATGCAGTGATCGATAAAGCTGGGGATGAGAAAAAGAATACCACCATTGATCATATTCTTAAGAAATTTAATGAGATCAGTATTGAGTGTGGAAACTAAATTCTGCTTTCTTGCAAATTTAAAAGACTGGCAATTTCCAAAATCTGGAATGCCAGCCTTTTTTATTATGTATGGCAATGGATCGCTTTTACAGATGCATAACAGTAAAAAGAACGCGCCAACCGGCGCGTCCCTTAAATTTCAACGTTTACTCCGCAAATACCATGATCCTGGTCGCTGTATTTTCTTCATCGGACCATACCACTGCTTTTCTGCCCTGTGTCAGGTCATCTAATGTAACAATATTTCTGGTCAGATACGGTACTGTGGCACAGTCATCTGCCAGTGTATATTCTGTGCCATCCATAGTGGTCAGTACAGACTGGGAAGAAGCTGCGTCTGTGACTACGGATTTAACGGTTACGTAATCCGGAACCTTAAAATCTGCCGGAACATTGGCAAAGATCATAGTTGCATTGGTCATTGGCGGAAGACTCATGGTCATAGCCGGACCAATATAGGCATAGATGGTATCTCCGTCCTTGATATCAGAAAGCTCTACCGGCATACCGGAAACTGCGTCTAATACGTAGGTAGACTCCTGGGAAACGTTTAAGATCACTTCTCCCTGATATCCCTGTCCAGACTGACTGTCAATGGATAATCTGCCGTCTTCCATATGAGTAGCTGGTCCATAGAGACGAAGGGCTTCTTCTGACTGCTGTGGCTGCTCTTCTGCGCTTTCAATGGTGCCGCTTACCGTTTCTACAACGGTAGTTTCCTCTGCAGAGGAAGTTGGCTCCTGGGATTCTACTACCACAGGTCTGGATTCATTTACCATGGGAAGTGTGGTTGCTGCATCTGCTTTATTAGAGCATCCGCTCAGGCCTAAAACGGCTGCGCTGCATAATACTGCTGCATATAAATAATATTTTCTCAATATGATTTCTCCTTTTCTATAACAACAATCGTTTCTTTCATCGTGCTCTAATACTCAGGTTCCCGCGCTGACGCGCTCCACTGCCTGCTGACGCAGGCGGAACCTTCGTTAATGACTTGAGGAAAACAAATGTCTGCTGACGCAGCCGCTTGTTTTTCTCTGCGTTCATTATATACTATATTACCTGCATATCCAATAAACCTTTTCTTAAGTTATTTTTAAATCTGCACAACAAAACAGGAGCTTTCCCCTATAATTACAGGAAAGCTCCCTCTTTTGTATACAATATGCTTTTGAAACCTTTAAGCAGGCCTTTTTAATCTCCCTTTATTATCTTGCCATCTCACTCTGTGGTCCGGTCTGGTTATGGGCCTTGATAATGGTCTCGATCTCTTCCAGGTTAGAAGAAGGAAGGTCTCCAGGAATGGTGTTCTTTACAGCTGCTGTAGCATTTCCGAATGCAACAGCCTTCTGGCAGTCACCGCCGCTGCTTAACAGGCCATAGAGCGCACCGGAAATATACGCGTCACCGCTGCCGATACGGTCTACTACTTCGATGTCATGATATGGCTCTTCTTCGTAGAATGTATCTCTTGCAGCATCGTAGATCACAGAACCAAAGGTATGGCGCTTCGGGCTGTGTACAATACGCTGGGTGGACGCTACAATAGAGATGGGATATTCTTCTGTAAAACTCTTCATCATCTCTTTTGCGGTACCGGTCTTTAAGAAGGTCAGTCTTGCAGTATCTTCGGAGCAGAAGAAAATATCTACATATGGAAGGATACGCTCAATGCATTCTCTGGCTTCATCACCTGTCCACAGGTTCCCACGGAAGTTTACATCAAAAGAAACAAGGGTTCCTGCTTCTTTGAAACGCTTGATCATCTCAATGGTGGTCTCTCTGATCTTCTCGCTGAGGGCCAGAGTGATACCTGTAGTGTGGAAACATTTTGGAGCTATGTATACTTCCTCCGGGATCTCATTGATATCCAGAGTAAAGAAAGAACTGTTCATACGGTCATAGATAACCTTTGGTTTTCTTGGGTATGCGCCGTTCTCATAGTAATAAATGCCTACACGGGCTGATGGAGAATGATCATACATAAAAAAGTCATCGCTGACGCCAAAGGAACGGATCTTACCTTTCATAAAACTGCCGATATCATGTGACGGAAGTTTTGAGATAACACCTGTACGCAGTCCTAAAAGGGATGCGCCTACTGCTACGTTCAGCTCTGCACCACCTACCTGCTTTACAAAGGTATCACCTCTGGAAAGACGGTCATTATCCGGCGGTGACAGTCTTAAAAGAACCTGTCCTAAAGTAAGCAGGTCAAAAGTTCTTCCTTTTGTCTCACCCATTGTTCATATCCTCCTGATGTTTTTTAAAGAAAAGACCTGTCTGAAAATACATTCCAGGAACGATATTTCCAAACAGGCCTTTCGGTCCTAATTTTTAACTCTTAAAAAGAGTGATTATCTCTGTACACGACCTGAGCCGTCGCCACCTGCTAAGGTTTCAACCTCTGCACGGGTTACCAGGTTGAAGTCACCAGGGATTGTGTGCTTTAATGCGGAAGCTGCTACTGCGAATTCCAGAGCTGCCTTCATATCCTTGCCATCAGCCAGACCACAGATCAGACCACCTGCGAAGGAATCGCCGCCGCCTACACGGTCAACGATCGGAGCGATATGGTACTTTCTGGAGTGATAGAATTCACGGGTCTTTCCATCCATGATGCAAGCAGACCAGTCATTGTTGGAAGCGCTGTGGCTTTCACGTAAGGAGCTGATGATATACTTGAATCCGAACTTGTCAGCCATCTGGTTGAAGATATCAACGTATCCAGCTAATTCCAGTTCTCCGGAAGTAACATCGGTGTTGCCTGGCTTGAAGCCAAGAACCTTCTCTGCATCCTCTTCGTTGCCGATGCAAACGTCAACATACTGCATCAGGTTGGTCATAACCTTCTGTGCCTTCTCAGAAGACCACAGTTTCTTACGGAAGTTTAAGTCTACGGAAACAGTTACACCGTGAGCCTTAGCTGCCTTTAAAGCTGCCTCAGTCAGTTCGATCGCTGCATCGCTGACAGCTGGAGTGATACCGGTGAAGTGGAACCAGTCAGCATCAGCAAAGATCTCATCGAAGTTGAACTCATCTGCAGTTGCAGTAGAGATAGAGCTGTGTGCACGGTCATAAACTACGTTGGAAGCTCTCATTGCAGAACCAGTCTCTAAGTAGTAGATTCCCAGTCTCTCACCGCTTCTTGCGATGTACTTTGTTCCTACATTGTATTTTCTTAAAGCTGCTACTGCGCACTCACCGATTGGATTAGCTGGTACTGCAGTAACGAACTGTACGTCATGACCATAGTTAGCTAAAGATACAGCTACGTTAGCTTCGCCGCCGCCGTAGTTTACATCAAACTCATCTGCCTGGATAAATTTCTCATTATTTGGGGTAGATAATCTTAACATGATCTCGCCCATGGTAACAATCTTTGCCATTTTAATATTCTCCTTAAGATATGTGAAAATTGATATTACACTTCAGCGCACGGCTGAACTGTAAGAAATTTATTAACAATTACGCTCTTGCTGCTGCTACAGCCTTAACGAATTCCTGAGCCTTTGCAGTTACAGCTGCGAAGTCACCGGTCTTAGCGCCCTTTGTAAGGCTGCTTCCGGTACCAACTGCATATGCGCCAGCATGGATCCACTTATCAACGTTGTCTACGTCAACACCGCCGGATGGCATGAACTCACCCTGTGGCAGAGGTCCCTTGAAGGAGCTGATAGCTGCAGGTCCTACGATATTTCCTGGGAAGATCTTGATCACGTCGCATCCAGCTTCCATAGCGGTAATAGCTTCGCTTGGAGTCATAACGCCTGGCAGCATTGGTACTCTGTAACGGTTGCAAAGCTTAATGGTCTCTACATTTAAGCCTGGGCTTACGATGTAGTTAGCACCTGCTAAGATGCAGGCTCTTGCAGTTTCTGGATCCAGAACGGTACCAGCACCGATCACGATCTTGTCATTGTCTTTATACTTGTCAGCCATCTTCTTGATGAAGCCTACAGGATCTCCGTCATCCATGGTCATGGTCAGCTCGATAAAGTTGATGCCACCTTCAATAATAGCATCTACTACCTTCTCACCCTGCTCGTAATTTTTTGCACGTACTACAGCAACCAGGCAGTCTTCTTTCAGTCTTGCTAAAACATGTTCTTTTTTCATTTTTCTTCTCCTTCTTTCGATGAGGTTCGTAAATACGAATCGGTTTCATATTTACGATTTATACTTAAATTTTAATAGTTACCAACTGATTTGTCAACAGCAAAACAGATAAATTATTATCTTTTATCCCGTTTTATTTGCCTAAAAATCCCAAAAGCCTGGAAAGCTGTTTTGCCTTCTCAGAAACCAGCCGTCCTAAGGCATCATAATCCTCTGTAGGCTTATAAAGGCTGGACATACTGATGGCTCCGATGACGTTTCCATCCGGTCCGAAAACAGGGGCTCCCACGCACTCCATATGCTCTTCTAATTCCCTTGCATCAAAGGCGTATCCATTTTCCTTTACCCGGTCTAGCTCTTCCAGGAAATGTGCTTTATCCTGGATGGTACGCTGGGTATGTGGACGGAAGTTGATCCGGTCTGCCAAAGCATCCCGCTCTTCCTGCTCCATGTTCGCCATAATAGCCTTTCCAAGGGAAGTACAGTACAACGGGTTTTTGGTTCCTACGGTCGCTGTTGTGATAATGGGATTCTCCGGTTCAAATTTACAAATGTAAACAATGGAATCGTCGGAGCGAACTCCAAAGAAGACCGTCTTTCCCACTTCTTTTGCAAATGCTTTTAAAACAGGATCAATGGTACTGATAAAATCCAGATTATTTGTATAATTAATTCCTACACGATAAGCAGTAAGTCCTATGGTATAACGCTGCTTCTGCCCTTTTACCACATGGACCATACCTGTATGTGCCAGTGTTGTGATAATGTCATAGGCGCTGGTCTTTGGAAGCTCTAACTTCTCGCAGATCTCATCCAGTGTGATACCGTCCGGCTTTTTGGAAACCATCTTTAGTATGTCCACTGTGCGCAGCGTTGTCCGGTTTAATTTCATTTATGTTCCTCCTGCATCAGGTTGTGATCTACTCAGATCCCCTTCACGAACGTGCTCTGCTGCCTGCTTACCCAGGGGGAATCTTCGTTGATGGTTTTTATCGTATATATGTCTGCTGTACGTATATACGATTTTCTTCTTTTAGTATAGCGCATCCTGAAACAGATTACAAGATGCGCTTTCATTTACTTTTGTCTCACTTTCCCGGCGCAGTCAGATCATATTGCGCTGCTGGTGATCACAGCCCATGAACTGTGATCTCACAGAACTTATAAAATTTACAGAGTTACGCCCTGTTTGAAGATAGCCATATCATGGAAGCCTGCTGCTTCTGATTTAACCTTGCGGCCGGAAGCAACTTCCAGTACGTAGTTTAACAGATCCTGTGCCAGTTCTTCTTTGGTCTTGTCTTCTACCATCTGTCCTGCATTGAAATCGATCCAGTTGGACTTGTGTCCTGCCAGCTTGGAGTTACTGGAGATCTTTACAGTTGGAACTGGGGAAGCAAATGGAGTTCCGCGGCCTGTGGTAAACAGTACCATATGAGCACCGGATACTGCCAGTGCAGTAGCTGCTACCAGGTCATTTCCAGGTGCGCTTAAGAGGTTTAATCCCTTAACCTTAACTGGCTCTGCATACTCTAATACACCCTTTACTAAGGAACTTCCTGACTTCTGGGTGCATCCTAAGGACTTGTCCTCCAGAGTAGAGATACCGCCCTTCTTGTTGCCTGGGGATGGATTTTCGTAAATAGTCTGGTTGTGGCTGGTGAAGTAATTCTTAAAGTTGTTAATCAGAGCTACGGTCTTGTCAAAAAGCTCAGGGGTTGCGCAACGGTTCATTAACAGAGTCTCCGCACCGAACATTTCCGGAACTTCTGTTAAAATAGTAGTTCCGCCCTTGCTTACTAACAGATCGGAGAACGCGCCAACTACCGGGTTTGCAGTGATACCGGAAAGTCCGTCAGAACCGCCGCACTTCATACCGATGATCAACTCGCTTGCATCGATTTTCTCTCTGGAGAATGCATTTGCATAGTTTGCCAGTTCTTTAAGGATACCCATAGCAGTTTCCATCTCATCTTCTACATCCTGGCACTGTAAGAATTTAACTCTCTGCTCGTCATACTCGCCAATGTAGTCCATTAATACAGGAATATTGCTGTTTTCACAGCCAAGTCCTAATACTAAAACGCCTGCTGCATTTGGATGATGGATCATGTCAGCCAGTACTTTTCTGGTGTTTTCCTGGTCATCGCCCATCTGGGAACATCCATATGGATGCTGGAATGCAATGATATCTTCTACATTTCCGCCTACAAACTTCTTTGCAGCTGTTTCAAGAGCCTTTGCAATGGAGTTTACACAGCCAACGGTTGGGATGATCCAGATCTCATTACGGATACCAACTTTTCCGTCTGCTCTGCGGTAGCCGTCAAAGTATACATGCTCAGATGGTTCTACATCCTTGCTTCCTTCTGGCTGATATTCATAAGAAAGAACATCTCCTAAAGCAGTCTTTACATTATGAACATGTACCCATGCGCCTTTTTCAATATTTTCCTTTGCATAGCCGATGCGGAAGCCGTATTTTACCACTTCTTCTCCCTGGGCAATGGCACGCAGCGCAAATTTATGTCCCTGTGGGATATCCTGGACCAGAGTTACCTTTTCTCCTGCTACATCCAGGGTCTCTCCTTCATTTAAAGGACGAAGAGCAACGGCAACGTTATCATTCTGATTGATCTTGACAATGTCCTGCATGGTCTTTAATCTCCTATCTTTTCTTTTTATTATGTACTCCCAAAGAGTACATTCCTTCTCATTTACTTAGTAATCAACTTTGTAAGTGCTTACAATCATTCTACCTATTTTCTACACAGAAGTCAATAGAAAACTGTTGCAATCTTTATTAGTAATATGTATAATATATTTAGCGTGTAAGCGCTTACAGAATGTGAGGTGGATTACTAGATGAATATATATGACGTTTCTGAGCATGCAGGGGTTTCCATTGCTACGGTTTCCCGTGTACTCAACGGTAATCCCAATGTAAGTGAGCGCACTCGCAAGAAGGTTTTAGCTGTTATGGATGAACTGGGTTATACTCCAAACGTATTTGCCAGAGGACTTGGACTTGATACCATGCAGACCATCGGTATCATGTGTTCTGACTCTTCCGACCCCTATCTTGCTGAGGCGATCTACTATCTGGAGCGGGAGCTGCGCAGTCATGATTACGACTCCATCCTTTGCTGTACCGGTTACGATCTGGATGTAAAACAGAAATATTTCAATCTGCTGCGTTCCAAACGTGTGGATGCCATTATCCTGGCAGGTTCCAAATTTGTGGAAATGCGCTCTAAGGATAATAATTATATTACAGAAGCAGCTGCAGACGGACTTCCGGTGATGCTGGTCAACGGTTATCTGGAAGGAAAGAACATTTACAGCACGGTCTGCGATGACTACGCTTCTATGTATGATGCCACATTACAGCTGATCCATTCAGGACACAGCCGTATTCTTTATCTTTATACCAGCATTTCTTACAGCGGTATGAATAAAATGGAAGGCTACAAAGCAGCATTAAAGGAAAATAATATCCCTGTGGATGCTTCCATGATCCACCAGTGCTCCAAAAGCATTGAAAATTCCAGGGATCTGCTTTTAAAGCTGAAAGAAGAAGGACTGGAATTTGACGCAGTCTTAACTTCTGATGACTCACTGGCCGTTGGAGCTGTGAAATTTGCCCATGCAGAAGATATTTCCATTCCGGAAAACTTAAGTATCATCGGGTACAATAACTCTGTTTTGTCCCTCTGTACAGATCCGGAGATCACATCCATCGACAGCAAGGTGGAAGCACTTTGCACCACGACTGTTAATACCCTTATGGGAGTTTTCAGCGGCGCTAACGTCCCTAGCCGGACGACTATCGCCTCTGCTCTAATAAAAAGAAGAACTACAAACTTTTAAATTCCAATTTTAAAGGAGGATCTATCACTATGAAACAGTTTTTAGACAAGGACTTCTTATTATCCACAGACATGGCAAAGACACTCTATCATGATTACGCAGAGAATATGCCGATCTTAGACTATCACTGCCATATCAATCCTCAGGAGATCTGCGAAGACCGCAAGTTCGAAAACATTACCCAGGTATGGCTGGGAGGCGACCATTACAAATGGCGTCAGATGCGTTCCAACGGTGTTGATGAGAAATACATTACCGGTGACGGCACAGACAGAGAGAAATTCCAGGCATGGGCCGAGACGATGCCTAAGCTGATCGGCAACCCACTGTATCACTGGAGCCACTTAGAGTTAAGAAGATACTTCGGTTACGAAGGCTACTTAAACGGCGATACTGCTGAAGAAGTGTGGAACCTGTGCAATGCTAAGTTACAGGAAGATTCCATGACTGTACGCAACCTGATCAAGCAGTCTAATGTTACCCTGATCTGTACCACAGATGATCCTGTTGATTCTCTGGAATGGCACAAGAAACTGGCTGAAGATACTACTTTTGATGTACAGGTTCTGCCGGCATGGCGTCCGGACAAGGCTATGAACGTTGAAAAGCCAACCTTCGCAGCTTACATGGATCAGTTATCCAAAGTCAGCGGTACCACCGTAAAAGATTTCGCATCCTTAAAGGAAGCTTTAAAGAACCGTATGGATTTCTTCACTTCCATGAAGTGCTGCGTATCTGACCACGCTTTAGAGTATGTTATGTATGCTCCTGCTTCTGAGGCAGAAGTTGACGCTATCCTTGCTAAGGGCTTAAAGGGCGAAGCTATCTCTAAGGAAGAAGAATTAAAGTACAAGACTGAGTTCATGCTCTTTGTTGCAAAAGAATATGCTAAGAGAAACTGGATTATGCAGCTTCACTACGGATGCAAGCGTGACAATAACGCTTACATGTTTGAGCAGTTAGGACCAGATACCGGTTATGACTGCATCAACAACTATGCTCCAAGCGCACAGATGGCAGATTTCTTAAATGCATTAAGCGCAACCAATGATATTCCAAAGACTATCATTTACTCCTTAAATCCAAACGACAACGCTTCCATCGGCACCATCATCGGCTGCTTCCAAGAGAAATTCCCAGGAAAGATCCAGCAGGGCTCTGCTTGGTGGTTCAATGATCACAAAGTTGGTATGACTGATCAGATGGTATCCCTGGCTAACTTAGGCTGCCTGGGCAACTTCATCGGTATGCTGACCGACTCCAGAAGCTTCTTATCCTACACCAGACATGAGTATTTCCGCCGCGTTCTCTGCGCACTGATCGGCGGCTGGGTAGAAAATGGAGAATATCCTGCAGATATGAAGTCCTTAGAGGCTATTGTCAAAGGAATCAGCTACAACAATGCTGTTCAGTACTTCGGATTTGATCTGGATGTTGTAAAATAATGAAATGTCTGATTGTGAGTCTGTAACAAACATAACAAAATGCCCCGTCTCAGTCTTGAGATGGGGCGTTTTTTCAATACGAAGATCACTCTTCTATTCTTCTTTTAGATAACCTTTTTGGCGCAGCTCCTGCTCAATAAAATCCAGGTTTTTTTCAGATTCCGCAGTGACTGTATGATAATGATAATCGTCTGTAAGTACTTTTAAGGGCTGGGCCTGAAAACGGTTCATGCGGTCTACAAACTCTGCTATATCCAAGCGGTTATCAATGATAAGATCTGCCCTAAGCTGTCCATACAAAGGGTGATCCACTGCCACATCCAGAACATGTCCTCCGTAATCCACGATAGTCTGCAGCTCATCTTTGGTATCTTCTGTAGAATGGCAGACGCAAAATACCCGAATGCATTTTCTCCGTTTTTCACTTTTGCGTTCAAGAATATACCCACGGTAAGTAGAAAGGATTTTTTTATCCTCAGCCCGCAAAAGAGCAATATCCTGAACGATCACCTGACGGCTTACCTTAAAGCGGTGAGCCAATTCTGTACCCGATACCGGAACATCTGTCCCGTCTAACAAAGAAAGAATGCCTTCTCTTCTTTTTTCGCCTTCCGTCATGACCGACCCATCCTCTCCTTTTGTCTCTTTCTTTATTTACATACAGTTTCACAATCGCTGTCACGCAATTTACTGTCTGTTTAAATTCGCCTGACCGTATTTCGCACAATCAGCCGGTTTCCCAGAACGATCCTGCTGTTATCCTCTACACCTTCCTCAATTCTGCGCAAAAGAATCTTTGTACCTTCTTTTGCGATCTCACTCATACTTCTCTCAACGGTTGTAAGCCTCATGCTGCTGTATCCCGACATATCCCAATTATCAAATCCGATCAGTGAAACATCATCCGGCACTTTCAGTCCCTCTTCCAGTATGGCTTCTCTTGCTCCAAAAGCCATTTCATCGTTGA
Source organism: Prevotella sp. (assembly GCA_963644495.1). Classification (GTDB taxonomy): domain Bacteria; phylum Bacillota; class Clostridia; order Lachnospirales; family Lachnospiraceae; genus Enterocloster. The sequence goes on along the minus strand of CAVIPV010000008.1, from coordinate 12,663 downwards.
AGCATAAAAATGCAGTCGGGTTATACGCAAGAAGAAGCTTCGCCCCCTGATAACCGCTTGCATATCTGTAAGTCCCGCTGACTGTCGGAATTGCATCAGGATCCAGACCGTGTTTTTTTGCCGCATTCTGCCAGCCAAGATGACGAAGTCTTGTAGAATCCAGATTAGGAGCTCCCTCGATCACACAGATATTACGATGTCCGTTTTCAATCAGATAATCCATTGCTGTTTCCATCGCCTTTGCTTCATCTGTAGTCACATTCGGCGCTTCCACATCCACCTGTCGGCAGATTACAACCATAGGAATCTTCTTTCCCAATACTTCCTCCATGAATGTACTGTCTTCTGTTCGCTGGCTTAAAACTATGATCCCGTCATAGTAGGACGGGTTCAATGTTCCTGCTTCATGCATATCAATACCTTTTACAACAACATTATATTTACTTCCTACAATACTGTAAACACCTGTTAAGACATCATGCAGGACAAAGGGAGATGTCATTTTACTGATTGTTGAAAAATACAATCCGATCACATAAGATCTGGAAAGTTTCAGATGGATCGCTGCCTGATTAGGAACATATCCCATCTCTTCTGCAATCTTTATGATCCGCTTTCTCCGCTCTCCATTTGTACTTCCGATCCCGTTTAACGCTCTTGAAACCGTAGAATAAGAAACTCCCGCTTTCTGCGCAATATCTTTGATCGTTATACTCATGACCTTTCCTCCATCCTGCTTTAATGTTCTCCCGGAATCTTTCTGTGCTTGATTTTGTGAGAAGATTTTTTGTCAGTTGTGCTCAATTTACAGATCACTATCTAAATTGTCAATGTTATTCAGTATGAATGCCTCACCTTCCTGGCCTTCTACTTTGACATCCCGTAAAACCAGTTTCTCAATATTATCTGCAAAAATGCCCATTTTTTTGCAAGGATCCAATCCATCCATCATTGCCGGAGCTCCCGGCTGTGCATCTTCTGCATAAGTGATATGGACATGCTCCATGACCACGTTGCTGATCTTTTTCTCAGGAAGTCCATAGAAGAAAACACCTGCCACATGGCAGTTCTTTGCTTCTATATTCCGAAATACAAGACTTCGTATCTGCGGTGTCCGTTCATCCACCGGAAGTGCCTCTTTGCTGCGAACATATTCAATATGTCCGTCCGGATCGCAGAAATAAAAGCAGTTGATCACAAAAGGTGTCATAACATGATCCATCTGAATGTGATCGAAAAGAATACCATCCACAATTGCATCCTTTCCACGTCCACGTCTTGTCTTAATCCTAAGTCCACGGTCTGTATGGAGGAATAAGCAATCCTTAACTGTAAGATTTTTTATTCCTCCCGCCATCTCACTGCCGATGGTCACTGATCCATGACCATCACGCATACAGCACTGACGGATCATAATATTTTCGCAGGATCGTTTATATTTTGCACCCATATAAATCTTTCCTGCTTTGACAGCAATACAGTCATCTCCCAAAGAGAAATATACACCGACAATCTCCACGTTTACGCAGGATTCCGGGTCAAGGCCGTCTGTATTAGGTGAAACCTTCGGATTCAGTACATTAAGGTCGATAAAGCGAAGATTATCAGAAAAATACGGATGAATATTCCAGCTTGGACTATTTTGTACCTGGATTCCGGCAACCACAACATCTTCACAATGATTAAGGAAAAGCATTCTCGGGCGGAAAGCAATCCTCTTTACTTTCGGCAGATACCACCAGTTATCCTCATCAAAATTTGCATTTCCGTCAACAATTCCCCTTCCGTAGATTACTACATGTTTAACGTTGACACCTGTAATGATCGCAGAAAACATAGGAAGCGGATTTCCTTCCCAGGTTCCCAGATTGTACTCTTCTTTCTCATCCCAGCTCTGGATCAGTCCCGGATAAATCGGAAATTTATTACGGTCTGTTTCAGCAGAAAGCACTGCTCCCTGTGCCAGCTCCAGATTCAGATCATCTTTCAGGAACAGGCTGGTTACCTTATAAGTTCCCTCCGGAATCAATACGCGGCTTTTTTTCGGGCACGCCATAATCGCTGACTGGATAAAAAGAGTATCATCGCTGATGCCATCTCCTTTTGCACCGAAATCCCTTACATTCAATGTTACGAATTCTTCGTCTGTCCTAACAAAAACGGCAGCCTGCTCGTCACCCGATACAACACTTATTTCATAATCCGTAGATGGTTTCAGATCATAGATGCCCGTGATCACCCGGTCTGTTTTCTGGTATAAAACACCATTTACATAAATTTCATACTCTCGTTTTGTGTGAAAAATCCCCTCGTCTTCGATCTCAATAGTGATGGATCTTGCATTCTGAAAAATTGAACTTACTTTCTTCAACATGTTAGCACTTCCTTTCAAATTGTCCAGTTTATTTTTGCTGCTTTCTTCCAAAACCTGCCAATAAAACAGTTTTATGGTAGATATTTAAAGGGGACTCCCAATATGAGAATCCCCTTATCAAACTTGTTATTGTGCGGTGATCTAGCCCTTAACGCCACCAGCTGAAATACCATCAATAAATGAGTTCTGAGCGCAGAAAAATACGATCAGAGATGGAATGATCGAAAGTAAGGACATCGCAAGGATACGATTCCACTGAAATCCTACATCGCCATCCATAGACATACGCAAATAGATAGAATGTGTATACTTCTTCATATCTGCAATATAAATCAATGGTCCCTGGAAATCATTAGATGTCCACATAAACTGGAACAATGCACAAGATACCAGTGACGGCTTAAGCATTGGAACGATCACATACCACAAAGTTTTCACAGAATTACAACCGTCAATCTTAGCTGCCTCCTCCAGTTCTCTCGGAACACCTCTTAAAAACTGAACAAGCATGAATACAAAATAAGTGTCTACCGCAAACAGAGACGGAATCGTAAGCGGCAGATAAGAGTCGATCCATCCCCACTTATTATACATAATATACTGCGGCGCATTTAAAACAACCTGAGGCAGAAACAGGGTGGAGATCATCAGTGAAAAGAAGATTGATTTCCCCTTAAAATCAAAACGTGCAAAACCATACGCTGTCAGGGTAGCCGAAAGCAGAGTAAAAATTACCTTCGGAACAACAATCTTATACGTATTAAGCATGGATTTGATCAGGTCGATTTTTCCGCCATAACTCTTAAATGCATCATTATAACCATCAAATACCGGATTTTTCGGCCAGAACCATGCACTGGTGAAGATTTCTGAATTCGTTTTAAATGTGGCACCTACCATCCAGATCAGAGGATAGACCATAATAAAACCAACTGCCACAAGAAGGATATAACGCAGTACTGTACTGACTTTTGCGCGTTGTTCTTTTGTCATAATCTTCTACCTCCCATCTTCATCTGAGTAATAAACCCATTTTTTCTGGCTGATAAATGCAACTGCAGTTAATGTCATGACAATGATAAACAGGATCCATGCCTGAGCACTTGCCATACCCATCTTGTGACGCAGGAATGCATTGTTATAAATCAACAGTGAAATCAGGGTGGTTGCTCCGTTTGGTCCGCCCTTTGTTACCAGATATGGAGAGTTGAATTCCTGGAACGCCTGGCATAACTGAGTGATCAGGTTATAAAAGATTACCGGTGTGATGATCGGAACAGTGATCTTAAAAAATTGTGTCCACTTTCCTGCACCATCAATAGACGCCGCTTCATAAAGATCCTGTGATACTCCTTTCAATGCCGCCAGGAAAATAACCATTGCAGATCCAAACTGCCATACACGCAGCAAAATGATCACCAAAAGCGCAGAATTTGCGCCGGCCATCCAGTTGATCTTAGCTACTCCAAAGAAGCCAAGGACTGTATTGATCAGACCATCTGTGTTAAAGATCGCTCTCCACAAGATAGCGATAGCAATCGATCCGCCTAAGATTGACGGGATATAATAGGCTGTACGGAAGAAATTTACACCCTTCAGTTTAAAATTCAAGATGTAAGCGATGAACAATGCAAAAATCAGCTTCAGCGGTACATCAAAAATAGCATACTTAAAAGTAACAGCAAAAGCGCGGATAATATCGCTGTCTGTAAAGATCTTCTGATAGTTCATCAGTCCTGTCTTGCTTATTCCGGAAAACAGGTCATAGTTTGTAAAGCTGTAATACAGTGAAGAAGCAAAAGGATAAACTTTAAAGATAAGAAATCCGATCAGCCACGGCACTATATATAGGAAACCCGCATTCTCAGCCAAGGTTTTTTTGAAACTGTGCTTATTTTGCATACAGTTACCTCCCCCTTACGGTAAATTACAACGTCCAGAATACAGCATCTCCCGGTCCGGCAGACCCATTCCGAAAGATGCCGCATCCACAGTTACCTTATGCACCTTCTACAGTGCATCCAATGTCTACTTGGTCAGCCATTCATACTTTTCCGGTAAAACGGCCCCTTTTTTTCCGGCCATTTCTATCACGTAATTCAAACGTTCCCGCATGGAAGCTTCCGGAAATTCTTTCTCAATTCCATTTTTCAGACACTCCCGGCGGATCTTTTGCAGCTGCCCTTTTAAAATATCGCAGAGGGCCTTGTAATATTCAAAAATTTCTTCTGACATCGCATCAAGTATGTCAGCCAACAATACAAGCTGATCCAGATTCAGATCTCCCAGACTTTTAAACCAATCTACGACCTGACCATAATTTGCCTTATCTTTTACGGCTTCTCTGACATCCATTACTAAATTCCCTCCGCTGTTTGCCATAGACACATCACCCTTAGGTGACGATCCATTGGCTGTTCAAAATTACTGTCCAAGAACTTCGTTTACACCTTCTGTCAGCTGTTTTGCAGCCTCAGCACTGTCAATATCACCTGCACTCAGCTTGCTGAATACTTTGTAGTAAACGCCATCCGGGTTTGCCTTCAGATCACTGTGTTCAAATTTAGAATCCAGTGGGAACTGATTGTGTTCCATAACAGCTGCATTTGCTTTCTTAACCAGTTCATTTCCAAGTCCCTTCTCATCAAGAACCTTTAAAGCTTCTGCGGAACACGGAACACCTCTTTCAGTACTGCAGATTTCAATACCTTCCGGATCATTTAACAGATAGTTAAGCAGAGTTGCAGCTGCCTGAGGATGTTCAGAATTTGCAGAGATAGCAAATGCCATGGAAATCTTTGTAAATCCGCCGTTGTAATCACCAAATTTTACAAATTCTCCCTGAACAAATTCCTGACCTGGCTTATCAGTAGATTCAGCAACTGCTTTTTCGTACTTGCTTGCTGCAGAATCCCATTCATAGATACCTGCATACATACCGTTGATCCATTTTGCGTTCTTATCCAGAGAATCAGCCATGTCTCCTGCAATAGTAGCAATAGTCGGGATTACATGATTTTCTTCCAGTTTGGTAATAAACTCCATTCCTTTCTGGATCTCTTCTTCTGTATACTGAAGTTCACCATTCTCAACCCAGCTCTTACCGTAAACTGATTCAAGATAATATACGAGGAACATTGCACGGTCATACTCACCGAGCGCTAATGGATAATAATCCTCGTTGTAAGCCTTAAACTTAGCGCCTGCCTCAAGTAAAGATGCTTCATCAGTCGGAATATCGCATCCAACCTCATCAAAGGTTGTCTTGTTCCAATAGAACAGACGACCGGTCATAGCAATCGGAACTGCCATTAATTTGCCGTCAACCGTGCACTGTTCCAAGGCATTTTCCGGGAACTGGGTCAGATCAATAATATCTGCATACTGGTTCAGGTCTGCGAAATTTGTTCCGTTATTAGAATAAAGATCGATCCAGTTCCAGTTAATCTGCATCAGATCTGCAGCGTTGCCGCCCAGAATATTTAAGGACTGCTTTTCTTCCCAGCCGGACCATGCTCCGTATTCAGGACTCACTGATATATCCGGGTATTTCGCATGAAAAGCCTCGATTGCCTTTTCAGTTGCTTCATGTCTTGAATCTCCGCCCCACCAGGAAAAAGTGATGTCGCCGGAAGCATCTGCAGAATTTCCTCCTTCTGCGCTGCTTTCACCTGCAGCCTTGGTATCTGCTGAAGTTGTTGTTGTGCTGCTTCCGCCGCATCCAACCAGCGAAATCGCTGTAATGGAAGCCAGTGTTAATGCTGCTGCTCTTTTCATGTTTTTCATAAGAAACCTCTCCCTTTCTTTGTGATATTTGCCGGAATGCCCAACCGTTTCTGTTAAATCCCGCTGTCGTGCAAAGGTTTGCAATCTCGACTAAAAAAATATGCATTTCCGATCATGTTTCTGTTGTTCCAAAATCAGTCCTGCACGTCTCTTGTGATATTTACATACTATCATATATATCCGTATCCGTCAATTAGATATTTTACCTAGTTTCGTCACTTTTATTTTGTGTATTACTTACAATTTCTTTTCTTTTTAATTTGTGCTAGAATCAAAATAATTGCAAACGTTTTCATTATATGATACCAGGGTCAAAAGGTCAAAAATCCGACACCAGCTTGCTTGCAGGAGGATTTTTGACCTTGGGACCCGCCAAAAACATGAGTAAGAAGCCATTTTTTGAAGAAAAATGAGCGGATTACGAATGTTTTTAGAATTGCGAGAGTGCAAAGCACGTAGCAATTCGGTATCAGAGGGGTCAAAATACCTTTTGACCCCAACATCATTTTATATTAGAAAGGAAACCTATACAGCTATGAAAATTCTTGACAGATACATCGATCAGCTTTTAAAAAAAAGCAGCCCTGACTGCCCAATCTGGAATATTGAAAAAATCCGTCAAGGTGCAAAACCTTCCTGGAACTATATGGACGGCTGCATGATTCATGCAATTCTGGAGCTTTATCACATTACCAGAAAACAGGAATACCTTGATTTTGCAGACCAGTTTATTGATTATTTTGTAGAAGAAGATGGATCAATCCATTCTTATGACCCAAACGAGCACAATCTCGACAACGTAAATGCAGGAAAAACACTCTTTGACCTGTATGATCTGACCGGTAAAGAAAAATATCGTAAGGCCATTGATCTGGTATACAGTCAGTTAAAAACACAGCCACGTACTTCCACCGGTAATTTCTGGCACAAGAAAATCTATCCGAACCAGATCTGGCTTGACGGGCTTTATATGGCGCAGCCATTTTACATGCAATACGAGGTAACTTATAATAACGGTGCTAATTGCGCAGATAGCTATCAGCAGTTTGTTAATGTATACAATCTTATGCGTGATTTAAGAAACGGACTGTATTACCACGCCTATGATGATTCCAGAACATCATTCTGGTGCGATAAAGTCACCGGCTTATCTGATAACTTCTGGCTTCGTGCACTGGGCTGGTATGCAATGGCTCTGATCGATACGATGGAAGTAATGCCCCGGGAAACACTTGTAAATGAAAAAGCAGAACTGAATCGGATTTACAAGGAACTGATTGATTCCATGCTTCCCTATCAGGATGAAAAAACAGGTATGTGGTATCAGGTTGTAAACCGCGGAGGCATCCGTCCGAATTATCTCGAAACATCCGGTTCAGCAATCTTCGCATATGCGATCATGAAAAGCGTACGTCTTGGTTTTCTTGACGAATCGTATTTTGCTTACGGTAAAAAGACCTTTGAAGGAATCTGCAGCACTTATCTGTCTGAAGAAGACGGAGAACTTCAGCTGGGAGGAATCTGTCTGGTGGCCGGGCTGGGAAATAAAGAAATGCGCGAAGGAACCTTTGAATATTATATGCGTGAACCGGTTGTTAAAAATGAAGCTAAAGGGGTGGCTCCTTTGATCCTTGCATATATCGAGCTGATGTACCGCCATCAGGATCTGAAGTTAAACTGACATCATGATGTACCAGGAGTATAAGCCATTTTTTGAAGAAAAATGAGCGGATTACGAATGTTTTTAGAATTGTGAGAATGCAAGATGCGCAGCAATTCGGTATCAAAAGGGGGCAAAATGCCTTTTGCCCCCAACCTCATATCATACATCCAGACAGCTGCCGCCGATAAACTCTCTTAAGATCGAATTTTTAGGAATATCCTCGCTGCTGACGCCAATGAAATAATCCAGGAATTTAAGCAGCCGCTTCGCCTCCATATATTCCGGACAATCTTTTGGAATGCCAAAAAGCAGCGGCTCTGCATACTGTTTTAACACTGCAAGCTCATAGATCAGAGCAGAGTTGAACATAGCGTCTGCTTCCTCCTGATATGGGAAAATGTTTTCCTCTTCTCCTTTTCGCACAGAGGGCCACATGCGGATAGTATCCTGAGCCGAAGCGCCCCTTGTTCTTGCATCACGAACCATACGGCGCAGCAAGCGTCCGTCTGTAGTCGGGATACGGTTATGTTCATCAATATTTAATTGAGTAAGAGCGCTGATGTAGATCTTAAATTTGCTCTCTCTTGGAAGAGAATAGGATAAGCGATCATTTAAGCAATGGATCCCTTCGATTACCAGAATATCATCTTTCCCCAGTTTTAGAAAATCCCCTTTATATTCCCGCTCTCCTTTTTTGAAGTTATAATGAGGAAGTTCCACCTGCTCCCCTCTTAAAAGTGCCTGCATATCCTGATTGAATTTATCTACATCCAGGCATTCCAAAACTTCATAATTATAGTCTCCGTTTTCATCTCTTGGGCTATCTACACGATTAACAAAATAATTATCTACTGCAACGGGATGCGGCTTTAAGCCAATAGCTTCTAACTGAACGGAAAGTCTGTGAGAAAATGTAGTCTTTCCCGAGGAAGACGGCCCTGCGATCATAACCAGTTTGGCTGTTTTCCGCTCTGCGATCTGGGCTGCGATTTCTGCAATACGTTTTTCCTGCAGTGCCTCCTGGATCAGTATTAAATGAGACATATCCCCTGCTGCAATCTTGTCATTTAAGGCACCCACGGTCTCCAAATCCAGACGTTTTCCCCAATGTGAGGAATCTGCCAGTATATGAAACAGTTTCGGAAACGAAGCAAACTCCGGCAGAACTGTCGGTGCCAGCATAGACGGCAGAATGAATACAAAACCATATTCATACAGCTTTAAATCGAAATAACGGATATATTTCGTATTGGGAACCATATAGCCGTAGAAATAGTCTTCAAATCCATCAATATTGTAAACATTGACACTGGACACGCGACGATAACGAAACAATCGTTCTTTGTCGTACATCCTGTGTCTGTGAAAACTTTCTACTGCATCATCCGTGGAAATACTTCTCTTTAAAATGGGAATCTCCCGATTTACATAATCCCACATTTTCGCCTTTACCTGATCGAGAAGCTCCTGATTTAAGGTAAAATTTCCCCTGGCTTCTACAAAAAAACTTTTTCCAAGAGAAAAATCCACAATGACCTTTTCCACATTTTCAGCGCCTGCCACTGCATAAAAAGCCTTCAGCATCATAAGGGTGGCACTTCTCTGATAGGCGGAAATCCCCGGATTCTGTCTTGCTGTGATAAACCGCACCTCCCCTTCTCTTATCTTTTCCTGCAGTTCCTGAAGTTTTCCGTTTACCTGGACTAATAATATTTCATCTAAATAATCTTTCTGATATTCTTCTGCTATCACCTGCCAGGTAATGTCTTCAGGGTATTCTTTCGTCTGTGCATTTATTTTCAACTGTATCATAGATATCCTTCCTTTTTTCATACCGAACCACTTATAAAAACTGCAGACCACTGCCGTATTCTATATCTTTTATTCGTAACTATTCAGTACCTTCGTAGTTACGAGCAAAAAACCATTCCAGATCAGCTTCGCTGATGGGATTTTTGCCTTCCAGCCTATGTTTTCTTACGGTCAGCGCAGCAAGTGCGCAGACCTACTGAACAGTTACTTTTATTCTATACTTTATGGCTGCCAAGTCAGATCTGTTCCGGGAACCGTCCCAAAATAATGACTGCTGTATCCTTTAATTAATTCCTGATTTGCGAAAAAGCGTCCCCTTTGATTCAAGGAGACGCACTTCATCGCTGCAAATGCTGTGAGTAAAACGGTAAGCCGGGTTATGTCATTGGATGGTCATCTATCTAGTACTGCTGTCACCAGCAGCATCAAGCAACCTACCCGAAAGCTGACGGGCCGCCATATGCTTTCTGTTTGGTCTTGCTTCGAATGGGGTTTACATGTGCCCCGCCTGTTACCAGTCGGGCGGTAGTCTCTTACACTGCCATTCCACCCTTGCCTGCTGTAAAATACAGCGGGCGGTATATTTCTGTTGCACTTTCCCTAGGGTCGCCCCCGCCAGACGTTATCTGGCATCCTGCCCTGTGAAGCCCGGACTTTCCTCTCCTGCGTCCTCTCGGTATCGCAGCAGCGACCATCTGTCTTACTCACACTTATTTATTTTAGCATAGTTTTTTTTCTCTGTCCACGGATAAATTTTCAAACCATTCATTTCAAGCTACAGTCTAACCATGACATCTGCTTCTTGCCCTTTTTAGAAAAACGGTTTACAAAAGAACTGCCGGCCATGCCGGTTCTGCTGAAATAATCTCTATCTCTGCCGGAAGCTTTTCTTTCAGATATTCAGCTATATACCGGATGAAAATGTGCTCCATTCCATAATGACCTGCATCGATCACTGCCATCTGCCTTGCTGCAGCATCAATTCCCTGATGATGACTGATATCCCCTGTTACCAGTGCCTTTGCCCCTGTGTGAATGGCCTCTTCGATCACGCTTCCACCAGCACCTGGGCAGAGAGCTACTTTTTCTACTTCCATATTCATCAACTCTTCCCCGTATACCAGAACAAAAGGAAGATCAAATGCCTGCTTTACTTTTTCAGCCAGGGCTTTTACCGTCAGCTTCTCTGGTAAATTTCCTGTTTTACCAATTCCATATGCCACAGAATTTCCATTTATTTCCATATCTCCCATAGCCTCTAATGGCTCTGTATCTTTTAAAGAAAGCCGCTTAGCTGCCAGATCTGCCATACAGCCGGGAGCTGCGTCGAAATTAGTATGCATGGCATAATAAGCAATATCTGCCTGGATCAGCTTTATCAGACGTCTGGTAATAAAATTCTGATCATTTACTTTCTTAATGGCTTTAAAGATAAGGGGATGATGAGTAAGAAGCATATCTGCCCCTGCTTTCACAGCTGCTTCCACAACCTGATCTGTTGCATCTAAAGCAATATAGACCTTTTTTACCTCTTTATCACTGCGCCCTGCTAACAATCCCGGATTATCCCAGTCACAGGCACAACTTTCCGGCGCCAGTTTTCCCAATATTTCTATTACTTCACTGCATTTCATCTTGTGCCTCCCTGATACATGAAAGTTCTTCTTTTAAAGCTTTGCAGGCAGCTGCCTGTCTGGCAGTCAGTTCTTCTTCTGACTTTCCTGCAAATCCCTTTAAGATCCCTTCTACTCTTTTTTCTTCTTTTAAAAGATACTGTTTTAAAACAGCATCTCCCCGCTTGATAAGAACAGCCCCAAAACGATACTCCGGGATCGTCTCACAAGCACAGGTATCTTTTCCGCCTCCTCCAAAACCGGCTTTTATGACTGTATAAAACTTTCCTTCATCCAGTATCATGGCTTCATCTTCAATATAAAAGCCATTTTCCTTCAGATAGCGGCGGAATTTTTCCAGATCTGACTGAGGCGAAAAGATCCAGTGGCGGATACTTCTCCTTACATGTTTTCCGGCTTCCAGAATGCTGATCTCCAGCTCACCACCCATTCCTGCGATGATCACAGTGTCTGCTTCTCCAGCCTGAAGCTTTTCCAATCCGTTGCTTAAACGGGTCTCTATGGAAATAGCCGCTTCCCCGGCATCCCGTCTGTATTCTTCTATATGTTCATCCGCTCTCGCCAGAGGTCCTTTTCGCACATCCATTGCCAGAGCCCCTTTAATTTTTCCGGTTTCTGCCAGATAAATAGGCACATATCCGTGGTCAGTTCCAATATCTGCGATCCGGCTGCCTTCTGGTACAAAAGAAGCAACCAGCTTTAAGCGTTCCGAAAGGCGAAGCCTTGTCTTTTTTGTCTCTGTATTATTGTTTTTCTCTGTCATGTATGTCCTGTTCCTTCTATAAAAATTAAACCCGATATTAAACTTACGACCTTTGCACCAGCAGTCTTAACTTTCCAGATAGTCTTTTAACTTCCTGCTCCTGCTTGGATGACGCAGTTTGCGTAAAGCCTTATCCTCGATCTGACGGATCCGCTCCCTGGTCACATGGAACTTTCTTCCCACTTCTTCCAGTGTTCTGGCCTCGCCGTCATAAAGTCCAAAACGAAGGGATAATACCTCTTGCTCCCTTGGAGTCAATGTCTTTAACACAGCCATCAGCTGCTCATGTAAAAACACAAAAGATGCCTCATCCTGAATCAGGGACATTTTTTCATCCTGGATAAAATCCCCCAGGTGGCTGTCTTCTTCCTCTCCCACAGGTGTTTCCAGGGATACCGGTTCCTGAGCCATATTTAAAACCTCTTCCACCCGTTTTACAGGCATATGTACCTGGTCTGCGATCTCCTGGACCGTAGGCTCCCGCCCTAATTCCTGGATGAGCCGCCTGGAGCTTCGCATCACCCGGTTGATAATCTCTACCATATGGACCGGGATCCGGATCGTTCTGGCCTGATCTGCAATGGCCCTGGTAATAGACTGGCGGATCCACCAGGTAGCATAAGTGCTGAAA
>CAVIPV010000007.1:31609-40540 GCA_963644495.1 Prevotella sp. | reverse complement strand
CGTTTCCTGTATCTGAATATCCATCCAGCTCCAGCGTTCCCTTTTTCTCCTTTAATTCCGGGTGGTCCCGCAGGATATCATTTAAAAGAGAAAGTTTTCCGTCTACATCACCGCCGTCTCCCAGAGTCACCTCCATCTGCCCGATTGTCAGTGACGGCTGGCCGGAAGAAGAAAACTTAATGCGGTCTACCTGGATATTATAAACAGACAGCTGCTGGGTCAGGTTTAATATTTCTTCAAATATTTTGGGATCTTTTACAGGCAAAGGTTTGTACAAAACAATGCGGCCAAATTCCAGTCCTGTGATCCAGGGGACTCCCGACAGGCAGTCTGCGGAACTTTCCACGATAATACCATCCCGGTCAAAATACATATAGCTGCTCATATAAGACACATAGCCTACAATGCTCTTATCATAAACAATGACCTCCACCTTAAAAGGGCCATGAAAAACAAGCTTATAATCTTCCACAAAAGGGATCTGTTTATGAGGCTTTGTCTTATCATTAATAAGAGCCAGAATGGTATTATTTCCCCATCGTCCGGAAAACAAAATGTTTTCGATCTGCTGCGGCGTATATCTGTCACTTCCGGATACTGTCACCTCTTTAATGCGCAGACCGAATACAAGGACCGCCCCAAGCAGCAAAAGCGCCGCGGCGATCCCCAACCATTTATAGTTTTTTCTCTCTGCCCTTCTTATCATCCTGTATCACTCTCCATCCAGCATACTCTGCCGCCCAGTGCCTGCAGGTCACGGCAGATATCTTCGTATCCTCTTTTAATATGATAACAATCTTCTATTATCGTACTTCCTTCTGCTCCTAAAGCTGCTGTCACAAGGGCTGCTCCGCCCCGCAGATCCAGTGCTTTTACTCTAGTGCCTGTAAGCCGGGGAACCCCTTTTATCACAGCAATTTTCTCTTTACAGGTGATATCTGCCCCCATTTTTACAAGAGATGCTGCTGTTCCAAACCGGTCCTCAAACACCTTTTCCTCAATATGGCTTTCTCCCTCTGCTATGGATAAAAATGCCATAAAAAGAGACTGCATATCCGTTGGGAACCCGGGATAAGGTCCTGTAGAGATCTTTAAGGGTCTCGGCCGTCCTTCCATAGAAATAGAAAGCCGTTCTTTCTCCCTTTTAACGGTGGCTCCCGCCTGCCTAAGCAGCTTTAATGGCTCTTCTAGCTGCTCCGGCAGCACTTCTTTTAAGGAAATATTCCCGCCGGCCATCATTACCCCACTGCAGTAAGTTCCCGCCACAATACGGTCTCCCGGGATCTTCCATACGCTGTCATGGAGTGTTTTCACTCCCTGTATCATCAGATGGTCCGTTCCCATACCGCAGATCACCGCACCCATTCCATTTAAAAACAGGCACAACTGGCTGATCTCCGGTTCTCTTGCAGCCCCGTGGATCACAGTTACACCTTCTGCAAGAACTGCTGCAAGGATGGCCTGCTCCGTAGCTCCTACACTTGGGTATGGAAGATAGAGTTCAGCGCCGGAAAGTCCCCTTCCTGCCTCAGCATCAAAGCTTCCTTCCGTTTCTCTGATCTCTGCTCCCAGCCCCCGAAGGACCATTAAATGCAGATCCACAGGTCTTGCCCCGATCAGACATCCCCCAGGCAGACTGCACTGCCCTTTCTTCATCCTTCCAAGAAGAGCTCCCAATACAATAATAGAAGAACGCATGGCTTTTACATATTTTTCAGGCACCTGGGTTCCTGCTGCTTTTGAAGCATCGATCACAAGGCCTATGCCTTCTCTTTTGCAGTCGCAGCCCAGTTCTCTTAAAATATCCACCATACACCGGGTATCTTCTATATCCGGCACATTTACAAGCACCGTTACTCCTTTATGCAGCAAAGCTCCCGCCATAACAGGAAGAGCGCCGTTCTTGGAGCCCTGAACCGAAATCTCCCCTTTTAAATGACTCATCCCATAAACCTGAATTGCAGCCAAGAAGGCACCTCCATATAGAAATATGTTCTAATGAGATTATATGCCTTAATGGCTGCTTATGTGCTTGTATGTAAAAAAGGATCTTTCAGATGCCCGGATGCTAATTTTCCAGCCGGATCCGGTTGGATACACTTAAGACAATACCCATTTCGATCATGGTAAACAAAACTGACGTACCTCCATAACTGATAAAAGGAAGTGTGATACCTGTATTCGGGATCGTATTGGTAACAACTGCAATATTTAAAACTACCTGGATGGCAATATGGGCCATAACGCCTACTGTTAAAAGTGCTCCAAACAGATCTGGCGCATTATTGGCAATGACCATAAACCGGAAGATCATAAACAGGAAGATCAGGATAATGGACACGGCTCCGAAAAGACCTAATTCCTCACAGATGATGGCAAAGATCATATCATTCTGTGACTCTGGAAGGAAGCCTAATTTCTGGATGCTCTGCCCCAGTCCCTGACCAAAAAGGCCGCCGGAACCAATGGCGTACAGTCCCTGAAGCACCTGGAAGCTTTTTCCTTCCGGGTCCAGTTCCGGGTTTAACCATGCCTCAATACGGCGGTACTGATAAGGCTGCAGTACTTTTATCTGTACCAGGATCTTGCCAATGGGCCCTGCACCGGCTAACAGACCGATACCGCTAAGAGCAACCCCATAAAAAGGCCATTTGATCTTGCATGCTACAAAAAGCATGACAAAGCCGATACCTACCAGAATAATACCGGAACTTAAGTTGTTTGCCGCAACAAGACCTGAGATCGGCAAAGTCAGCACAACCACCCATTTGGCAGTTTTTATGTGGTTTATCTGCTCTCCTTTGACCGTTATATAAGCTGCAAGCATGATAATAAGAGCGATCTTTGCAAACTCTGTAGGCTGAAAGCTAAGGGGTCCTACACCAAGCCATCTTCGTTTTCCGTTTACTGCTCTTCCCACAAGAGAAACAGCGATCATCAATACATAAGATAATGCATACCCGGCAGTCGCCACTTTCGCCAGTCTGTGATAATCCAGCTTGGACATGATCAGCATTATCACAAACCCAGCAGCTGCGATTACCGCCTGTCTCTGCATAAAGTAAGCACTGTTTCCCCCATAACGGCTGCTTAACTGAGCCGTATAAGAACTGGCACTGTAGATCATGACCAGTCCGAATACAGTCAGGAAAATGATGATAAAAAGAAGGCTGTAATCATAAAAATGACGGGGCTTTTTCTTTTTTTGCATTCCTTCCTGCTGCGCATAAGCTGCTGCATCTGACGGATAAGCCCCTCCGTTTCTTCCATAAGCCGCCCCATTTCCCGGATAAGCAGCTGCTCGATTCGGCTGTACATAGCGTACCTGCTCGCCGCCCCGCCTTACTGGAACCGCCTGCTGTCCTTTGATCTGCGCAGGTCTGCCATTGTGGCGGGACGCCTGTGGGTGATCTGCGGCCATACCAGAAGGAGCTTCTCCCGGATGTCTTCTGCGCCGTTTTTTTCCCGCCATTGTCTTCTACCTCCTAAAGCGCCATGACGCATTCTTTAAAGACGCGTCCCCGCTCTTCATAATTTTTAAACATATCCCAGCTTGCGCAGGCCGGGCTTAAAAGCACATAATCTCCGGCATCTGCATAAACAGCACACACCTGGACTGCCTCTTTTAAGTCTTCTGCATACATGATCTCTGTAAAACCATGTTCTTTTGCGCAGGCTGCAATCTTATCTCTGGTCTTTCCAATAAGGACCAGATATTTTACCTTACCGGCAAATTCTTTGACCCACTCATCATAAGTACTGTTTTTATCATATCCGCCTGCGATCAGAAGGACCGATCCCGGCATTGCCCGAAGAGCCTGGATGGCTGCATCTGGATTGGTTCCCTTAGAATCATTGTAATAACGAACACCTGTACGTTCTCTTACAAATTCGATCCTGTGTTCTACAGGCTTAAACTGGCGCACCGTCTCCTGGATCTTCTCAAAAGGAACACCCATTAAAAGCCCAATATAGGCAGCTGCCATTACATTTTCATAATTATGCCGTCCTAACAGCTGCAGTTCCTTTACGTTTACAAGGACCTGCTCCTTATTTCCATCTGCATAGACGATATTGTCTCCGTCTAAGAAAAAGCCTTCTTTTAAACGTTCCCTGCTGGAGAACCAGTAAACTCTGGCCCGAAGTCCTGTAAGAAGATCCTCTGCCTTAGTTTCAGACTGTGGGGCTGTTTCTTCGGCTTTCTCTGTTTCTTCCGTTTCTTCTTTTTCCCCGGTATTTTCACTTACAGGTCCATCTTTTGTTTCATCCTGGATATTGTTTCCAGTTTTTTCCAGTTTTTCATCAGACTCTGCCGCTTCTTCGATCCTGCTTTCCCCAAACTCACGAAGCAGCGGATCATCATAATTTAATACTACTGCATCCTTTGCAGTCTGGTTCATGGTAATGCACTCTTTAATGCGCACATAATTTTCCATAGAACCATGACGGTCCAGATGATCCGGTGTAAGGTTTAAAATAGCACTTACATCCGGGTGGAAATCCATAATGGTCTCTAACTGGAAACTGCTCACTTCTGCCACAGTTACAGACTTCTCTGTCATCTCAGATACTTTTGAAGTGTAAGGTTCTCCAATATTTCCCACTACAAAAGTCTCCTCATACTGTGACTTAAGGATCGCTCCTGTAAGGGCCGTAGTCGTAGTCTTTCCATTGGTTCCTGTAATAGCAGCCAGCTTGCCAAGGCCGCACTGATAAGCCAGCTCGATCTCGCCTAAGATGGGGATGCCCGCCTCATCTACTACTGCCACAAAAGCACTGTTTAAAGGTATACCCGGGCTGATAATGCAAAGTTCCACACCTAAAAGGTCAGAACGTTTGATCTCCCCAAGGACGATCCCCACTTTGTCTTCTTCTTTAAATTTTTTACGGATCTCTGCCGGGTTTAAGTTGGTGTTGCCATCATAAAGCACCACTTCACCGCCCCGTTCCAGGACCAGTCTTGCAGCAGCGATACCGCTGATGCCAGTACCCGCAACCAATACTTTGCTCTGGTTCATGTTGCTTTTAACCTCCGTTTTCTTCCTGTGTCGTTTCTGCGGTCCTAAATCTTTTCAGGTCTCCTACAGTCCCAGATAAGCGATCATGCACAGTAATGCAGTCACAATAGAGAATACTGCTACTACTCTTGTTTCTGACCAGCCACACAGTTCAAAATGATGATGGATGGGGGCCATTTTGAAAATACGTTTTCCCCCTGTTTTCTTAAAATAAGTAACCTGGATGATAACAGAAAGCACTTCTACCAGGTAAATAAGGCCAATGATCGGGATAAATAACGGCAGACGCATCATGTAAGCTGCAGAAGCCACAAAACCGCCTAATGCCAGAGAACCTGTATCTCCCATGAATACTTTGGCCGGATATACATTAAAAAGCAGAAAGCCCAGTAAGCTTCCTACAACTGCTCCTGTGATCGGGCTGATACCCATATTTTCGCCAATGGCCACTATAGTAAGGAAGGTAGCCACCAGGATCGTCACGCTGGTGCAAAGACCATCCAGTCCGTCTGTAAAGTTTACTCCGTTATCTGTACCCAGTGTAATGAAAAACAGAGCCGGTACAAATAAAATACCTAAAGATAAGAACTTTCCATTTTCAAAGCCGCCGGTAAATGGGATCAGCATATCGATGCCCACTTCCCCGCTGTGGAGCAGGTACCAGGCAAAAATGCCGGTAATGATAAACTGTCCGATCAGCTTCTGGATGGGATTTAATCCTTCTGACCGCTTCATGATGATCTTAATATAATCATCTAAAAATCCAATGATTCCAAAACCTACTGTCATAAACAGCACCGGGATGATCCTTGGATAAGATGGAATATAAAAAACAGATGTGATAATGATACTGGTCAGAATGATGAGACCACCCATGGTAGGAGTTCCCTGTTTCTTTAAATGGCTCTGGGGGCCGTCATCCCTTACCTGCTGGCCGAATTTCAACTTATGCAAAAATGGTATGATCACCGGGCACAGCAGCGCGCTGACGGCAAATGCGATGATAATAGCTAATATTGTTTCACGAATCATAAAGCACCTCAATCTCATATGTATGTCTTATTTGGTAATTAGTATACGTCTTTTTTGCAGAATAATCAACTTAAAGGTTTTCCAATGTCCCTGTTATCTTCAAGGATCATTTTCCAGAATTTTCCAAATAAGGAAGGATATTTTCAAAAAGAGTTCCGATCACAGGGGCCGCAATGGTGCCGCCATAGTAGATCCCTTCCGGCTCGTCAATGGTGATCAGAGCAATGACCTGGGGATCATTTGCAGGTGCAAAACCTAAAAAAGAAGAAATATATTTTTTCCTGCTTCTTGGGAGTTTTTCAGAAGTGGCGGTTTTTCCTCCAATGGAAAAGCCTTCTACTGCTGCCTTCCGTCCGCTTCCTTCTGCTACCACTTTCTCCAGCACATAACGCATGGTGGCGCTGGTTTCTTCAGACAAGATCCGTTTTCCCAAAGGATAAGAAAATGCTTTATAGTCTTTCCCATCCGGACTTATGGTCCCTGCTGCAAAATGAGGCGTTACCCGTCTTCCGCCGTTTACAATAGAAGCTGCGGTAGTGATCAGCTGGATGGGCGTGATCTGAAAGGACTGTCCAAAAGAAATAGTGGCAAGCTCTACAGGGCCGATATTTTCCTTTTTATGCATGATCGTTGCCGCTTCTCCCGGCAGGTCGATCCCGGTTTTTCCTTTTAAGCCAAACTGGATAAAATACTTATAATAAGCATCTCTTCCCAGCCTCTGTCCCACATCGATAAACACAGGATTACAGGAATTCATCACACCCTGTAAAAAAGTCTCTGCTCCGTGTCCCCCGGCTTTGTGGCAGCGGATTCGCCGGTCTTCCACCACCCGGAAGCCGGGACAGCTGAAATTGTCTGTCAGCTTTACCACACCTTCTTCCAATCCTGCAGCTGCTGTGATGATCTTAAAGGTAGAGCCAGGCTCATAGGTGTCATTGATGCAGGTATTCCGCCACATGGCATTTAAAAGTTCCTGCTTCTTTTGGCCCGGCTCCCGTTCTGCTGCCTCTTTTTGAAGGACCTGGCTTCTTAAATTCTGATCCGGGGTAAAAGGATCATTTAAGTCAAATTCCGGCACATTGACCATGGCATAAATGCCCCCAGTCTGCGGATTCATCACAATAATAGAGACTTTTTTGGCGTTTTTCTTCTCTAAGGTCTGATAAGCCAGCTGCTGGGCATACTGTTGTATTTCTATATCCAATGTAAGGCGCAGGTCATTTCCCGCTACCGGCTCCAGTCTGTCTTCTGCCCCATTTTCCATTTCCACGCCCCTTGCGTCGGTCATGGTCAGTATTTTTCCATTAGTTCCTTTTAAATAAGAGTCATATTCCACTTCCAGTCCTATAACCCCCTGGTTATCTCCCCCTGTAAAACCTAGTACCTTGGATGCCAGACTTCCATAGGGATAATACCGCTTATAATCTTCATCCACCTTTACGCCGGGAAGCTTTAAGCGCCGCACTGCATCCCCTGTTTCTTTGTCCACATTGGTCTTAATGATCTCCCGGACGCTGCGCTTTTCCACCTTTTTCCTAACCGTTTCCTGATCGACCTCAAGAAGGGAACTTAACTCTTCTATTACCTTTTCCCGGTCTTTTACCTGATTATAAATAACAGAAACGGTGCACACGGTCCGGTTGTCTGCGATCACCTTTCCGTTGGTATCCAATATCCTCCCCCTGGCAGCTTTAATAGAACGTTCCCTCTGATGCAGCTCCAAAGCCATCTGGCTGTAATGTTCGGACCTTAAGATCATAAGAAAAGCAAGCCGCCCTAAAAGCCCCGTCACTGCGATCGCAATGAGAAGCCATAGGACGGCTATATTTTTCCTGTGTTTTGTAAGATTTTCGCCTTTTATATCCATGAGGCAGCCTCTTTTTGCTGTTTTCCTAAATATATACGGCGTTTTTCTTTCTTTTATGCCTCTGCTTTACAGAAGCTTATTCCTGTTATACTCCCGGTGGCTGGGTTTCTGACTGGCTTTCGTTTTCTGTACTCTCCGTACTTTCACTGCCTGCACTTGTACTCTCGGCGCTTTCACCTGTCTGACCTTCTTCCGACGGATCTGTGGGAGCCGGTACAGTGGCTTCTCCTGCATTAGGGAAGGTTACCTGAGTACTGTCTCCCCCTGCTTCATCTGCATTTGCAGGTACTGCATCCGGGATACCGCTTCCGCCGTCTATATCTACATATTCATCGGTTTCATAGACTTTTGTGGTCTCTTCCGGCCGGGTCTCCCCATTTTCACCATTTTCTCCAGCTTCCGCTGCCGGTGTATTGATGCCCTCAGAAGGTGTCTGGCCATTCTCATCCTGGCTTTCTTCAGGAAGATCCCCGTCTGGGAATACATTCAGATATGGCAGCGCTTCTGACATGATCTTTGCGAAAATATTGCTTGCAAAAGAGCTGTGTGCCTGCTGGTCACCAGGTGGGAAACCAGGCACATCCACTACTACATATACAAACAGCTGTGGATCATCTGCAGGAGCAAAACCTGCAAAAGATACCAGATAATTCTTTGCAGAACGAGGCTGTTTTTCTGCTGTACCGGTCTTTCCACCTACCTTATAGCCAGCTACCTTTGCAGCGCCGCCGGTACCATTTTCAACCGTCTGGAACATAGCTTCCTTTAAGAAATCCGCTGTAGACTGGGATACAGTCTCACGTACTAAAACAGGATCTTTTGTCTCTACTACAGAGCCCTGCTCATTTAAGATCTGGCGCACTACATGAGGCTCATAGTAAGAACCGCCGTTGATCACGGAACAGAGAGCGGCTGCCATTTGCACCATGGTACAGTTGTAGTTCTGTCCAAAGGAGTTAGTGGCAAGCTCTGTAGGACCCATTTTATCAGCCGGATAAACCAGTCCCGCTGCAT
>CAVIPV010000007.1:16513-31524 GCA_963644495.1 Prevotella sp. | reverse complement strand
GCCTGGTATTTTGCAAAAATATCACGGCCCATCATAGCGCCGATACGCATCATGGCAACGTTGCAGGACTGCATAATGGACTCTGTCAGGCTTAAGGAACCATGACCGCCTCTTCTGTATGCAGTACACTTAATATCCCAGTCGCCCACATGAAGGTATCCGCCGCAGTCAAAGTATTCATTTCCCTTTAAAACGCCTTCTTCCAGACCTGCTGCAACGGTCAGGATCTTGGACGGGGAACCTGGCTCATAGGTATCACTGACGCAGAAGTTTCTCCACAACTGGTTCCAGGCTACCTGCTTACCGTAGGAAATGACCTCATCCCTGGAATAATGATCTAAAACCTGATCTTCTGTAATGGTCTGATCCGGATTTTCTCTGTGGTAAACACCTACTGCCTCTTTTTTTCCAAGGGCTAACAGCTCTTCTTCTGAAAATCCATCGGTGTTTCGTGGATCATTTAAGTCAAATGTATTGCTGGTAGCCATACCAAGGATCTCACCATTGTTTGGGTTCATGGCAATGGCTGCGGTTACATGGCTTCCTACGCTGGTCTGCCACTCATCAATATACTTCTGGAGAATGTTCTGCACATTTACATCAATGGTAGACACAATGGTCTTGCCGTTGACTGCAGATTTAACCACGCCTTCCAGATTGGCATCCTCATCCAGATAACCATATTCCCTTCCGTTGACACCAATAAGACTATCATTGTAATACTGCTCAATACCGCCGGTACCGCTGCTGCCGTCTCCGCTTGCAAAGCCGATCACATTGCAGGCAGTAGAGCCATAAGGATAGATCCTACGGTATTCATCTTCAAACCATACGCCTGTTACACGGAAACGGGACTGGTTATCGTCATCACTTTTCCTGTAAGCGGCATTCCGCTCTTTTTCCGTCTCCTCAAACCGGGTCTTCTGGTCGTAAGAAAGCTGACGGCCGTTTTTATATCGCAGGTACGCCCGTTTGGGGCGCTCTTGGATCAGGCTTCGAAGTTCATTTCCATCAAATCCGAATACGTCCACCAGGGCCTGGATCGTCGGCTCCAGGTAATAATCCGGCTTATCCATAATCTGGCTTGGATCAAGGATCAGGTTATACACCTTTTCACTGGTAGCCAGATAGGTACCGTTTCGGTCTACAATATCCCCACGTCTGTAAGGAATGGTCCTGCTGGCATATTCCTGCTGTCTTTGGGATAAAACGATCTTATTGTAACGTTCACTGTTTTCATTTACAATACGGTACAAAACATAAATAAGCGCAAACAAAGCCAGCGAGATCAGAAGAACTGTGATCGCCAGCTTTACCTGCATGTACTTGGCGAAGGGCCTCCGCCTGAAAATATTGTCTTTGTTTTTTCGTTTGCCGTGATGCTCCTGCGGTCCGACTGTATTTCTAGTGTTCCGGGATGTCTTCATATTGCCTTACGTACTCACTTTCCGTCTTGTCATATAAGAGAACCTGGTCCTTTTTCGCATAGACCATGCCCAGTTCCTTGGTTGCGATCTCATAGATCTCATTTAAGTCGATACTGGTATTGATACTGGTCTCTAAGGCATCATTTTCCGTACGCATCTTCTCCAGTTTTTCTTCCATAGACTCGATGTTGTGCATCCGGGCTGTAATGGCAGACTG
The DNA here is from genome assembly GCA_963644495.1 of Prevotella sp. GTDB lineage: Bacteria > Bacillota > Clostridia > Lachnospirales > Lachnospiraceae > Enterocloster. The sequence goes on along the minus strand of CAVIPV010000007.1, from coordinate 29,880 downwards.
GAGATGAAGGTAATTAACGCAGAGATATAAGGTACAGATGGATGCTAAGGTCAGCATGATAACGTAAGGAAGATCCATGTACATGGCACGTTCCTGGTTTCTGCGGATACGGTGGTGTTTCTTTACATTTTTCCCTATATCCTGCTGCCGTCTTCTTCTTAGCTGTTCTTCTCTCTCAGATGGGTCCAGTTTTGGAGCCGCTGAGCCGTGAATGTAAGAAGCCATACCTTATTCCTCCTTTCCTGCACGTTCAAACACACGAAGCTTCGCGCTCTTTGAACGGCTGTTTTCCTCCAGTTCCTCTTTTGATGGAAGAATGGGCTTGCGTATGATCACTTTGCCCATACTCTTCCTTCCGCATACGCACACCGGGAAGTCCGGCGGACAGATGCATGGATTTTCATTGGTACGAAATCTTGTTTTTACAATACGGTCTTCCAAAGAATGGAAAGTAATGATGCTTAATCTTCCTTCCGGATTTAAAAGACGTATCATAGTATCGATCGAATTTTCCAGCACATCCAGTTCGTGGTTTAATTCAATACGGATGGCCTGGAACGTACGTTTTGCAGGATGTCCTCCTGTTGCCCGAACCTTTGCAGGGATCGCTGCTTTTATGATCTCAGAAAGCTCACCTGTGGTTTCAATAGGCTTTTCTGCTCTCGCCTTTACAATGTGTTTTGCAATGTTTTTGGCGAAATTATCTTCTCCGTAGTCCCTGATAATGTGGAACAGCTCCATCTCGCTGTAGCCATTTACAATGTCAGCTGCTGTAGTGGGATTTCTCTGGTCCATACGCATATCAAGAGGAGCGTCTTCCCTGTAAGTAAATCCTCTGGACGCTGTATCTAACTGATAGGAGGAAACTCCCAGATCCAGGTAAATGCCGTCCACTTTTTCTATATTTAACTCTTTTAGTACATTTTCAATATTCCGGTAATTGCTTCTGACTATGGTCACCTTATCTTTAAAAGGAGCCAGTCTCTCTCCCGCTGCACGGATGGCATCTGCATCCTGGTCGATCCCGATGAGCCTTCCGCCGCCTAACCGCTTACATACCTCATAGGCATGTCCGCCGCCGCCTAAGGTGCCGTCTACATAGATACCACCTGGCTTTATATTCAGGCTGCCTACTGTCTCATACAGCAGTACAGACTTATGTACAAATCCATGTTCCTCCATTAAATTCCCAAGCCTTCCATATGTTCTGCAATTTCTTCCATATCATCAAAGGTGTTGGCCTGCATCCATTTATCTTTGTTCCAGATCTCAATGCGGCTTCCAACGCCTACAAGCACTGCGTCTTTCTCGATCCCGGCAAATTCTCTTAAAACTGCTGGAAGAAGGATACGTCCCTGCTTGTCTACTTCACAGGTGGCGGCGCTTCCTAACAGGAAACGTGAAAATTTACGTCCTGCAGTGTTGGTAATAGGTAATGCACGAAGCTTTTCTTCTAACGCGGTCCATTCGGAATTATCATACACAAAAAGGCAGTTATCCAGTCCCTTCGTTATCACGAATTCGTCTCCTAACTGCTCTCTGAACTTGGAAGGAACGATCAGACGCCCCTTCGCATCTACTGTATGATTGTATTCACCCATGAACATAGCTATCACCTGCTTGTACATTACATGGCAAGGCGGGATGTAAATGGAGGCTCCTTAGACCTCCACTTCATCCACGCAACAACCATCCTCTACCACTTTGCACCACTTTCTACCACTTGTATGTTTATAATAGTACAGAAACTGGGAAATGACAAGGATTTTTTACGTTTTTCTTTCAAAAATACCGGCTGGGGGCAAAAAAAGAGACTGTAAACCTTAAGATCTACAGTCTCTTTTGTATTTTTAGTGCTATTTTAATCATCCACGCCCTACCAGGCGTGGTGGGGATCTTACCCATATTTACTTCTGTTTTCTCAATTTGCTGTGTTTATAGTGGAGTACTCCCACTGCTGCTCCCACTAGTGCTGCAGAAAGCAGCTGGGAAACTGCCAGTGTGGTTCCCGGTACTTTTAACTGGTCGGTGCGAAGTCCTTCGATCCACACTCTTCCAAGTCCATATCCCAGAAAATAGATCCACAGCATCTCGCCGTCAAATTTCCTTCTCTTTCTGTACCATAACATAAAACCTAATACACACAGGTTCCAGCAGGACTCATAAAGGAATGTGGGATGTACCTGGATATATTTTACACCATTTTCCACGATCTCATGTTCTAACAGTCCCGCTGAGATCATAGATGGGTTTACAATGCTTTCTTTGATCCGCATGGCGAAAAGGTTATCGGTATATCCGCCAAAAGCTTCACAGTTAAAGAAATTTCCCCAGCGGCCAATGATCTGACCTGTGATCAGTCCCAATACACCACTGTCTGCCATGGAAAAGAAGGACTGTTTTCTAACTTTAGTAAAAATGATCAGCGTCAAAACCGCTCCGATCACGCCGCCGTAAATAGCCAGTCCGCCGGCACGAAGGTTAAAGATCTGCAGCAGATCATTTTTATAATTATCCCATTCAAAGATCACATAGTACAGTCTGGCGCCGATGATGGAAAAGATGATCCCATACAGCGCAAAATCCATATATAGATCCGGGTCCTGTCCCCGTCTTTTGGCATCAGAGAATGCCACTGCCATACCAGCTAACATACCGCAACCAATGATAATGCCATAAAATGCAATACGGAAACCAAAAATACTGATGCTGTTCCTTAAATGTTCTATGGTGATCCCAAGGTGGACAAAGCTTAAGTCTGCACCTGTGGATGTGATTAATTCCATATATATGATTCCTTTCTGTTAAACAGCTGTCTGCATATAAAACAAGTGCCTGCAGAGCAGGCAGTTTGTTTTTATGACCAGTTATTTTTCAAATATTAAACATTGAAACGGAACAGTACAACATCTCCGTCCTTCATCACATATTCCTTACCCTCAGAACGAACCAGGCCTTTTTCCTTTGCTGCGTTCATGCTGCCGCATGCCATCAGGTCGTCATAGCTTACTACTTCTGCACGGATGAAGCCACGCTCGAAATCGCTGTGGATCTTTCCAGCTGCCTGAGGAGCCTTGGTTCCTACCTTAATAGTCCATGCTCTGGATTCCTGTGGACCGGCTGTTAAGTAGCTCATAAGGCCTAAAATACGGTAGCTTGCTGCGATCAGTTTCTCAAGTCCGGATTCCTTTAAGCCAAGATCGTCTAAGAACATCTGCTTTTCATCATCATCTAACTCTGCGATCTCCTGTTCGATCTCAGCGCAGATCACGAATACTTCACAGTCATTTGCTTTTGCATATTCACGTACTTCCTGTACATAGTGGTTGGAAGCACCATCATCTGCCAGGTCATCTTCTGCTACGTTTGCAGCAAAAATAACTGGTTTCCAGGTCAGCAGGTTCAGGGAATTAATAAATTCTCTGTCATCCTCGTCTTCTACTTCAAAACTGCGTGCCAGCTTACCATCTTCCAGATGTGCCTTGATCGCCTTTAACAGTTCTACTTCTTTTGCCAGGTCTTTGTTATTGAAAGCACCCTTGGACTGCTTTGCAATACGACGCTCCAGGATCTCAATATCAGAGAAGATCAGCTCTAAGTTAATGGTCTCAATATCTCTTACAGGATCTACGCTTCCATCTACATGGATGACATTAGGATCATCGAAGCAGCGTACTACATGAACGATGGCATCTACTTCACGGATATTGGATAAGAACTGGTTGCCCAGACCTTCGCCCTTGGAAGCGCCCTTTACCAGACCTGCTATATCTACGAACTCGATCACTGCCGGAGTGGTCTTTTCAGAATTGTACATTTCAGTCAGCTTGTTTAAACGCTCATCCGGAACCGGTACAACACCTACGTTTGGGTCGATGGTACAGAATGGATAGTTTGCAGATTCTGCCCCAGCCTTGGTTAGAGAGTTAAACAGAGTACTTTTTCCTACGTTTGGAAGTCCGACGATTCCTAATTTCATCTTGCTATTTACCTGTCCGAAACCCCTTGAATTATCGGGGTTTTCGCCTTTCTTTGCTTTCTTTGTATTCTTTATGTACCAATTATGTACCATTTTTATAAAAAGAGTCCAATGCAATCATTGATTATAGCATAAGGATCCTGCTTTTTCAAGGCTCAAACATACCCTCTCATTGGTTCAGACCGCTTTTTGGATCTCCTGCACCAGATCCTTTAGCCGCATCTCTTCTCCTTTGCGCATCACCACGCCCACACTGCCGGTCATTCATATTCCCACCTCTTTATACTCCCTATTTCTTTTACAGTAACATGAGATGGTTATTGCGTAAAGTTTTTCATTAACACGGTATAAAAATCTTCCAGAAACCAGATTTGGGTATTTTGTTGTAAAATATTGTTATAAAATAAACAATGTATTAAGAAAGGGGTATTTTCTTATGGATCGGATCGTGATCGTTACAGGCGGTACCAAAGGGATCGGCTTTGCTACTGCAAAAAAATTTCTCTCCTGCAAAGACAAAGTTATTATTCTTGGACGCCATGAATGTGAAGATGCTTTCAAAGAACTTCAGAACGAGGGAGAAGTTACTTTTATAAAAGCAGATGTTTCTTCTGTGGATGACTGCCGCCATGTGGTATCTGCAGTTATGGAAAATACGGAAGGATCGACGTTCTTGCCAATGTAGCTGGTGTTGTTGGCACAAGAGGTGCTTTTGTGGATCTGGATCTTTCTGATATCCAGAACACCATCAATATCAATCTTATGGGAACCATCAATTTAAGCCAGCTGGCCGCCAGAGAAATGGTAAAACAGCGTTCCGGTGTGATCATCAATGTAGGCTCTATTGACGGCTTTATGGCTAATACGGAATCCATCGGTTACCATGCCAGCAAAGGCGGCGTCAAAATGCTGACCCAGGCCATGGCCCGTGAACTGTCCCCATATGGAATCCGCGTTTTATCCGTTGCACCTGGCTGGGTAAAAACCGGAATGATCGATAAGCCAATTGAAGAGATCGGCAGCCGCCTGCATATGAAAGGCCGCATTATCATGCCAGAAGAGATCGCCAATGCCATCTGGCTCATGTCTCTGCCAGAAGCCAGCGCCATCAACGGCACTACTGTTATGGCCGATGACGGATATTCTTCCTTTAAGGGTGTGGATGGATTCCAGGCTGAATAATTTACATAACATAAACGTTCCCCTGGATTTCTGCCAGTCAAAAATCCAGAGGAACTTATTTTTTCGCTTTTATCTTTTCTTATAAAGAACCAGTTCCGGAGCTTCTCCTTCTGGCCCGTATGTGCTGATCATAATAAAATCCATATTGGCAAGTACACCGAAATACCGGTCACCGCCAAATTCTGATTCCAGCTGATTGCCTAAATAAGTGGTCTCATCATTTAAAAATTTCACGTTTTTTCCGTTAGGAAGGAGATATCCCAGATTTACATAGCTTCCCACAAGGGCATTCAATTTCTCCACTTTCGGCAGACCTTCTATATGAAGATCATTGATTTCTTTTATCAGCTGTTCTTTAAACGCTTCAAATTGTCCATTATCGCTTAACTCCTCATACCTTTTCCAGTAATCCAGATTTGGGAGCAGTTGTTTCATATAAGAACGTGCCTGTTCTTCTGTAAAGTTTTCCTTTACCATATATTTGACACAGACATCGATGAGATCATCCATATTGCTGTAGGTGTATGTTCCATCAGCATAGCACCATTTGCAATACGCTTCGTTTAATGTTCCATCGCTGTTATGACTTATGATCTCATCCTCTAATGGCATTCCGCAGCACTGGCACACAAGCTGCCTTGGCGCTCCCAAAAGTGTATTGATGGACACATCAAATTCCTTTGATAACAGTTTTAACGTTTCCGTGTTGGGAACCGTTTCCCCATTTTCCCAGCGCGACACAGCCTGTCGTGTGACCATGACCCTTCCTGCCAATTCTCCCTGAGACAATCCCTTTTTCGTGCGCAGTTCTAAGATAACATTCTTTGTTTCCATGGCATCTACCTCCGTTATATAGATCATAACAGAATCATAGATTTTCGGAAAGCAACTTGCTGTTTCTACCCAGTTTTTATCATCTGCAGATCAATGAATGCTAACATTAAAAAAAAGCAGTCCCAGGCATAAAGCAGGACTGCTTGATTTTTTTATGAGGCGTCTCCCGTTTCTGAGGTCTGCGCCTCTTTCAATGTCATTTTTACACGGTCGATCACTCGGTCTTCCATTTTTAAGATCTCATAATCTGCTTCAGGGGTGGTCACTGTCAGAGGCAGCGAATTTTCATTGGGGATATAGCCTAAAACCTCCATCAAATAACCGGATAAGGTATCGCATACGCTGTCGATCTCCAGGTGGAATTCTTCTTCCAGATCTGACAGGGCAATGCTTCCGGAAATGCTGTATACATGCCCCGGCTCCAGTTCAATGATCTCCGGTTCTACTTCTTCGTATTCTTCGTGGATATCCCCTACGATCACCTCGATCAGATCTTCCAGAGTGACCATACCGGAGACACCGCCGTATTCATCTATAAGGACAGCCAGCTTCTCTTTTTTCTGCTGCATTTCCCTGAAAAGGGCATCTGTACGCCGGTTTTCCGGAACGAAATAGGCAGGTGTTAAAAGGGATCGGATATCCAGGTTTTCAAAGGACTTCTTTCTGGCCTCAATAGTCAGTGCTTTGGTGGAAAGGATACCGATGATATTATCAATATCTTCCTGGTATACCGGGATCTTGGAATGCATGGACTGTAAAATATCATCCAAATAGGAATCCACCGGTTCGTCAATATCAATGGCTACCATGTCCTGTCTCGGGACCATGACTTCTTTTGCTTTTTTATCATCAAATGAAAAAATAGAGGTGATCATCTCTTTTTCAATCTCATTAAATACACCGGTCTCGCTTCCTGTTTCCAGAAGGGATTTGATCTCTTCCTCTGAAACATCGGTCTCCAGATCTTCATGATGCATGCCGAAAAGTTTTAAGATCCCGCTGGTGGAAATATTTAAAAGGCCTACAAAAGGCTTTACCACACAGGATACAAAATACACCAGGCCAATGCAGGATAAGCTGAATTTCTCTGCATTCTGCAAAGCCATTCGTTTGGGGATCAGTTCCCCGAATACCAGATTCACATAAACCAGGATAAGGGTGACGATGACCATTGCAGCCGTTCTGCTGCCAGGTACGCCCCATCCATTCATCTTTACGGCCAGCATTCCTGAGATCCCAGTTGCAGCTGCCGCGCTGGAAAGAAAACCTGCCAGTGTGACGATCAGCTGGATCGCAGATAAAAATGCCGTTGATTCTTCCATCAGGCGCTCGATCAGGGCTGCTTTTCTGTTTCCCTGCTCTTTTAACCTGTGGATCTTGTTTTTGTTTACAGAAGCCACAGCCATCTCCGCTCCTGCAAAATACCCTCTTATAAGAGTCAGTACCAGAAGTATAAGAAGCTGTGTGAAAATACTGGCCGATTGTGGATCGGTTTCCATAATAAAAAATTCCTCCTTTTGGATGTATGTACTTTTGCAGATCATCATCCATATCATTATCATTTAGACATTATTATACAGACAGTCACGAAAAAAGTCAGCCCCTATTTTCAAAATGAGGCTGACTTTACATATTTACTATATAAAATTAATGTTTTCTTTATCCAACTGCAGCAAACTGGCTGTTGTAGATCTCAGCATAGAAGCCATTCTTTGCAAGAAGTTCTTCATGCTTTCCTTTTTCTACGATATGTCCGTCACGCATAACAAGGATCATATCTGCTTCCCGGATGGTAGAAAGACGGTGGGCAACGATAAAGCTGGTCCTTCCTTCCATCATCTTGGCAAAGGCCTTCTGGACACGGATCTCTGTACGGGTATCGATAGAGGAGGTTGCTTCATCCAGGATCAGCATTGGCGGCAGGCAGAGCATAACTCTGGCAATACACAACAGCTGTTTCTGGCCCTGGGACAAGTTTCCTCCGTCCTCACTGATCACGGTGTCATAACCCTGAGGCATTCGCATGATAAAACTGTGTGCATGGGCCTCTTTGGCTGCATTTATGATCTCTTCTTCTGTTGCTTCCGGTCTTCCGTAAGCAATATTGTCCCGGATGGTGCCGGATTTTAACCAGGTCTCCTGAAGTACCATACCGTAGCTGGTACGAAGGCTTTCTCTGGTCACATCACGGATGTCTTTTCCTTCTACCTTAATAGAACCGGAATTCACATCATAGAAACGCATGAGCAGATTGATCACGGTGGTCTTTCCGCAGCCGGTAGGTCCTACAATAGCCACTCTCTCACCTGGCTTTACAGAAAGGTTCAGGTCCTCAATAAGAGGCTTGTCCGGTGTATAGGAGAAGTTTACATGCTGGATCTCCACCTGGCCCTTTACATTTTCAAGGACTGTTGCATCTTTCTTATCTTCCAGGATGGTCTTTTCATCGATCAGTTCAAATACTCTGGCTGCAGATGCAAGGGCATTCTGAAGCTCTGTTACAACGCCGGAGATCTCGTTAAATGGCTTTGTATACTGGTTTGCATAGCTTAAAAAGCTGGTAAGCTGTCCAACAGTCATAAAGCCGCGGATGGCTGCATAGGCACCTGTAATGCCAACTGCTGCATAAACCAGGCTGTTTACAAAACGGGTAGCCGGGTTGGTAATAGATGAGAAGAAAGTCGCACGCAGACTGTAACCAGCCAGCTTGTTATTGATCTTTTCAAAACGCTCTTCTGCTTCTTTCTGGTATCCAAAAGCCTGGACTACTTTCATATTTCCAAGCATTTCATCAGTCAGTGTAGTCAGCTCGCCTCTGGTCTCAGACTGATGTTTAAACATAACATAGGTCTTTTTGGCAATAAAGCTTGCAACAAAGAGAGAAATAGGCGTTAAAACTACTACTACCAGTGTGATCAGCGGGTTAATAGAAACCATGAAAAGCAGGGTTCCTAAAATGGTCATCAGTCCTGTAAAGAACTGGGTAAAGCCCATAAGCAGACCTTCGGAGAACTGGTCGATATCTGCAATAATACGGCTGATGATATCACCTGATGGGTGGGAGTCAATATAGCTTAAAGGAAGGACTTCCAGATGTCCGAAAGCTTTGGTACGGATATCTTTTACAACTCTGTAGGTAATAATGTTGTTAATGTGGTTCATAAGCCACTGGCTGATGGCTGTAGCTGCCATTGCCATGATGATCTTCTTAATAATGCTTACCAGGGCTGTAAAATCTACATTTCCCTGACTTACGATCTCATCTACTGCTTTACCTGTAAGGATCGGGATATAAAGGGTAAATGCAACCGTTACTAATGCTAAAAGAAGGGATAAACATACCGCCCACTTATAAACGGAAATGTAATCAAGGACTCTTTTTAATGTCTCTATGCTTTTATCCCTGCTCATTTTTGGCTTTTTACTGCTCATCCCGTTCCACCTCCTCTTTTGACAGCTGTGACAGGCAGATTTCCCTGTAAACATCGCATTCTTTCAGAAGCTGCTTATGGTTTCCAATACCTGCCAGTTTTCCATCATCCAGTACCAGAATGGTATCTGCATTGCGGATGGTGGTCGCTCTCTGGGATACGATAAAGACTGTCATATCCTTTGTATTTTCCCGGATAGCCTTTCTCAGTCTTGCATCTGTTGCAAAGTCAAGTGCAGAAGCACTGTCATCCATGATCAGGATCTGCGGATCTCTTACCAGGGCTCTTGCAATGGTAAGACGCTGACGCTGACCGCCGGATAAGTTATGTCCGCCCTGGTCGATCATCAGGTCAAGGCCTTCACCTTTGGCTTCAATGAAATCTCTTGCCTGGGCAACATCCAGTGCATGCCAGATCTCTTCATCGGTAGCATCTTCCTTGCCCCAGCGCATGTTGTCACGAAGTGTTCCTTTAAAGAGAACGGCTCTCTGAGGTACCACGCCGATGCTGTGTCTTAAATCTGTAAGAGCTAAGTTTCTTACATCTGTTCCGTCAATAAGGACTTTTCCTTCTCTTACATCATAAAATCTTGGGATCAGATTTACTAAAGTAGACTTACCGGAACCGGTACCGCCGATAACGCCAACGGTCTGTCCCTTCATTGCCTTAAAGGAAATGTCTGTAAGGGAATCCGACTTTGCACCTGCATAAGCGAAATCTACATGGTCAAATTCTACTTTCGCAGTCTCAGCACTGGTTCCTGCTGTATTTTCAGTATTCTGAGATTTTATCTCATGAGTTTTTTCCTCAATGCTGCTCTTGATCTCAAATACGCTGTCCACACGTCTCATGCAGGCAACTGCCTTGGAGATCAGGATGATCAGGTTGGCCATCTTGATCAGCTCAACCAGAATCTGGGACATATAGTTTACAAGGGCAATGACTTTACCCTGACTGATGATACCCGCATCTACTCTTCCGGCACCTACCCAGATCACAGCTACCGTAGCAAGGTTAATGATCACATAGGTAACAGGATTTAACATAGCGGAGATCTTTCCTACGAATACCTGCAGCTTTACCAGACTGCCATTTTCCTCTTCAAACTTCTCTCTCTCATTTTCCTGGCGGTTAAAAGCACGGATCACCCGGACACCCATGAGATTTTCTCTCGTAGTCAGAAGAACTTTATCCAGCTGTTTCTGCACGGACTGATACAGCGGCATACTTATTAACATAATGCCAAATACCACAACGCACAGGACTGGGATCGTCACTGCAAATACCATGGCTGTATGGGCATCTACTGTAAATGCCATGACCATGGCGCCGAATACTACGAATGGGGAACGCAGCAGCAGACGCAGTGTCATGTTGATACCGTTCTGCACCTGGTTGATATCACTGGTCATTCTTGTGATCAGGGTGGCTGTTCCTATGGTATCGATCTCTGTGTAAGATAAGGTACCAATATGGGAAAACAGGTTGTTTCGCAGTGCAGTAGCTGTTCCTGTTGCCGCCTTGGCTGCAAAGTACTGAGCTGTCAGGGAACAGGTCAGTCCAATGACTGCAAGGAGCAAAAGAAGACCTCCCATACGCACCACATAAGATACACTTCCGTTTGCAATACCTACGTCTACCATACTGGCCACTACCAAAGGCACGAACAGCTCAAAGCTTGCCTCCAGCATCTTAAACAACGGCCCCAGTATGCTCTCCTTTTTGTAGGCACACATGTAACTGAGCAATCGCTTCATAATGCATTTCTCCTAAAATATTGTATTTTATTACACTGTCTGGTATTATAGCACATGAGAATCTATATTTAAAATATTGATTTAATATGGAAAATATATGTTTATCATATAGATAGTATAATAAATCCTATGTGAAAGAAGTGACTTTATGAACCTGAAACAAATGGAATATTTTATAGCGATCGTAAATGAGGGAAATATATCTGCTGCCGCCAAGTCCCTGCATATCTCCCAGCCTCCTTTAAGTGCCCAGATGAAGCTGTTAGAGGATGAACTGGGGGTAGTGCTTTTTGAACGCGGTTCCCGGAGTATTTTTCTCACAGAAGCAGGAAAAGTTTTCTACGAAAAAGCGCTGCATATCCTGCATCTGACCACGGCTGTTTCCGATGAACTGCAGCAGATGGGTCAGGGCTTAAAGGGGCCTTTACATCTGGGGATGATCTCCTCCGTACAGACTCCCAGACTGATCCGGGCACTCTCCTCTTTCGTAAGCCTCCATCCAGAGGTGACCCTTCGCATCAGTGAGGGAAATACCTATGAACTGATGGACCAGTTAAATTCCGGTCTGATCGAAGTGGCTGTAGTTAGAACGCCGCTGCCTACAGAATCTTACCAGTGCCATTTCTTAGAGGAAGAGCCTATGATGGCAGTAGGGAAACCGGAATTTTTCCCGGATCCGGAAGCTGCCTCTATCTCTGTGGCATCCCTGGCTTCCTGTCCTCTTATTGTCTATCGCAGATGGGAACCCTTTATCAGCCATTGTTTTCCCGGCACTGCCCCGGATTATCTGTGTATCAACGACGATGCCAGGACCAGCATGACCTGGGCCCAGTGCGGCGCCGGGATCTCCCTTGTACCTGCTTCTATGGCAAATGCAGGAGGTGAAGATTTATTAAAGATCCCCCTGTCTGATCAGGGGGTCATCAGCCGTATCGCCCTGATCGCCAGAAAACACGGCATGGTCAGCCGGGTATCCAGGGAATTTTTCCAGTTTTTCCCAAGTTACTTCGGAGAAAAATGAGCAGGTCACTTATATCTCATCCCAGAACCAGTTGATCTCCGCTCCCATAAACAGGATGCACATACAGATATAAAGCCATAAGAAAGATAAGGCAATGGCTGCAAGGCTTCCGTACATATAGGAATAGTTTTTCCCGCCCGTAAAATTAAAATACAGGGAAAATGCAAGAGAAAAGAGCATCCAGCCGGCAGTGGAGAATACAGCTCCCGGCAGCGCTGCTTTTACGCTCTCCTTCTGATCCGGAACTAGGCAATAGATGCCTAAAAAGAAAATAAGAAGGATGCCTGCGCCCCACAGCTGGCGCATCTGGATCACATAGCCGGTAAATGGTGCGATGAGAGGAAAATGGCTCTGGATAAAATTCTGGAGTGTCCGGCCAAATACCAGAAGGCCCATGGACATAAGGCAGACTGCAATAAAAAGAATGGTATAACCACAGCAGATCAGGCGGTTAAATACATACCAGTGCTTTCTTCCTCTTCCATTGACCCGGTTTAATCCTCTTGCCACGCTGAACATGCCACGTCCTGCAGACCAGAGGGCAGTTACAGCAGTAGCTGAGATCATGGTGGCCGGTGACTTTAGCATCAGGTCATTGACTACCCGAAATGCCAGGGATTTATAGTCTGTGGGCACAATCTCCATGGCGATCTCTAAAAAATCCGCCTTGGATATCCCGGGAAGCATCTGCACCGCTGTTAACAGCAGCATCAAAAACGGTACAACGGAAAGGATCACAAAAAAAGAGACCTGGGCCGCATATACCGTCATCTCATCTTCTGAAAATTTATCGTAGATACGTTTTCCAATGAGAATAAGACGTACCATAGGTCAGGTCCTCCTTATCAAAACAAAGTAGATCCCCGCCCCTTGCGGGGCGGAAATGTGTCAATGACAGTTGTATTTCGCCCATATCAGGGCGGTGATGTCAAGGTCTGAGTGGCTGCTCCCCGCGTTGCGGGGGAACACGGACCTTGACACAAAAAATGCAGGCATTCAAATACACATGCCTGCATTTTATCACAAATATTCTCTAAGTTCAACGCCGCAGCTAACCTTACGCGTTTCCCCATATTTTAAATTTTACTGGGTAATTCCCATAACCGCCCATCCATAGGTATCTGCCGCCTGGGTAAATGCCAGGTCAGCTGCTTTATAACTTG
>CAVIPV010000007.1:0-16503 GCA_963644495.1 Prevotella sp. | reverse complement strand
CGCCCATATCAGGGCGGTGATGTCAAGGTCTGACCGGCTGCTCCCCCGCGTTGCGGGGGAACACGGGCCTTTACAAAAGAAAATGCAGGCATCCAAATACACATGCCTGCATTTTACCACAAATATTCTTTTAGTTCAACGCCGCAACCACTGCGCGCCCCGCGCGCCGGGGTCTGCTGACATTCTACTGCGTAATTCCCATAACCGCCCATCCATAAGTATCTGCTGCCTGGGTAAATGCCAGGTCAGCTGCTTTATAACTTGCTGTCTGGGAAATATAGCTCATTTCTTCTGTAAGATACTCTTCCTGGCTTAATAAACCAGCGCTATATTTAATATCCGCGTTCTTCTTCTGCCCTTCTGCTTTCTGAAACGCTGTCTGGGCTGCCTGAAGTTCGCTTTTCTTTAACAATACATTCTCATAAAGCTGCTTCATCTGGATAGTCAGGTTCTGTTCGCCCTCTTCCACCGACGCATTTCGGCTGTTTTTCGCTGCCGTTGAGGTTGCCTTGGTACTGCGGCTGCTGATCAGGGATGAATTATTTCCAATGGCTTTCTTCGTATCTGCTTCCAGGTCCATGCTGTCTGCCCTTGAAAGGTCTGCTGCCGGGATCTCGCTGATCACAAGGCCGCTGTCTGTATCTCTTCCTACCATGAGACAAAGGCTGCTGTAGGTACTGTTTAAACTCTCTTCCAGGGAAGAAAGACTGCTTTTTGCGCTTAACAGCTGATTTTCTTTTTCCAGCACATCGGCTGCTGTAGACAATCCCGCTGCCTGCTTTGTCTTTTCCAGGATTAAAGCCTTTTCATATACTTCCACCTGTTTTTCTACAGTGTTTTTCTGAAGGCTTAAGGTCTCATAAGACATCATCAATGACTGGGCTGCTACTGTCAGCTGTCTTGTCATACTGCGAATGCTTTTATCGCTGGCTTTTTTCATGCTGTCATACATTTTTTTGTACATGCTGGACGCGCTTTTATAAACAGCCTCTTCCTGAAGGTAATACACATAATTTTCTGTATCCCCGTCCCTCTTGGCATTCTGCTTATCTGTAAGGGCACTGCTCTGGCCAAATTTCAGCTCTGACCATGCATCCGCATAGGTATCCAGAGACTCATTAAAATTCAGCAGAGACTGCTCAATGGTAGGATTATAACGGGAGATCAGTGTATACAGCTCACTGTATTCCAGCTGGTTATCCTGTAATTTGGCTTCATCTGTCTCCACCTGTCCCATCCACTGTGCCGTATCAGAACCTTTGGTGTCCTCTTTTTCAGAATCATACCCATCTGCATTTCCCACCTGGATCCGGGAACTTCCTTCTACTTCTGACGGCCGGTCTGCAAACTCATCTGCATAGGAGGTGATAAGTCCCCCGCCAGCCAGCATTACACACAGTACACCCGTCCGCAAAACCTTTGCCGCCTGCAGTTTCCATTTTTTTCCATATTTATTATTTAAAAACATACAAGCTGCCTCCTTCCTACTGTGCTGCTGCCAGGCCCTTTACTGCCCATTTGTAATTCTCCACTGCGCTTAACAGATTGATTTCTGCTGTTTTTACCGCATTTTCGCTTGTTTTTGCTGCCCGCGCCTGGGTATCATAATCATTTTTTGTCATCATGCCTGCTGCCTGCTTTAAAGCTGCATTGGAAAGGTTGGTCTGATCCAACTGGGCTTTTGTCTGGGCCTGCTCCAGGGAAAGTTTCGCTGACAGTACTTTCTTATAAGCACTGGATAAAGAAGCACCGATTTGCTTCTTATTATTGGCAATGGCAGTAGTCAGCTGGTTCTTTACGGTGTCATTTTTAGCGTTTTCCAGCTTTCTCTCATTGATCTTTAAGGTATAGTTATTCTCGATAGCCTGAGCCAGATCTGTATCCGGGTTCATGGCTGCGATCTCATTTTCATCTACTTCCGGAAGCGCACCGATCTCAGGAGAATCATTATAGCTCCAGCCTAAAAGCACCTGGAAATTTTCTTTTAGGTTTTTAATATTATTTTCCAGCTGGGTCAGGCTGTTTTCTGCTGTCTGTACATTTTCCTGGGCTGTCAGCAGATCTAACTGGGTGATGGTTCCCGCTGAAAGCTTTGTCTGTGCCAGAGCATAGTTTTTTTTTGCATCTTCCAGTGTTGCCTCTGCCTGCTCCTTTTGGATCAGGTTCTCATAATATGATATCATATCTGACTGGGCGGTTACTGCCAGATTCTTTTCTGCCTGCTCATAAGTAAGAAGATATACTTTGCTGTCTTCCAGTGTTTCATCCCCCTGCTTTTGCATATTGTCTCCCTGGATCTGTAAATTCAGATCGGACATGCGGGACGAAGCATTGTCATCCCCGGACATATCGTTATAATAATCCTGAGCCAGTTTGTAGTACTCCTGAGCTACTTCCTCATTGGTATCTCCATAGTCCTGACGAAACTTCTGGTAAGTATACTGGTTGTTCTGGACTGTGGCGTTGTACTCATGGATCAGATCTTCCAGTTCATCATATTCGATCACATTATCCTTTAATTTCGCCCACTCCTCTTCGGTCCTTGCAAAGGTCGGACTGGCTGCATACACATTGTATACAGGCATCGTCCCCGCTGCCACAGCCGCCGTGAAAGCGGCTGCGAATATACGGCTGAATGATCTGGAAAATGTTCCATATTTATTTTTCCTCATGGTCATCCTTCTTTCTTGAAAATCCTGCAAATAATCCTTTTACTTTTCCGACTATATTCTCCCTGGTACGCTTGCGTTTCTTTGCCGGTGCCTCCAGATCTCCCGGTTTCTCCCTGCCGCTCATAAGACGATAATAAACAGGCAGCATCAGCAGACACAGGATCGTAGAAGCAGTCAGACCGCCGATGTCAACTACTGCAAGGCTCTTGGTGGTAGTTCCGCTGAATGCCATAGGAACCATGGATACAACGGTCGTCAATGTTGTCATCAGAATCGGGCGGATACGGGTGGCACCTGCCTCTATCAATGCTGTGTCACGGTCCATTGTCCCGCGATACTGGTTGGCTGTATCTACAAACAGAATACCGTTATTTACAACCGTACCGATCAGCATCAAAAAGCCGATCAGAGAAACCATACTGATGGAGCAGTCAGCCAGCCACAGCAGACCGAATGCACCGATCAAGCTGAATGGGATGGTAGTCATAACCATTCCTGAGAACTTAATGGACTCAAACTGGGCAGCCATAACAACGAAGATCAAAAAGACTGCAATGGCAAGTGCCTTAAACAAAGATGCAAATTCTTCGTTCATGGACTGATCCCTGGAGTTCAATCCAATACTTACGGTACTGGTCAGATGAGGCTTTACGACCTCCTCTTCTATCTCACTTCTTGTATTCTGGGTTGCTTTATCTGTGTATTCAGCAGTAAGGGTGACTTTGTATTCTTTATCCTCTCTCGCTACAGAAGATGGGCTGTCTACAAATTTTACGTCTGCTACATCCGAAAGTGCCACAGAGCCGCCTTTTCCTGTTGTCAGAACGATACCGCGTACCTGATCAATGCTCTTATATTCTTCATCTGCATACTTTACTTTTACATCAATATCTTCCCCATCCACCTGGATCGTTGTTGCCTTTACTCCATCGATGCAATTGCTGACTGCGGAAGCGATCTGGGACGGGGTAAGACCTTCTGCTTTTGCTTTTAAGGCGTCCACTCTTACTTCTACTACAGGAGATGAGTTTTCGACATCAGAATGGATCTTCGTCACATCATCTCGTGTTTTCAGCTCTTCTACAATGGAATTTGTTACCTTTTTTACTTCATCATAATCAGTTCCCTTTAAAATAACTTCATAGCTCTGTCTGGTAGCAGACATCATGCTCATGGAGGAACCGGCTTCGGCGGTAATATCACAGTTTGTAATATCAGAAAGCTCCTGCTGCCATTTCTGTGCTACATCAGCAGTTGCCATGGATCTGTCATCTTTCAGATATCCGGTGATCGTAGCAGAGCTGCTGCCTCCTCTGGAGCTTCCGTAGGAAGTCATATAAGACTCCAGATTTTCATCCTGACTGATGATCGCTTCTACCTGTTTTAATATCTCATCTACCTTTTTCGTCTGCAATCCCGGTCTGGTTTCTACCGTTACCGTGATCTCACCTTCATCATCTGCAGCCATCAGCTCCATTTTCAGGGATTTGCCAATAAAAAGAGCCAGGATCAGCAATGCTATGGAGGTAATCATAACCGTTTTGGTCTTATAAAGGAGTGTCCCCATTACCTTCCTGTAACCGGTCTGCAAATTTATGACCGGTTTGGACAACGGTGCCGTCAATCTTTCTTTTGGCTTATAGGCCATATAGCACAGCGGTACAATGGTAATCGCTGAGATCAGGGACGCTGCCATACAGAATACAATGGTAAAGCCCAAAGGCTTAAACATCTGTCCGGTCATACCCTGTAAAAATGCCAGCGGCAGGAAAACAACGCAGGTAGTAGCTGTACCGCCAAGGACGGATTCCCATACCAGACTGGTACCTTCCAGTGCATCCTGCATATATTCCACAAAGCCGCCCTTTTTCTTTGCTGTCATACGGAAGCAGCTTTCCAGAACAACAATGGAGTTATCTACCATCATACCAACACCAAGAGTCAATGCACTCATGGTAATAGTATTTAAGGTAAAGCCCATAAGGCTCATCAGAATCAAGGCAGATAAAATAGATACCGGAATGGAAGTACCTACGATCAACGATGCCTTTAAATCACCGAAGAACAGCCAGATGATAATCATGGAGATAATGATCGCCAGGACCAGTGTCTGGGCTACGTCCTTTAAGGAGCTGATAATGCTGTCTGCATCATCACGGACCGTTATGATATGCAGGTTTTCATCTGCACTTTCCAGCGTTGCAATGGTCTTTTTCACTGCGTTAGATACAGAAACAGCGGTTTCGCTCTGCTGCTTGGTAATGGAAACAGATACGGTATCATTTCCGTTATAACGGGCAATACCGTCATTTTCCTCTTTGGTTGTATAGACATCTGCTACATCTTCCAGATAGACGGTGCTTCCGTCTGCACTGGTCAGAGGGATCTGCTTGAGCAGTTCCTCTGTATCATAGGTGGTACGGGTAGAAACAGAAAGCTTCAGACTTCCTACCTGAGTATCACCGGAAGGATAAGAAATATCCGCTGCTGCAATATCTGCTGCAACAGAAGCCATTGTCATTTTATACTGACTTAGTTTTTCCGGAATGATCTGGATCTTGATGTATTCATCGGAACCGCCTCGTACACTGACCTCTGCCACCTGGGAAATTTTTTCAAATTCCGGCTGGATCTTGTCTTCTACATAAGAGTAGAGATTTTCCTGTGCAGTATTTTCGATAGACAAGGTAACGCAGGGCATGGAGTTCATATCCATTTCCATTATCACCGGATCATCTACACTGTCCGGCAAACTGCTTTTTACCTGATCCACCTTCTTTTTCAGATCATCATATGCCTCATCGGTATCTGTACCATATTCATATTCCAGCATAACCATAGAACTGCCTTCGCTGGAATTCGAGGTAACGGATTTAAGACCGCTTAAGGTTCCTACCTTATCCTCAATTGGCTTTGTAATAATTTCATTTACGTCCTCAGGGCTTGCTCCGGAATAGGTTGTCATGACCATAAGGACCGGCATTTCCATATCCGGAATATTTTCCAGACTCATACTGGTTACGGATGTGTAACCGAATACGATCAGGCAGAGCACTGCCATTAACGTTGTAATAGGCCGTTTAAGGACAAATCTTGTTAAACCGTTCATTATTTCGTCCTCCTTACTGTGCCTTTATTTCCGTCACGGGAGCCTGCGAACTGTCTGATCCAGTATTCTCTGCTCCGTCTGCAGGAGTTTTCTCTGTTTCACCTGCACTGTCCTGTGTACTTTCCCCCTTTAATCTTACATCTGCCCCGTCATATAATTCAGAACTCCAGGTAGTAATTACCATATCGTCCATGGTAAGACCGGATTTTACTTCCATTCTGTCAGAGTCAAAAATCCCCTCTTCAATAAACTTCTGCCATACTTTTCCATCTGAATAGGTATATACATAAGGTTCGCCGTTTTCATAATAAACAGAATCTACCGGAATGGTCATCACTCCCTCTGCTTTCTCAGATGTAACATATAACTTCACCTCAGAACCGGTAGGAAGAACCACATCTGCATCTACAGAAGCCTTTATCTTGTACAGTCCTGTTGTTTCATCTGCCATAGTGCTGATCTCATAAACATTACCTTCGTAAGTCTGTCCATCCTTTTCTACATCAATGGTATCTCCTTCCTTAAGATACCCTCTGATGCGCTCTGTGGTGGAGAAAGACACCACTCTGCTTCCCTGGCCGGAAATAACAAAGATCAGGTTGCTCTGGGATACATTATCATAATTTTCTATATTACAGATCTCCACAAGTCCCTCAATCGGTGCTGTGATCCGGCTGTATTCCAGCTGGGTTTCATAATTATATTTAGCCTGATCATAATTAATCTGGGCACTGGATACCGCATCCTGATACTGGCTGTACTGCTGTTCAGAAAGGCCTCCTCCTGCATACAGAAGCTGCTGGCGTGAAAGCTCCTCCTGTGCCTGGCGCAGATTTAATGCGGCAGAATCCATGGTATTTTTCGCAGATTCTACCTGCTTGGTATCAATGGTACACAGCACCTGCCCCTTGGTCACAACATCACCGGCCTTTACATTTACCTCTGTGACATCGCCGGACGCCTTTGGATAAACGTAAACCACATCGGACGGTTCAATCTTACCGATAACGCTGGTAGTCAGCCGGATATCACCTGTCTGTGGATTTTCGGCATCCATGACCGGAAGTGCTACTGCCTGGGCAAACTGTTTCGGCTTCGTAAATTTAGGTACGATGACCGCGCACAATGCAACAATACATATCCCTGCAATTATGATCTTCTTTTTCATCTTTTTTCATATCCTTTCTCGGTGCAGCAAAAGCAGCTGCTTTTCTCACATTAAAATTCCTCCTAAGAATACCATTGCTTAATGAACCAATTCTTAAATAAAGATGAACTGAAGATGAAATCACATTTTTTTCACACTTTTCTGATCCCCTATGCTTCTTATTTTTCTTTTATACTCTTTTATTATTTTTGTTTCGGATATTTCACCTGCCGTTCATAAAAATATGCTATGATGTTGGTATCATACATATTGAGAAAGGGTAAGAAACTACCATGCAGATATTGACGATTCTTGTTATAGAAGACGAGGATTCCCTGCTCCAGCTTTACCGGATCGTGCTGGAAAAAGAAGGCTTTAAAGTTTTGACTGTCCACAACGGACAGGAGGCCTGGGATCTGATTGAAAAAGAACATGTAGATCTGGTGATCACCGACATTTTAATGCCGGTGATGGATGGTTATGAATTTACAGAGCTTCTGCGCCGTTCCAATCCAAGTATACCGGTATTGATGATCACGGCCAAGGACGATTTTCCTTCCAAAAATAAGGGTTTTTCCCTGGGTACTGATGATTACATGACAAAACCGGTAAATCTGGATGAAATGATATTAAGGGTACGTGCCCTGCTTCGCCGTTCCAATATTGCCAATAACAAACGGCTTACGCTGCCACACACCGTCTTAGATTATGATGCGTTGACTGTAACAGAAGGGGATACTTCTCATATGCTCCCTCAAAAAGAGTTTTTCCTGTTATTTAAGCTGATCTCCTATCCTAATAAGATTTTTACCCGCATGCAGCTGATGGATGAAATCTGGGGACGGAACAGTGAATCTGACCTTCAGACCATTGACGTACATATTAACCGGCTTCGCAGACGTTTTGAAAATAACCCGGATTTTGAGATCATCACAGTCCGGGGGCTTGGATATAAGGTGGTGATGAAGGAATGAAAGATCTGAAATTATGGGGTGTTTTTATCAGTGTGATCATTGCAGTACAGATGCTTGGATTTTGTGTGATCTCCGGTATTACCTGGTGTTTGTTCCACATAGGGATCCTAAGTCCTGACAAGCCGCCTTCAGGATGGTTTCCTTTTCTGACCACAACATTCAGCTCCGTACTTATCTCTGTTTGTATCACTATGGTCATCTCCCACCACTTTTTTGGTCCTATCCAGAAACTGGTCCGGGCTTTAGAACAGGTCTCTGAAGGAAATTTCGATGTCCGCTTGAAGGATAATGCCATCTGGTATGAAGTCCGCGAAATGAATGTTAATTTTAATAAAATGGTAAAGGAATTAAATTCCATTGAAACTTTACAGTCCGATTTTATCCAGAATGTGTCCCATGAAATAAAAACCCCCTTGGCAGCTATTGAAGGATATGCCGCACTTCTGGCTGCTTCTACTGCAGATGAACAGAACAAGCTGTATGCGGAGCAGATCTTAAAAAGCTCCAGACAGCTTTCTACACTGACCGGAAATATTTTAAAGCTGTCCAAGCTGGAAAATCAGTCCATTATCTCAGAAAAGAAATCCTTCTCCCTGGATGAACAGATCCGTCAGGCAGTCCTCTCCCTGGAACCGATCTGGTCGTCCAGAAAGATCGATATTGACCTGGATCTGCCGGAAGTATCTTTCTACGGAAATGAAGATCTGATTTTTCAGATCTGGACAAATCTGCTCTCCAACGGTATAAAATTTACCCCTATCGGCGGCATGGTCTCTATCAAACTGACACAGGATCCATCTTGTATATCTGTGAATGTTGCTGATAACGGCATCGGAATGAGTGAAGAAGTACAGAAACATATTTTTGACAAGTTTTACCAGGCAGAAGACAGCCGCAGCATAGAAGGAAACGGTCTTGGACTGACATTAGTAAAAAAGATCCTCAGTCTTTGCGGCGGTACGATTGAAGTGACCAGCCAGCCGGACCTGGGATCTGAATTTACAGTAAAGCTTCCTTTAAACCTTTAAATTACCAATTACTCTCCCGCATACTTAAATTTCTCGAATGGCAGCTATGGTGCGTGCATATTCTTCCTCTACTGCCGGCATCATTTCAGCTGCCTTTACCATATCACCGGAGCCTGACTCTGTAGGTCTTAAAACTTCTGTAAGTTTCGCTGCTGCTTCGTATAAAGGTCCAAAACCCAGATTCTGGGCTACTCCTTTTAATGTATGTGCCCCTCTGAATGCTTCGTCTGCATTTTTGCTGTCCATGGCATTTTTTAAATTCATGTAACTGTCATCATCCAAGAATTTTAAAGCAAATTTACGTACCAATACCTCGCTTTTTAACCTGGTTAATACATCATCATAGTCAGCTCCCATTTTATCATAACATTCTTTTAGATTCATGACTGTGTTTCTCCTTCGTAAACAGATACACTGTTCTTCCTTTTTTTTGCTTTATACATTTCTTTATCCGCCACCGCAACGGCATCTTCTACCGCATCTACTCCATAAGCGCCTCCCACGCTGACTGACAGCTGGATCTGGGGAAAGCCTTCTATTTTTGTATCATAGATAGCCTGACGGATCATATCCAGTCTCCGGACAAATACCTCTTTCGATACATGGGGCATCAGCAGGACAAATTCATCGCCGCCATACCGTATTAAAATATCCGTACTCCGCACAACAGATAAAATCCCTTGGGCATAGGCCCTCAAGGCTTTGTCTCCTGCCTGATGACCATATAAGTCATTGATTTTTTTAAAATTGTCAGCATCAATCATAGCTACACCTTCTATATGTCCCATATGCCAGACCTGATCTTCGTAATACTGGCGGTTATAGGCTTTTGAAAGTGGATCTTTATAGGCACGCTTATTAAACTGTTCAATGCGGTTGATCAGCTCACTTCGACCGCAGGCTCCAAGCATCAGCTCATCCTGCAGCCTGGTGACCATTTCCAAAGCATACTCTTTTCCCTCTACTTCTACATACTGGGAAATCACAAGATAGATATCTTTATCTACAAATTCCAGCTTTGTAAGCTGGCGCTTCTGAGAAACAGCTCTGATGGAAATACAATTGGCACAGCGGGTTCCACGCTTCCACACTGCATAGCAGGCATGGGGCTGTTCCGGCATAACTACTGTTGTGTTTTCTACATCTACAAGTCTGACGATATCAAATACGTGATATAACTGAGCGACCATATCATCTAATTCTTTCTTGCTCATTGTTGCCCCCCCCAGCATTTATACCGGTTTCTTCCTGATTCTGAACCATATGGATACCCAGGCAGGATTCTCCTTCAATCTCTTTATGCGCCAGGATCTCCTTAACAACACTGTAAAGCTGCCTGTCACTGGTCTTTCCCGTGGGATTTTCATACAACTTTTGGCAGATTTCATCAGAAGCTTCTTTAAAGCATTCCAACAGCAGGGGATTAAATTGTCCACACTCCCCGTTTGTGATCATTTCCACAGCTTTTTCATGAGAAAATGCTTTTTTATAGCACCGATCACTGATAAGGGCATCATATACATCAGCAACAGAAACTACCTGAGCAGAGATAGGGATTTCTTCTCCTTTTAGGCCATCCGGATAACCCCTTCCGTCATAACGTTCATGATGCCAGCGGCAGATCTCATAGGCAGTCTGTACAAAAGGAGTATTCCTGTATTCCGTCAGCGCATCCAGCATCTTTGCACCAACCAGGGAATGGGTTTTCATAATAGTATACTCTTCATCTGTCAATTTCCCCGGTTTATTTAAAATAGAATCCGGAATACTGATCTTTCCTATATCATGAAGAGCAGAAGCCGTAGCAATATGGATAATATCTTCCTGGTTCATCGGGTACTTCGCTGTCTTATTCTGAAGGTGCTGGAGCATGATTTCTGTTGCCACATGGATATGGCGGATATGCTGACCGCTTTCCCCGTTTCTGAATTCAACAATATGGCTTAAGATATTAACCATCATGTCGTTATTCTTTTCCCGTTCACGGACCTGATCTGCCACCATCTGTACCAGACGTTTTTGTTTGACATACAGCATCAGCGTATTAATAACTCTCCTGCTTACAACAGCCGCATTAAACGGACGGTTAATGTAATCAGCAGCCCCAAGCTCGTATGCCTTTTCAATGTAAGAAGCAGAGTTTTCTGAAGATATCATGATAACCGGTATCACCTCTGTCATATGGCCCTGTTTCATAAAATCAAGCACTTCAAAGCCATTCATTCCCGGCATCATAATATCCAGTAAAATCAGGTCAATGTCTGCCATATGCAGCTGAAGGATATTTACAGCTTCCAGTCCATTCTCTGCTTCCATGATCTGATAAGAGCTTCCCAGCATCTCTGCCAGTATCTCCCGGTTCATCTGTGAGTCATCTACAATGAGTATTGTTTGTTTTTGCTCTGTCATTTGCATCTTTCCCTCTTTGCAGTCTCTCATTCATTTTCTTAAATAAAAAAAACTGCCTTCCTTCTGGTAAGCAGAGTCTGACATACAGACCCATTTTCATCACCATCAGGAAAGCAGTGTTTCCGGTTACCAAAATCACCTATTATTATACTGGAAATCGTAATTAAAAACAACCTCTAATCCACCAGTTTATCCAGCTCTTTTACATATTCCGTTTCACTGCAGCTCTTATGATTTGCCTTGGAAGCATAAATATTGACAGCTGCCTGAGATTTCTTAACAGGCTGCATAGTTCCGGCACCGGCTACACAGCCCCCCGGACATGCCATTCCTTCTAACAGATAGCCGTTATATTTGCCTAAAGTTGCAAGTTTTAACAGCTGGCGGCACTCTTTTAAGCCTTCTGCATTTGCGATCTTAACTTCCATATCCGGTCTCAGTTCTTTTAAGACATCCTTAACAGAGTTTGCTACTCCGCCTGCAACAGCGAAGTTTCTTCCGTCTGTAGAAGCATCATTGACACCGTTTGGATCTTCTTCAATATTTTCAATATCTACATGCTTTGCATCAAAGATTCCGGCCATTTCCTCAAAGGTCAGTACGAAATCCACATCGCTACGGATGCTGGTACGCATTGCTTCCAGCTTCTTTGCTGCACACGGTCCGATAAATACAACCTTTGCAGACTCATGCTGCTTCTTGATCAGTCTTGCAGTTAAAGTCATAGGAGTCAGAGCCATGGAAATGCAGTTTGCATACTTTGGATATACCTTCTTTGCCATTACAGACCATGCAGGACAGCAGGAAGTTGCCATAAATGGGATCTTTTCCGGTACTTCCTCTAAGAAGTCCTGTGCTTCCTGGGCTGCACAAAGGTCAGCACCGATAGCTACCTCAAATACATCGGCAAAGCCTAATTTCTTCATAGCTGCTCTCAGTTTTCCGGGAGTTACCTTGGGTCCGAACTGGCCTACAAATGCAGGTGCTACTGCCGCGTATACACGCTCGCCGGACTGGATGGCACGGATAGTCTGGAAGATCTGGGACTTATCTGCAATAGCGCCGAATGGGCAGTTTACAAGACACTGTCCGCAGGATACGCACTTATCGTAGTCGATGTCTGCCTTTCCGTTTTCATCAGAAGAAATAGCATCCATACCGCAGGCTGCAGCACATGGTCTCTGCTGAACGATGATGGCATTGTAGGAACATACCGTTGCGCATTTTCCGCACTTGATACATTTATCTTCGTCAATATGGGAGCGTCCTGTGGTACGGTCCAGAGTAACAGCTCCCTTTGGACAGACTTCCACGCAAGGATGAGCTAAACATCCCTGACATCCGTCTGTAACGTGGACTCTCTTCTCTCTGCAGGCGTTGCAGGCAAATTTAATAACATTGATCAGAGGCGGTGTGTAGTAAGTCTCTGCTCTGTCTGCTGCTTCAATATTATCAGAAACCGGTGCATGATCAGATGCATTGCGGCAGGGAAGTCCCATTGCCAGACGCAGTCTCTCTCCTACGATGGCTCTCTCTAAGAATACGTCGTTGCGGAAGTTTCCGACTTCTCCCGGAATGATCTTATATGGAAGTTCTTCGATACGCTTGTCAACCGGCCATTCGGTATGATAAGCCATACGGGCTACTTCTCTAAAGATTCTGTGGCGGATCTCCTGAATACGGGTTTCTACTCCTCTCATTGGCTTTCTCCTTTTATTGTGATTTTTTTAACAGGTGCAATTTTGATATATGAGCATAGAACGCACCACCGGTGCGTTCTCCATATCCTTGGCAAACATAGCAGAAACAGCTCATGTGGGCTGCTTCTGCTTTCATTATACGCATATGCGAAAAACATTGCAAGTGATTTTCTTTCTCAATTACTTATGTTTCTGTTAAAAAACAAACAAAGCAAAGATCATTGACCATTCAACGATTCTGAATATTTTAGTATTTGCAATACCTATCGTCTTAGTTCCCATTGATCTGCCTGACAAAAAAACGGCATGCCCCATCTTAAGGTCATACCGTTTTTCTATTCTTATTACGTTTTTACCGGACCCATGCCCCGTTTCCATCTACATAATAACCATCTGGTGTACGGGTATTGGTAAGCATCTCACCGCTGTCACAGCAGTAATACCATACGTTGTTCCACTGTACCCAGCCAGTTACCATATAGCCGGAAGCATTGAAGAAATACCAGTAATTGTTGATGTACTGCCACTGGTTTACCGGATAGCTGCGGTCTGCGTTGCAGTACCACCAGCCAGTATCATTTTTAAGCCATGCTCCCTGACTCTTGTTGGTATCTCCAGGACCTCCGTCATCATTAATGGAGTTGGACGGTGTGTTTCCGGAAGATTTTCCATTATCACGGATATCTTTTGCTTCGCTGGAAGAAACGCTTAACTCATCTGACTCTTCCCAGTCACCTTTGTTGGAGGTGTTATAAATAGCACGTACCTTAAAGGTATAATCACCGCTTCTTGTGAAATAGCTGGCAAAGTTGTAGCTGGTATCTGTAGTAGAAATAGCAGAAGAAACGCTGCTGCCGTCCCTGTAAAGACGTACTTCATAACGTTTTGCATCTTCCGGCTCTTCCCAGCTTGCAGTTCCGTCATAATCATCCCAGCTAAGTCCAGTTACATCCAGGTCATAATCACTGGAGTCACGTTCCAGTTTTTCCAGTGTAAGACTTACGGTCAGTTCATACTTACCGGAGCGGCTGACAGATGTAACGCTGGCATCATTTCCGCTGACGGAAATATCACTTTTTGAAATACCTGTTCCAAAATAGGCATCTCCATCGGAAGATAATGTAACCTTGATCTTCGGTCTTGCGCCGCTCTTCCACTCGTCGGAAGGCTCATTTGTAACTTCTACATCATCTACGCTGCAGTATCTTGAGGATGTGGTCACATCCACATCATTGCTGCTGTCTCCCGCTTCAATGGAAGAATCGATCTTCAGTGAAATGCTGCTGATCTTCGTGTCTGCCCATACATTCATAGGCATGGCAAAACTCAGTGCTGTAATAAGTGCTGCTAAAATCTTTCCCGTTTTCTTCATAGAACTTCTCCTTTTCTACCGTCTGTTCCCGGCAGATGCCCTAAACCGACCGTACTCCCCGGACATCTGTTTTCCAACGTTTCTCAACCTGATTTTAGTATAGCACATCTTCTTATTACTTTTCCATTACGATTTCAGTCACAGTCTTTACAATTATACGTAAATATAATCGTTCAGCACAGGCTGCAGGCCGCCTTTTTCCATATCTTCGTACATGCGGGCAAAGGAACGGCCATCATTGATCTCAAACTGCTCATCACCTACGTCTGAATCTTCCTTACCTTCATACTTTTCTTCATGATCTCCAATACCCGTAGATACACCTGCAGAGACCTTTGTTGCGCAGATCTTTGTAATGCCATTCCTGAATGCAGCGCTTTCCCGGCTGGAAACCGTAATGCCTGCAAACGGAAGAAAGATACGGTACGCACAGAGAACCTGGCAGAGTTCTTTTTCTCCTACATCCCTTGGGTTGATCTTATCATTATTCACAATAGGGCGCAGTCTGGGGCAGCTTAAGGAAAGTTCTGCATGAGGATATTTCCGGTTGATATAATATACATGAAGAGCCGTTGCAAGGGCATCCTTTCGGAAATCATCCAGGCCTAACAGAGCTGAAAAACCAGCACCTCTCATGCCTCCCATAAGCGCCCGCTCCTGGGCATCAAAACGGTATGGCCATACACGTTTATGGCCCATAAGATGCAGTGTTTCATACTTATCTGTATTATAAGTTTCCTGGAACACGGTCACATAATCTACGCCGCATTCATGAAGGTATTTGTATTCATCTACATTTACAGGATAGATCTCAACGCCGATATTTCGGAAATATTTCCGGGCGATTTTTGCTGCTTCTCCAATGTATTTCACATCAGAAGCGATCCGGCTCTCTCCTGTAAGGATCAGGATCTCTTCCATGCCCGTCTTTGCGATCACCTGCATCTCATGCTCTACTTCTTCAAAAGTCAGCTTTTTGCGCCGGATATTATTGTAACAGTTAAAACCGCAGTAAATACAGTAATTCTGGCAGTAATTGGCAATATAAATGGGTGTAAAAATATATACCGTATTGCCAAAATGATTTTTTGTGATCTCTTCGGCCTTTCTTGCCATGACCTCCAGATAAGGAGCTGCTGCCGGGGATAAAAGAGCTTTAAAATCTTCAATAGAACAGGTTTCATTGGACAGTGCCCGTTCTACATCCGCTGCTGTGTAAGCGTCACAGTCAAAAGCCTTCATGGCCGCTCTTACTTTATCCTTGATATCTGACTGGATCACTTCCATTCCTTCCATATATTCCATATGATTGGCCCTGAAGGCTGGATCCTGCTCTAAACGGTGCTTCCGCTTCAATGCTTCCTCCGGCAGCTTGTCACTGTCCACAAAATAAACCTGGTTTTCTTCATTCATCTCACAATCCCCCTTAACGTAAAAATCCGGTCAGAGGATCCGATGCACTGCCGCCTCTTGCCAGGACTCTTCCCATTCCTGTAAGATATGCTTTTCTTCCTGCTTCAATGGCCAGCTTAAAGGCGTTTGCCATAGCAGGCACATCTCCTGCTGTTGCAATGGCAGTATTTGCCATAACAGCCGCCGCGCCCATTTCCATTGCCTCACAGGCCTGGGACGGTTTGCCGATGCCAGCATCTACGATAACAGGCAGGTCGATCTCATCGATCAGCACCTGGATCATGGCTTTGGCTGCCAGACCTTTGTTGCTTCCAATGGGTGCCGCTAAAGGCATAACGGCCGCTGCGCCTGCGCTCTGTAAGTCTCTTGCCACATTTAAGTCAGGGTTCATATAAGGCAGAACAATGAAGCCCTCTTTTGCAAGGATCTCTGTGGCTTTTACGGTCTCATAGTTATCCGGGAACAGATATTTTGTATCACCCTTTACTTTTACATGTGGAATTTAACTTTTCATTCAACCGAATATTAAGATGTTGGGGTCAAAAGGTATTTTGACCCCTCTGATACCGAATTGCTACGTGCTTTGCACTCTCGCAATTCTAAAAACATTCGTAATCCGCTCATTTTTCTTCAAAAAATGGCTTCTTACTCATGTTTTTGGCGGGTCCCAAGGTCAAAA
>CAVIPV010000006.1:0-41375 GCA_963644495.1 Prevotella sp. | reverse complement strand
GCCATCCACTGTGTATTCCCTGCCGGAAACGCAGTTGTGGCAGCAACTGAGGTAGAAGAGATCGTCCGCGCAGAGTGGCGCGATCTGGGAATGCCTGAAACACTGTGGAACTGCCGTGTAAAAGAATTCGGACCTTTGATCGTATCTATTGATACAGAAGGAAGAAACCTGTTTGAGGAAAATAAGGTTGTATTCAATGAACGCAAGGAAAAGGTTTACGAAGAGATCTGTAAGCATGTAAGTTTTATTAAGTAGGATTTACCTGCCATCGCTCCTGCGGCCTGATGAAAAATGACCGCGGCAGGAGCGGTGGCATTTTTGTCTTAAAATTTATTAATAAACGATTTTTAATAAGAGGAAACACTTGCTATTTGACAAAAAAATCACTATAATATAAACGGCAATATTTCTGTATTTTATAAGAAGGCGCTGTTTTCATGCGTCTTCCGCTAAATACTGTAAACTTAAGAATGATGGAGGACTGGAAAATGAGTAATTCAGCACAAACTTCAGCAAGCAGCCGTATTGCAGCCCTGCTTGATGAGAACAGTTTTGTTGAAGTCGGAGCCTATATTGCGGCCAGAAATACTGACTTTAACATGACTGAGCAGGAAACACCGGCTGACGGTGTAGTTACCGGCTATGGTACCATCGGCGGATGCCTGGTATATGTATACAGCCAGGACGCTGCTGTACTGGGCGGTTCCATGGGTGAGATGCATGCAAAGAAGATCTGCAACATCTATTCTATGGCTATGAAGATGGGAGCACCTGTGATCGGTCTGGTAGACTGTGCAGGACTGCGTCTTCAGGAAGCAACTGACGCATTGGATGCATTTGGAAAGCTGTATTTAAGCCAGACAATGGCATCTGGAGTGATTCCTCAGATTATGGCAGTTTTCGGTACCTGCGGCGGCGGTATGGCTGTTTGCGCAGGTATGGCAGATTTCACCTTTATGGAAGATACATCTGCAAAATTATTTGTTAATTCCCCTAATGCCCTGGAGGGCAACTATAAGGCAAAATGTGATACTTCTTCCGCAAAATTCCAGGCAGAAGAATCCGGTCTGGTTGATTTTACAGGTGACGAAGCATCTGTATTATCTCAGATCCGTACACTGGTATCCATCCTGCCTTCTAACAACGAAGAAGACCTGTCTGAAGTTGACTGCACAGACGATTTAAACCGTATGTGTGCCGGTATCGAAGGATATACCGGAGATACTGCTGCAGCTTTACAGATGATCTCTGACAATAACTTCTTTATGGAAGTTAAGAAGAACTACGGCGCTTCTATGGTAACCGGATTTATCCGTTTAAACGGAAGCACAGTAGGATGTGTAGCTAACCGCAGTGAAGTTTACGAGAATGGTGAGAAAGTACAGACTTTAGAAGCAGCTCTTTGCACAAAAGGCTGTGAGAAGGCAACTGATTTCATCAATTTCTGTGATGCATTCAGCATTCCTGTTCTGACTCTGGTAAATGTAAACGGATACCTCGCAACTATGTGCAGCGAAAAGAAGATCGCTAAGGCAGCAGCTAAGCTGACCTATGCATACGCTGATGCAACTGTTCCGAAGGTAACTGTTGTTGTTAAGAACGCACTGGGAAGTGCCGGACTTACAATGGGCAGCAAGAGCCTGGGCGCAGACATCGTATATGCTTGGCCAAATGCAGTGATCGGAACCATGGATCCGGCAGAAGCTGTTAAGATCATGTACGCAAAAGAGATCGAAGCTGCTGATGATGCCGTTGCAATGATCAAAGAGAAAACCGCTGAGTATACCGCTTTGCAGTCCGGCGCTGTTGCTGCTGCAAAGAGAGGCTATGTAGATGACATCATCAAGGCAGAAGAGACCCGTCAGAGAGTCATCGCCGCTTTTGAGATGCTGTACACAAAAAGTGAGGACCGTCCTTCCAAGAAGCATGGCACGGTTTAAAGAGAGGTGGCATGTATATGAGACGATTTGTAAAGAGAATGGCAGCCGCAGTTCTTCTGTCCGCCTGCCTGGTAAGCCTTTCTGGCTGCTCCTCTAATCAGGATGCAGAGACCGGTTCCACCATCAGCATGGACGGAACACCTGTAGATGATGCCATGGCTCAGTCCATTATGCTTTCTGCAGCACAGACCTTAGGCGTACCGAAGGATCAGCTGATCGTTCAGAAAACTCTGGCAGAGGCAACCGGTGATGAGTCTACAGCCGCTATTTATGAGGCTCAGCTGGAAGCCAGAGAGGACATGGGCGATTTAAAGAAGGTAAACATGGATGAGGGATCTGTTGTCCTTCTGGCAGATGGCAGCTATACCGTTGTGATCCCGGTTGATTTTACAGAAGGAACCAAGAAATATGTGATGAACATCAACATGGCTACCCAGCAGATCCAGGCTGAGTTTACAGATATGTCCGCAGGTGTGGTAGAAGATACATCTATGGGCACACTGTTGAAGACAGCTACCGTATATACCATTATCGGTATCGGCACGGTATTTCTTGTGTTGATCTTTATCAGCCTTCTGATCTCATGCTTCAAATATATCCATGCGTGGGAAGAAGGAAAAAAGAAAGCAGCGGCACCTGCTCCTGCACCAAAGGCAGCACCTGCTGTTAAGCCAGTAGCAGCAGCACCTGCAGTAACCGGTCCTGATCTTTCTGATGATGCGGAATTAGTAGCTGTTATGACTGCTGCTATTGCAGCATATAAAGGAAGCGCTGCATCTAACGGTCTGGTAGTACGTTCTATCCGCCGTGTAGGTCTGGGAAGATAATCACTGCACATTCAGGTAAAAACCAGTGTGCTTATACAACAAGTAGGAGGAATCAAACTATGAAGACATATACCATTACAGTAAATGGAAAAGCATATGCAGTAACCGTTGAAGAAGGCGCAGCAGCAGCTGGCGCACCAGTAGCAGCAGCTCCAGTTGCAGCACCAGCAGCACCTGCACCAGCAGCAACTCCAGCTCCGGCAGCAGCACCAGCAGGCGCAGCAGGTTCCGTAGAGGTTACCGCTCCAATGCCAGGCAAGGTAGTAGCAGTTAAGGCTTCTGTAGGACAGGCTGTAAAGAAGGGCGAGGTTGTTCTGATTCTGGAAGCTATGAAGATGGAGAACGATATTGTTGCTCCTGAGGATGGTACAATTGCCAGCATTAATGTAGCAAACGGCGATTCCGTTGAATCCGGTGCTGTTTTAGCTACTCTGAACTAGTCAACAAGATGGATCCCTTGATTTAAGGATTCCATTATGGAGGTAACATTATGGATTTTGGCAATTTGGTATCAAACCTGCTTGGCCAGATGGCGTTTTTTCATCTGACTGCAGGAAACTACATTATGATCGGTGTAGCGCTGGTTTTCTTATACCTGGCTATTGCTAAGGGATTTGAACCGCTGCTGCTGATCCCGATCGCATTTGGTATGCTCCTTGTAAATATCTATCCGGATATTATGTATTCTCCGGAACAGACTTCCAACGGAGTAGGCGGTCTGCTGTATTACTTCTTCACTCTGGATGAGTGGAGTATCCTTCCATCCCTGATCTTCATGGGTGTAGGTGCCATGACAGACTTCGGACCGCTGATCGCAAACCCCATCAGCTTCCTTATGGGTGCCGCAGCTCAGTTAGGTATTTACTCTGCATACTTCCTGGCAATTTTATTGGGATTCTCCGGAAAAGAGGCAGCTGCGATCTCCATTATCGGTGGTGCAGACGGACCTACTTCCCTGTTCCTTTGCAGTAAGTTAGGACAGACCCAGATCATGGGACCGATCGCTGTTGCAGCTTACTCTTATATGGCTCTGGTTCCGATCATCCAGCCGCCGTTTATGAAGCTTCTTACCACTGATAAGGAGCGTAAGATCAAAATGTCCCAGCTTCGTTCTGTATCCAAGCTGGAAAAGATCTTATTCCCGATCATCGTTACTATCGTTGTGTGCCTGATTCTGCCATCTACTGCTCCGTTAGTAGGTATGCTGATGTTAGGTAACCTGTTCCGTGAGTGCGGCGTTGTTAAACAGCTGCAGGAGACAGCTTCCAATGCAATGATGTATATCGTTGTTATCCTGCTTGGTACTTCTGTAGGTGCAACCACCAGTGCAGAAGCATTCTTAAATGCAACTACAATTAAGATCGTTGTTTTAGGTCTGGTAGCATTCTGTGTAGGAACCATCGGCGGCGTTCTCTTAGGAAAGATCTTATGCAAGGTAACCGGCGGAAAGATCAACCCACTGATCGGTTCTGCAGGTGTATCTGCAGTTCCTATGGCAGCCCGTGTATCCCAGAAGGTTGGTGCTGAATATGATCCTACCAACTTCCTGCTGATGCATGCAATGGGACCAAACGTTGCAGGTGTTATCGGTACTGCAGTAGCAGCCGGTACCTTTATGGCAATTTTCGGTGTATAAAAACCAACATTTACTGCACCCGGTCCTGTTTGCAGACCGGGTGCCTATAAGGAGGATTTAAACTATGGCAGAGATAGAGAAGAAGCCAGTAAAGATCGTGGAAACCGTCCTTCGTGACGCTCATCAGTCTTTACTTGCTACCAGAATGACTACAGAGCAGATGCTGCCGATCGTAGACAAGATGGATAAAGTTGGCTACCACGCAGTAGAGTGCTGGGGAGGCGCTACATTTGATGCCTGCCTGCGTTTCTTAAAAGAAGATCCATGGGAGCGTTTAAGAAAGTTAAGAGACGGCTTTAAGAACACAAAGCTGCAGATGCTGTTCCGTGGACAGAACATTCTGGGATACAACCACTACGCAGATGATGTAGTAGAGTATTTCGTACAGAAGTCTATTGCAAATGGTATCGATATCATTCGTATTTTCGACTGCTTAAACGATATCCGCAACCTGGAGACTGCTGTAAAGGCAACCAAGAAAGAAAAAGGACATGCTCAGATCGCTCTGTGCTACACCTTAGGGGATGCTTATACTCTGGATTACTGGAGAAATATTGCCAGAAGAATTGAGGACATGGGTGCTGATTCTCTGTGTATCAAGGATATGGCTGGTCTGCTGACTCCATACAAGGCTGCTGAATTAGTTAAGACTTTA
Source organism: Prevotella sp. (assembly GCA_963644495.1). Taxonomy (GTDB): domain Bacteria; phylum Bacillota; class Clostridia; order Lachnospirales; family Lachnospiraceae; genus Enterocloster. Next base: position 36,317 of record CAVIPV010000006.1, on the reverse strand, counting down.
AAGGAAGGAACCACACTTCCGATCGACCTGCACACTCACTATACTTCCGGTGTTGCTTCCATGACCTATATGAAGGCTGTAGAAGCAGGCTGCGATATCATCGACTGTGCAATGTCTCCACTGGCACTTGGTACCAGCCAGCCGGCTACTGAAGTTATGGTAGAGACTTTCCGTGGTACTCCATACGATACAGGATATGATCAGAAGCTTTTAGGCGAAATCGCTGCTCACTTCCAGCCGATTCGCGAGGAAGCATTAAAGACCGGCCTGTTAAATCCAAAGGTATTAGGCGTAAACATCAAGACTCTGCAGTATCAGGTACCTGGCGGTATGCTTTCCAACCTGGTTAGCCAGTTAAAGGAAGCCGGACAGGAAGACAAGTATCAGCAGGTTCTGGAGGAGATCCCGAGAGTACGTAAAGACTTCGGTGAGCCGCCTCTGGTTACACCTTCTTCCCAGATCGTTGGTACTCAGGCCGTTCTTAACGTATTAATGGGCGAGCGTTACAAGATGGTTCCAAAGGAATCCAAGAAGATCATGCTTGGTGAGTTTGGCCAGACTGTTAAGCCATTTAACCCGGAAGTACAGAAAAAGATTATCGGTGATGAGACTCCAATTACCTGCAGACCTGCAGATTTAATTGCACCTCAGATGCCTCAGTTTGAGAAGGAATGCGCTCAGTGGAAGCAGCAGGATGAGGACGTATTAAGCTACGCTCTGTTCCCAAATGTTGCCAAGGAGTTCTTCCAGTACAGAGATGCTCAGCAGAAGAAAGTAGATGCTGCTGTTGCTGATAAAGAGAATAAGGCTTATCCAGTGTAATGTAAGATAAGGCAAGTATGTGGCGCGCCCCTTCGGGGGCGCGTTTTTTCTGTGTATATGGAGAATGTGCCAGAAATGTATTCGCCTGCAACAAACTTTCTTATTGTGGGAGTATGCATCGTTGGTACAAAAGATACCCGAGCGGGATAAATACGTCCGTGTATTTTTATAATACACATCTGCCACTGCAGGTGATGAAGATTTTCGGATTTTTATTGCTTTGACCACTTGATAGCAGCGGATACGTCTAACATACCGCCTGTAGCTGTTTTGCCCTTTAACGGGGCTAATTTATGTACAGTTGAAAGAAGGGCTGTCTTTACGTCCTGAAGGCTTAAGTCGGTCCTTGCAGAGTAGATCAGGGCGGCTGCGCCTGTTACCATAGGAGCAGCCATGGAGGTTCCACTCATGTAGGCGTAGGAGTCACCGGGGATGGTGCTTAAGATATAGGTTCCGGGAGCCGCCAGGTCTACGGACGTAGTGCCGTAGTTGGAACTGTCATCTAAGTGGCCGTTAAAAAGCAGGTTTCCTACGGTGATCACATTGTCGTAAGGAAGACTTGCGGGATATACAGGAGATTTATCAATATCGTAACCGATCTGGTACTGATTTCCGTTTCCTGCGGCTACCACAAAGAGCATTTTGGAGTCACGGATGGCTGCTTCAAATTCCGGGGAAGTACTGGTGGAGCCGAAACTTAAATTGCAGATATCAGCGCCGTTGGCTTCTGCGTATTTAATGGCTTCAATGACGCTTTCCGGGGAACCTTTGCCCTCAGAACCGCCTAAAGCTTTTAAGACCATGATCTTAACATTGGTATTGTCTGCAATGCCTGCGATACCGCCATTGTTCCAGGCTGCGGCAATGGTGCCGGCACCATGGGTTCCATGGCTGTCTTCTTCGCCTACGCAGACTTCATTGCTGTTGGAAATGAAATTCCAGCCATTTACATCGTCTACATAGCCGTTTCCGTCATTGTCAATGCCGTCTCCGGGGATCTCGTCTTCATTGACCCAGATGGAGTCTTTCAGGTCTGAATGGGTGGTGTCGATACCTGTATCGATGATAGCCACGGTAACGGTACGCTTATTTTCTGTTTCACTGTAGGTTTTCCAGGCATCTTCAATATTGATATCAATGTTTGCTACGGCATCAGTGTTAATGGACTCGAAATTGTCCGGTCCTAAAGGTGGAAGGGCAATATCATCAATGCCGTTTTCACCGTAGTGAAGATAAATATGGTCCAGTGTTTTGATATTTAACACTTTTTCAGTGCGGCGGAGCCGTCCGGTATTGTGAAGGGCCCACTGATATTCGCTGTATTCATCGGCGGAAGAAATATTCTGTACACCGGGACCGCTAAAGAAAAGGGAAAAATCCCGGCTGTTTTCCCGGGCGGCCAAGGCCGACATGGAACAGGGAGTCAGTGTCATTGTAAGGGTAAGCAGGGTGGAAATAGCGCCTGCGGGTAGTCGCTTCATGAGGGGTAAATGCTCCTTTCTTATGGACTCACTACAGTATAACACAAGGGTTGTGATGAAAGTATGACATTTTTCTGAAGAAATGTGGTATACTTGTTATATTCTTGTTAAAAATCTTTCAAGGGGCTTGAGAGTTTTAAACGTAAACAGCTGTGAAATTTATGTCTAACAGGCAAAAATGGTATAGGTTATGCGGGGGGAAAAGAAGATGTATCAGAAATACAGTATAGGAACCATGGCGAAATTGCTGGGAATTTCAGCGGAGGCGATCCGGTATTATGAGAGCAGGAATATTATCAGTCCGGTCCGTGATCCGGAAACAGGCTACAGATATTATAATACTTGGGATTTTCACATGCTTTTAAGGGCCAGACACTACCAAAACTATGGTTTTTCCTTAGAAGAGGTGGCGGAACTGTTCAGAAGCCACGAATTAGGGGAAATACGGGATAAAATGGTAGGTCAGGAGGAGATGATCCAGCAGGAGATCATCCGCCAGATGAACCTTTTAAAGCGAATCCGTCAGAGCCAGCAGATTCTTCAGGATGCCAGGGACAGTATAGGAAAGTTCCGAATCGAAGAACGGCCGGGTATTTACCGTATGAATACCCAGAAGAATTATACCTTATTTAAAAAGAAGGAGCAGTTGGATCTGATCTCAGAATGGACAGAAAAGGAGCCCTTTGTCTTTTCCTGTGCTGTTTTTTATCAGAAAAATATTGAAAATGGAGAATCGGAGTTTGACTTCGGAATGGGACTTCGGGAAGAGTATGCACAATTTTTAAACGTTAAGGAGTCAGAACTGGTGCAGTATTATCCCCCTTGTCCCTGTGTTCACACCTGTGTGCCGTCACGATCCGGTAAATATCTCACACTGGAAAATCTGCAGGAAGGCTTCCGCTATTTAAAACAGAACGGCTTAAGCCTTGCAGGAGACATTGTGACCCAGGTAGCCTGCATGACCAAGCCGGAGGAGGAGTATTTTAACTGGCATATTGTATGGTTTCCGATTGGTGTACAGGGATAGGCACTTTTGGAAGAACTATCATTGTTAAGAATCCTACAAACCTAATGAAAAACAATCATGCAGAGTGCACAAATTCACTCTGCATTTTTTGTACAAAAATCCAACTTGACCTTAAAACCACTTTAATAGTTATAGTAGTTGCAGATGAGTAAGTTAAAAAAATAACAAACGCATTAACAAACACATTTAAACACTTACCAAAGTGAAAGGGGAAAAAGGTCATGAGTGAACAGAAGAAAACAGTATTGATCACCGGAGGAGCTATGGGACAGGGACGTGCCCATGCAGTTAAGTATGCGCAGAACGGGTTTAACGTAGTTCTGGCAGATATGCTGGATCCGGAAGATGAAAGATTTCAGGAAACCATTAAGGAGTTAAATGAGTTGGGCGCTGACGTTTTAGCTATCAAGGCAAACATCTGCAGCACTCCTGATATGGAAAACTTATTTGCAAAGGCTTGGGAGAAGTTTGGACGTTTAGACGTTGTTATTGCAAACGCAGGCGTTATCAACTTCGGAAATACCTGGGAGCTGACTGATGAGCAGGTTGAGAAGGTTATCAACATCGACCTGATCGGTACCTGGAGAACTGACAAGTATGCAACACAGTACATGTTAAAACAGGGCTTCGGAAGGATCATCAACATTTCTTCTACCAGCGGTCTTTACGGAACACCAAAGTTAGCTACTTACTGTATGGCTAAGTGGGGGGTTTTGGGTCTGACCAAGACTCTGGCAAAGGAAGTTGGAAGCAAAGGTATCATTGTAAATGCTCTTTGCCCGACCAAGGTTAAAACTCCAATGTGCGAGACTCAGAGCTATGTAGAGTTCATTAATGAGCTGACCGGAAAGAACTTCAAGGATTACAAGGAAATGTACGCAGGCGTTCCTTTCCTGGATGTAGAAGATATTTCCGATATGGTTTACTGGCTTGGAACCAGCCGCGCAGCCGGCAAATTCAACGGCAGAGATGTTGCCCTGGATTTGGGAACTCTTCAGTGCTAATTACTGAAGAAAATGGTGGTGCTGCCTGTAGGCGGCATTACCATGGATAAAAGTAAACAGAAGTTGGGGAAAAAAGAATAATGGGTAATTTTGGTTTTGAAAATGTATCAAAGAGAAACAATATTGACCGGATGGAGTATCTTTGCTATGGCTTGGGAGATTTCTCCTTCTGCTTCATTTACGGAGCCATCGGTTCTTACATTGTTTTCTTTTATACAGATGTGGCCTGCATCAGTGCAGCTACAGTAGGAACTGTGCTTTTAGTCAGCAAGATCTTCGATGGTATTTCCGATATGCTTATGGGATATATCATCGAAAATGTCCATTCTCCGCTGGGGAAAGCAAGGCCTTGGCTGTTATGGATGGTAATTCCCTACTGCATCGGCTGTGTGCTGCTGTTTACAGTACCGAATTTCAGTGAAACAGGAAAGGTTATATATGCATTTATCTCCTATAACCTGATGGCAACCTGTATTTTCACTTCCATGAACGTGCCATACGGTGTTTTAAGCAGCGTTATGACAAACAGGCAGAACGAAAGAGCACTTCTTTCTATCAGCCGCGCAAGTTTAGGAGCTTTAGGTGTATTTGTGATCAGCTCCTATGCACCCGACCTGGTTGAAAAGCTGGGAGGCGGGCCTGCCGGCTGGCAGAAAACATTTCTGTTAGTGGGAATCGTTTCTATCGTACTGTTTTTAATAACATTTTTAGGTTGTAAAGAGCGTGTTGGTTCTGGTGTTATGGAACAGAAAACAGGTAAGAAAACTTCCTTATCCTTATTACAGGGAGTGAAGATCCTGTTTGCAAACAAATACTGGTTCATTATGCTGATGGTCAACATTTTCTATACTGCAATGACCAGTCTTTACGGCATGAATATGTATTTTGCAAAATATGTGATGCAGGATGCAGGCTACAATAAGACCATGATGATGTGTTCCACTTTCGCATCGATACTGGTTCCGCTGTTTCTGATTCCCATTGTACAAAGGATCGGAAAAAGAAATGTAGCTCTCTACGGAGGTGCCGGAATGGGAGTCATCGGACAGGCAGTCCTGATCCTGTTTGCAGAAAAGTCCATGGCATTTATGTATCTGGGACTCATCCTTCGCGGAATGGGCGTTGCATGTATTTCCGCTACCAAGTTTGGTATGATCGCAGACAGTATTGAGTATGGAGAGTACAAGACAGGTACCCGTGCAGAAGGTTTCGTATATTCCGCAGCATCCTTAGGTGTACGTGTCGGTTCTGCTCTTGCATCTGCTGTCATCGGCTGGGTATTGGGAGCTTACGGATATGACGGCAAGCTGGCAGTGCAGAGTGAAACTGCAATGAAGGGCATCCGCATCATGTTCTATTATGCACCGTTGATCGTGTTCATTGGTATTTTGGTATTGCTGCTGTTTTATGGACTGGACCGTGAATATGATGGCATCATGAATGTCTTAGATGAGCGCCATAAACTTGCGGAACAGGCAAATGCATAAAGTTTTATAAGTTTATAAGTTACATTAGTTACATTTTTAAGGAGAGTTTAGAGTATGAATATCACAAAAGCAACCCGCTGGAAAGTGTTTGCCGGCGTATGGCTGCAGAGCTTATTTACCTCTGCTACCGCTTATTTCAGTCTGTTTTGTATCCCGTTGACCACAAAGTTTGGATGGAGTGACTCCGCATTCGCTCTGGCATACACCATTTACATGTTTACCTACTCTTTCGTTGGTTTCATCGGTGGTTCCTTAGCTGAGAAAATCAGCCCGAGAAAAACCATTTACATCGGTCTTTGCCTCTTTGCAGGCGGCTGGTTCTTAACCGGTTTTGCTTCCAGCATCCCACAGCTGTATATCTTCTACGGATTAATGGCTGGTGCCGGCGGCGGTATGATCTATCCTGCATGCCTTCCTACCGCATTAAAGTGGTTCCCTGATCGTTCCGGTTCTATTTCCGGTCTGGTTCAGGCCGGTGCTTCCTGTGGTCCTTTCATCATGAGCCCTATTGCACAGACTCTGATCGACCATGTAGGCGCACAGATGACTTGCCGTATTTTGGCTATCGTATTCCTGATCGGTGTTGGTATCGCGGCAGCAATGATCGTTCCTTGCCCGGAAGGTTGGACTCCGGAAGGCTGGACCCCATCAGTTGAGCAGGCTAAGGCATTAAAGACAAAAGACTACAGCATGGGTGACATGGTTAAGACCCCTGTATTCTGGGTACTGTTATTAATGTTCATTTTCGCAAATGCAGCAGGAACCATGATGGTTTCCTTTACAAGCCCGATCGCACAGCGTCAGGTTGGCCAGACTGCAATGACCGCAGCATTATGTGTATCTATTATGACACTGGCAAATATGTGCGGACGTATTGGTTTTGGTTTCATCTACGACTTTTTAAAGGGCTGGAAGAGCCTGATCCTTTTAATGGTCATCAATGGAGCTTCCATGTTAATGCTGACACAGGCAACTACCCTTCCATACTTTATCGTATGCATCGTTTTAGTAGGTTTCTCCTTCGGCGGACTGTTAGTAGTATTCGCCCCAATGGTACGAATGATCTTCGGTTCCAAGTTCTACAACCGTAACTACGGCCTGATCTTCATCGGCTATGGTATCGGCGCTTTCGTAGGACCTAAGATCAGTGCTTACTTCTACGACACCACCGGCCAGTACACTATGGGCTTCATCGGTTCTGCAGTATTAGCAGTTGCAGCAATCGTTCTTATCGTGATTGCCCAGAAGCTGGCAGCAAAGATGGAAAATGCCCAGTAAATAAGTTTCTGAAAAATAAGTATGAAAAACCGGAATACCGGTGCAGATGTATGCACCGGATATTCCGGTTTTTCGGCTGTTATTTAACAAATAATAATAAGGAGAAGTAAGTTAGCAGTCGTTTCGTTATTAACGGTCTAAGATAGAACCATCTTCATGGCGGACGAATTTTCCATATCGTCCTGTAAACGGATAAACCTTGTCAATATCATCGATCAGATCGATACCAAGTCCCGGTCCGTCTGGGATTTTAATATAACCGTTCTCAATGTCAAATGGCTGTTTCATCTCTGCGTCAAGGCGGCAGTGTCCCTGGTCATCCACAGGATATTCCTGAATTTCGAAGTTTGGAATGCAGGCATCTAACTGAAGACATGCAGCAGTAGAAACAGGTCCAAGTGGGTTGTGAGGGATCACATAGATTTGACGGCTTTCTGCCATTCCGGCAATTTTTTTACCTGCAGTAATACCACCGGCTACACACATATCCGGACGGATATAGGCAACTTTGGAAGCGCTCATCAGGTCTTCAAATTCCATAAGATTGATGAAACGTTCACCGGTGGCAACCGGAACTTCTACACTGTCGATCAGTTTTGTCATAGCAGATAAATTATCCGGGATCGGGTCCTCGTAAAAATAAGGACGATATTTTGCCAGGATCTTTCCGCATTCAATGGCTTCTGCCGGACGCATACCTCTGTGGCATTCAATGGCAATATCCATATCCCAGCCAACTGCTTTGCGGATCGCTTCCAGCTGTTTATCCATACGGGAAATGATCTGGGAATAAGATTCACCGCAGCGTCCGGTTTTATCCTGGGGATGTCCCATAGAATAGCGGATGGCAGTATATCCCTGATTTTTAAGGTCTAATGCCTTTTTTGCAAATTCTTCAGGAGTATTTGCCTTGAAATTAACATAAATACGGGCTTTATCACGGACTTTACCGCCCAAAAGTTCATAGATCGGCACTCCGAAATATTTTCCTTTCAGATCCCAGAGAGCAATATCAATACCTGAAATAGCAGCAGCAACAATGGAGCCGCGAAAATGCATGCAGCGGGAAAGTCCGTTGTTGATATATTCAATCTGCATTGGGTCTAAGCCGATCAGGTGATGCTCCATAGCATGGATTGCCTCTGCAGTAGCTTCCTGGTAACACCAGGCACCGCATTCCCCTAAGCCTACAAGGCCGGTATCGGTATAGATTTTTACGAACAGATAACGTACACCAGCCAGTATGGTTTCGATTTTTGTGATCTTCATAAATAAATGTCTCCTCGGTCAATAATGTATCTTCCACGGAAAGCTTTTTAGAAAGCCGGGAAAATGGTCATAACATAGAATATATATCCTGCTGACAGGATCACAGAGATCAGCCAGCCCTGTTTAATAAGGGATTTCTGGTCGTAGCCACCAGCTGCCATTGCCATTGGAATTGCCGGAGTTGCCATGGGTGTAAGGATAGAAGACATGGCACCGGAGAAGCTTAAAAGGATTGGTCCGATTGGGTTTGCTCCTACAGCCTGACAGGTCATGATAGCGATGGGAATGAAAATACCGTATACTGCTTTGTTTAGCATAATCTGTGTAAACAGGAAGGATATAATAAAGAAAACAGCGCCGATCAGGTAGCCATTTCTGGTGCCTGCAAGGAGAGTGGAAGCAGCCTGTCCCACAATGTCACCGGCACCTGTATTGGTTAGTGCAGTAGCCATAGCAAGGCAGCCAACATAGATGCAGGAAGTAGATACAGGGATTGCCTGGACTGCTTCTTTTTCTGTTAATACCCCGCAGAATACAGTGAGAAGTGCAGCAGCAAGGGTGATCTTCCAGTTAGCAATGCCATGGAACTGTTTTGTAACCAGTAAAAGGATCGTTCCAAAGAAAATGATAACACCCATTTTTTCAGAAAAAGGTTTTAAAGGCTTCTTTTCAGAGCGTTTCTGTGCCTTTACTTCAATAGGAATGACCGGCTGTTCCGGTGCATGTTTATATCCATAGAAGTAAGCCCATAAAAGGGCGATCAGTGCCAGAGGAAGTCTTGCATACATGAAATCCATAGCTGTAAGAGAAAATTCAGTAATGCCATAGCCTTCCAGGTAGCCATTAAACATACCGGCATCTGTAATAGCCGCACTTAACGGAAGAGCGCAGCAGCATACAACACTGACAACAGCCAGAGGAAACATGGTCTTAGATGGACTTACGTGGAAAGACTCACTCATGGCAAAGCACATTGGAAAGACAATGGCGTAGACAGAAAGTGGACTGTTTAAAAAGTTAGTCAGTAAAAATGCGATGATCAAATATCCAAGATATGCTCTTTTAAAAGAGCCGCCTGAGATTTTTACGATACGGTCAGAAAGATTGTCGATGAATTGGGTACGGTTTAAGCCGGCAGCTACCACAAACATAGTTACGATGACGATATTGTTGGTGTTTGCAAAACCTGCCAGTGCGTCTTTTCCATCTAAACAGCCGGTAAAGACCAGAAGTACCATGGTAGCAAGAGCAGTTGCTCCCATAGGAAATTTGTTCCATGCAAAGCATAACATGGAAATAACAAAAATGATGATGCAGATAGTTAATGTGTTCATTGTGTTGCCCCCTTTTGTATTTTCTTGATGTGCATATCATACAAAAAAAGAGATCGATTCTCTTCCCATTTCTAAAGCTGTTGTGGATTGTTTTTATAGGAAAACAAAAATGTGAGGAGACCATAAAAATAAAATTTCAGCTAAAAAAATGCCTGCTTCAGGTCAGAAACAGGCGTATAACAAGTAAAATTTTGGAAAAATGAAGGTTTTATGATATAAATAATTGACTGGTCAATTTTACAGATGAGTGTTTTTTAATGCTTCTAATTTAGAAGAAAGACTGGTGAGCTGTCTGGATATATCTTCCAGTGTTTTTTGTGCTTCCTGGGAAAACGCAGAGTTTGTCTGGCTGGGACCGGTGATTTCTTTTTGGGGCACAGGAGAATAAAATGGGGGCCCATTGAAAGAAGCATAACGGTTTAATTTTTCTGTGATTTCAGGGTCTGTTGTATCAATATAAGCTTTTTTATAGTCCAGACTGTCCCTGACACGGATATTTTTGAGAGAACTGCGGTATTCACTGGGAGTTCTCTCAAAAAGTTCACGAAAGCGGGTATTAAAGGCTTTCAAATTAGGAAAACCAGTGTCATTGGCAATATCTAATACCTTTTTATTTGTCCGGTCCAGCTCCCGGACGGCTTCTCTTAAACGGCGCCGGGTGAGAAATTCATAAAAATTGATGCCGACGCTATTACGGAACATCTGGGAAAAATAGCTGCTGTTATAGCCAAAATAATTTGCTACTTCGTCCAGAGAAAGTTTTTCACGGTAATGCTCTTCTATATAGAGAATAACCTTATGGATATCAGTTGTACTTTTTTCAAGTCCCAGCAGGTTTTTATTTTCTTTGTGAGAGAATTCTTTCGTGAGAAGATTTAAGAGTCCGTAGAAAGCAGAACGGAAAAGAAGTTCATCTTCTAGGGGACTTTTCATTTTTGCTATCATCATTTGTGCCATGTATTTACGGATCAGGTAGTAAGGAAGCTGATCGTGATTGGCAGTATTTGTGCGCAGTTTAAAGCACAGGTACTGGTAATCAGGTATATATCTTTCCAGAAAATCAGGATCCAGCCGGAATAAAAAGGCCACACTTTCAGGAGTTTTGGAAAAAGTGGCGTGACCTTCATTGGAGTTGATCAGGATCACATCATCCTCGCTTAAGGTAAACAGTTTGTTTTCTGTGCAGACTTCCACAGAACCCTTTAATATTACGAGAATCTCAAGATCCTTATGCCAGTTATAATGAAAGGTTCCGATTTCGTAAATATATTCGGTAACGGCCAGGCATTCATGTTTCTGTTCAAAACGGAAAAGATATGGTTTCATAGAGCGCTCCTTTCTGTATATGGGATATTATACATGATATTAATGGGAGAAAGAAGTTTTTTTGGAAATTCTGAGAAAAAGGGGAACGTTTATCTTACAGGCGGTATCCTTGTATACTTTGCATTTTACAGGCAATTCTGATACAATATGCATCAGGCGATAGCTTCGCCGTGAAAGGAGAACCGAATATGAAAAAACGAATTATTTTAGCAGCTGCAGCAATGTCCTGCTTTGTAATAGCAGCAAATGGATGTGGTAAGGCAGACACCACAAAGGAGATAACTGCAGCAGCAGCAACAACTGCAGCAGCAACAGAGGCTGCGACCGGTGGAACGCAAGCAGAAAAGGAAAGCGAAACAGAAAAGACAGAAGAGCAGATGGCTAACCCGTGGGTAGAGTCAGATAAGGATGGTGTTCTTGCTGCAACCGGCATTGAACTGAATGTGCCGGAAGATGCGACAGAAGTTTTATACACTTATCTTGCAGATGAGAATCTTGCGCAGGTTTCATACAGCACTCCGGGAAATAAGTGGGTCTATCGTGGGAGAATGGCAGATGCCTTTGAAGATATTTCCGGTATGTTCTGCGAATGGGATACGAAGGAGGAAGTTGACGTTGCAGGAAGACCTGCAATATTATATGATTTCTACAGCGATCAGGAAAATGTATGGATGATCAACTGGTATGACGGGGTTCCGGGGATCATGTACTCCCTTTCTGTAACCGCAGCTAATATAGATGATCTTGACGGCCTTGATATGCAGGGTGCGGCAGAGGCCGTGTTTGTCCCGATGCAGGATGAGGTAGACGGTGATGAGGGTAAAACAGAATGAAAATAAAAGCACAGATCACCAAAAAACTGCAGAAATACAAAGCGGATGAGGTCAAAACTCTTTACCAGTTAATGTTAAGGGTTTTATCCGGCAATGACGATTTTCGTATGGTACAAAATGCAGATACAGATGATCTGCGTCCTGTGATCGAAGGAGAGACAGGAGAAAAGATCGACTTTGCAATGGAATCCATTATTTCAGAAGAATCCCTGAAACTGTGGCTGGACATCCAGACAGAGGAAGCAGAAAATGCAAAATTAAAGAAGGCAGACCGGATTGAAAGAATTGCTGCTGTTATGAGCGATGAGACCTTATTTGAAGGTTTTTGCCTGGCTTTTTATGGAAAAGACGAGATGCTGGCAGTTCTCTGTGATGAGTATGGCTGCATGGAAGCATACGAAGCTTTAGCAAAGGATACTGTATACAGAAAGAGAAGAGCGTATGTGCGCATGCTTTCTGACTATGTACTGGCAGCTTCCCACCTGTATGGTGTAGTGGCTCTTCATGATTTTGAACTTTTGCTGCGCCATTATGAGAAAAATCCGGAGGATTTTGCAGGTTATACAAGAGAAGAAGGAAGCTATCGAAATACCATTCTTTTCCAGCCAAGATACTTAGGAATTTGCACTTTACAGCAGCTGATCAGAAGCACAGTACCAGAGGTACTGACTACTATGGACGGCCTGTTTGTACATCCTTCTTTCCGTGAAGATTATCAGAAAGAACAGGAAGAAATGGTCAAGGCTTTCTCTGAAAAGTCAGGAAGCAGTGTGCAGGAAAAGGACTTCGACCAGTTTTTTGCAGAAGCAGGAGGTAGAACTTCCTATAGAAAGCTGCTGCGTGATACTATGGACAAGCCAATGTATCTGCCAACCAGAGAAGAATTTTTAAAATATGTAAACGAAGATTACCATGTGATCTCCCCGGCAGAAAAGAACTTACGCAATTATCTGAAGGGAAAATATGGAAAAGAAATAGAAGCAGCAGCACAGGCAGCAGGAACTACTTCAGAAGTATACCTGGAAGCCTTTATTGCAAAGCTGCGTGATCTGGGTACAGATGTAGGAAAAGGCGGAGCAGAGCCAGATCCTCAGGCACAGATCCAGTTTGTTTTGACTACATTAAGACAGATCGGCGCTGCTTTTGAAAATATTGAAGACGCAAAAGAACCACTGCGCTATGCAATGGAGCTGTCCAACGCAGAGCATTTATGGTGCAACCGTGGTTTCAGTGCAGACGGACTGGCAGTACATATGGCAGCAGAAAAGAAGAATACGGACATTGCAGCCGGTCTTTTAAATCAGGGCAAAGTAAATGGACAGGTAGTCCGCAAGACTACAAAGATCTATCCAAATGATCCGTGTCCATGTGGAAGCGGCAAAAAGTATAAAAAGTGCTGCGGAAAGAATCAGGCATAAAATATGAATCAATATGAGATCTTGAAGCATTATTTTGGATATGACACCTTCAGGGACGGACAGGAAAAACTGATCCGTGCTATCTTAGAAGGAAGAGATGTCCTTGGCATCATGCCAACGGGAGCAGGAAAGTCCCTTTGCTATCAGATACCGGCACTTATGATGGGCGGGATCACACTTGTGATTTCGCCTCTTATCTCTTTAATGAAAGATCAGGTAAGCAACTTAAACCAGGCAGGCATTCTGGCTGCGTATTTAAACAGTTCTCTTACACCTGGTCAGTATAGAAAAGTGCTGGAATTAGCCAGAATGGGAAGATATCCTATTATATATGTAGCGCCGGAACGTCTGGTAACAGAAGATTTTCTCCGGTTTGCCCTAGATCCCCAGGTGAATATTTCCATGGTGGCTGTGGATGAGGCTCACTGCGTATCCCAGTGGGGACAGGATTTCCGGCCCAGTTATTTAAAAATCGTAGACTTTATCAAACGTCTTCCAAAACGCCCTGTAGTCAGCGCCTTTACGGCCACTGCTACCGCAGAGGTAAGAGACGATATCATTGACATCCTTATGCTTCAGGAACCGGAAGTTTTAACTACCGGTTTTGACCGGACCAACCTGTATTTTGGAGTACAGACTCCCAAAGACAGATACCAGGCATTAGTAGAGCTGTTAGAGCAGCATAAGGCGGAAAGCGGCATTGTTTACTGTCTCACCCGCAAGATCGTGGAAGAAGTATGTGAAAAGCTGATCAAAGAAGGATTTTCCGTTACCCGCTATCATGCAGGTTTAAGTGACGCAGAGCGAAAGCACAATCAGGAAGAATTTATTTATGATAATGTGCGGATCATGGTTGCCACCAATGCTTTTGGAATGGGGATCGACAAGTCAAATGTGCGCTTTGTCATCCATTATAATATGCCGAAAAATATGGAATCCTATTACCAGGAGGCAGGAAGAGCAGGCCGCGACGGGGAACCGGCAGAGTGTATCCTTCTTTATGGGGGACAGGACGTGATAACCAACCAGTTTTTCATTGACCATAATCAAGATAATGAAGCTTTAGATCCTATGACCAGGCAGCTAGTTATGGAGCGTGACAGGGAACGTCTGAAGAAGATGACCTTTTACTGTTTTACCCATGAGTGTTTAAGGGATTACATTCTCCGATATTTTGGGGAATATGGCAGTAATTACTGCGGAAATTGTTCTAATTGCCTCACGCAATTTGAAAATACAGATGTAACCGAAATGGCCAGGTCGCTGCTTTCCAGTATTGAAAGCAGCAGACAGAGATATGGCGCTACTGTGATCATTGATACGGTCCATGGGGCAAATACAGCCAAGATCCGGGGCTATGGGATGAATGAAAATCCTGAGTATGGTTCTCTGGCAAAAGTCCCGGTGTATCGCCTGCGCCAGATCTTAAACCAGCTGCAGTTAGACGGTTATCTTACAGCTACCAATGATGAGTATGCTATTTTGCGGCTGACGGCTAAGGCTGCATCTGTATTGAACAATGGAGAAACAGTGTGGATGAAGCTGGCAAAAGAGCAGACAAAAAGCGAGCAGGAAACACAGAAGAAGAGCCGAAAGAAAAAGAGTGCTCTGGCGGGGGCTGGTGATTTTTCAGAGGCAGAGGAAACCTTATTTGAGACCCTGCGTAAACTTCGTGCCCAGATCGCAAAAGAGGAAAAAGTTCCGCCGTATATTGTGTTTTCTGATAAGACACTGGCCCATATGTGCGTTATAAAGCCTGTAAATAAGGAAGAAATGCTTTCTGTATCCGGTGTGGGAGAGTTTAAATATGAGAAATATGGAGAGCGATTTTTAGCAGCGATCAAGGAGCAGGCATAAAACTGTGATATAAAACGGACAGTCACCTGGCGGTGATGTCACCATAGATGAAAGCCAGAAGGAGGAAAAATATGGAAGAAAACAGGATAAACAGTGCCGGTGAGACTGCAGGCACAGCAGGCGGGACGGAAAGTCCCGAAACACCTCACAAGCGTCGTGTTCGCTATAAAGGCACTCATCCAAGGTCTTATAAAGAAAAATACAAAGAATTACAGCCGGAAAAATACGGAGATACCATTGCCAAGGTCATCAGCAAGGGAAGCACCCCTGCAGGTATGCATATTTCCATTATGGTAAAGGAGATCCTGGATTTTTTGAATATTCAGCCGGGTCAGACTGGACTGGACGCTACATTGGGATATGGGGGCCATACCAGTCATATGCTAGCTTGTTTAAAGGGCGAAGGTCATATGTATGCTCTGGATGTGGACACCATTGAAATGGAAAAGACCAGAAAACGTCTGGCAGATAAAGGCTTTGGCCCGGACATTTTAACCATTAAACATCTGAATTTTGCCAACATTGACCAGGTGGCAGAGGAAGCAGGCGGTTTTGACTTTGTTTTGGCTGACCTGGGAGTTTCTTCCATGCAGATCGATAATCCGGACAGAGGTTTTTCCTTTAAAAATGAAGGACCTCTGGATCTGAGACTGGATCCGTCTAAAGGGGAAACTGCGGCGGAACGTTTAAAAGAGCTTAATTTTGAAGAATTAAAGGGAATGCTGATCGAAAACTCAGATGAGCCATATGCAGAGCAGATCGCAAGAAAAGTGATGAATGAAAAGAAACATGGCCGTCCCATTGAGACTACGACCCGCTTAAAAGAAGTGATAGAAGAGGTATTGTCTTTCCTGCCGGAAGCAGAGAAGAAAGAGGCAGTGAAAAAGTCCTGCCAGCGTACCTTCCAGGCCCTGCGTATTGATATTAACAGTGAATTTGAGGTATTGTACGCATTTTTGGATAAACTTCCAGGAGCATTAAAGCCAGGTGGAAGAGCGGCGATCCTTACCTTCCATTCCGGAGAAGACCGTCTGGTAAAGAAAGCCTTTAAAGAAGGTTTAAAAGCCGGGATCTACAGTGAGATCAACCAGGATGTGATCCGTCCCTCTGCAGAGGAATGCGCCAAGAACGGAAGGGCGAAGTCTACAAAGCTTCGCTGGGCAGTAAGGGCACAGGCTTAAGCGCAAATAACAGGCGTAAACGCAAAATTAAAAAGATCTAATATGTAAAACCGGCAGCTTTATATCAGTTCCCAATTTAAAATGTGATGGAGTGTAATGCAACAAGGAACTCATTAGAATTGATATTGGTTCTGAAACTGGGAATGAAATAAGCTGCCGGTTCATCCGTTCATATAGATAATGCAGAAGAAGGCAGTTTTATTGCAAAAATAAGCTGCCTTTTATTGCCAGTGCATTTAAACTGTGCTAAGATATGAGTTGTTTTGTTTTACGAAAGAGAGGAAATGATCATGACAGCATATCTGATCGTCTGCCCGTTGGTATTTCTGGCAGGTCTTGTAGATTCCATTGCCGGAGGCGGGGGACTTATTTCTCTTCCTGGATATCTGATTGCAGGGGTTCCGGCCCATATGGCTCTTGGGACCAATAAGATGAGTTCTACTATAGGAACTTCCATTTCTGCGGTAAGATTATTAAAACATGGTTATTTAAAAGGTAAAATGGCTATGGCCATTGCGTCGGCAGTCTGTGCCATGACAGGTTCTGTTTTAGGGGCAAAAGTATCCCTTCTGGTTTCGGATTCTGTGATCCGCCACATGATGATCATTGTTTTACCTATTGTGGCTTATCATGTATTAAAAAATAAGAACCTGGGGGAAGATGAGAAGACGGGAACGGTTCCTTATAAGAAGATGTTTCTGATCTCTGTGATCGCGGCTTTTTTCATCGGCTGTTATGACGGTTTTTACGGGCCGGGTACAGGTACTTTTCTGCTCCTTGTATTTACCGGGGCGGCGAAAATGGATACCCGCAGCGCATCCGCACAGACTAAGATCATCAATCTTTCTTCCAATGTAGCAGCACTGGTGACATTTATTATAGCGGGAAATGTTTATTATCCTCTGGGACTGGCAGCAGCAGCCTGCTCTGTAGCAGGCAATTACCTGGGTTCAGGGCTGGTAGTCCATGACGGCCAAAGAATCGTCCGTCCGGTTGTTCTGGTAGTACTGGGGATATTATTTATAAAAATTCTGACGGGCAACTAAAAGGAGAAATACATTATGAAGTGGAAAAAATTCACTCTTACAACAACCACAGAAGCAGTTGACCTTGTAAGCAGTATGCTGGATGATGTGGGTATTGAGGGCATTGAAGTAGAAGATAATGTGCCTCTTACAGAAAAAGAAACAAAGGGAATGTTTATTGATATCCTTCCGGAGCTTCCGCCGGACGAAGGCGTTGCCAAGGTAAGCTTTTATCTGGATGATGATGACCAGGTAGAGGAAATGCTGCGCCGTGTTAATGAAGGACTGGATGAGCTGGCTGCTTATACAGATCTGGGACAGCGCACCATTGAAGCGTCTGAGACAGAGGATAAGGACTGGATCAACAACTGGAAGCAGTATTTTAAGCCTTTTACAGTGGATCACATCCTGATCAAACCTACCTGGGAGACCGTTCCGGAAGAGCACAAGGACAAGCTGTTGGTACAGATCGATCCGGGAACTGCCTTTGGTACGGGGATGCATGAAACTACCCAGCTTTGCATCCGTCAGCTGGAAAAATATGTACACAGTGAAAGCGAGATCCTGGATGTAGGAACAGGAAGCGGTATTTTAGGCATCACTGCATTAAAGCTGGGAGCAAAAGAGGTCTGGGGAACGGATCTGGATGAAAATGCTATTACAGCTGTTGGTGAGAACCTGGCTTCCAATGATATCAGCAGCGACCGTTTCCATGTACTTCAGGGAAATATCATTGATGACAAGTCTGTTCAGGACTGGGCCGGATATGAGAAATATGATATTGTAGTTGCCAATATTTTAGCGGACGTTATCATCATGCTGGTAAAAGAGATCCCGGTACATCTGAAAAAGGGCGGTTACTTCATTACTTCCGGTATCATCAACCTGAAGGAAGAAGCAGTTCGGGCTGCATTTGCTGCCAGCGAAGAACTGGAAGTTGTAGAGATCACATATCAGGGAGAATGGCTCTCTGTTACTGCAAGAAAGAAATAGGAGCCGTAAATGTATCATTTTTTTGTAGATTCTTCGGCAATCGGAGAAGGAAAGGTAAGGATCACAGGAGCGGATCTGAACCATATGAAAAATGTGCTCCGCATGAAGCCGGGGGAAGCAGTGCTCATCAGTGACGGCACAGGAAAAGATTACAACTGTCAGGTAGAAACTTATACAGACGGGGAAGGAATTTTAGAGATCCTTTCTGAAAATGAAGACAGCAGGGAGCTTCCTTCCAGAATATGGCTCTTTCAGGGACTGCCAAAATCGGATAAAATGGAAGTGATCATCCAGAAGGCTGTGGAACTTGGGGCTGCAGGTGTGATCCCGGTTGCCACCAGAAATGCAGTGGTGAAGCTGGACGCAAAAAAGGCAGAGGCAAAGGTGCGCCGCTGGCAGGCCATTGCAGAAAGCGCGGCCAAGCAGTCAAAGCGCAGCTATATCCCAGAAGTGGGAATGGTGATGAGCTTAAAAGAGGCATTTTTCTATATAGAAGAGCAGAACTTTGATCTGTGCATGATCCCTTATGAACTGGAAAAGGGAATGGACGGGATAAAGCAGGTATTAGGCAGACTGGCACCAGGACAGCAGATCGCAGTGTTTATCGGGCCGGAAGGCGGCTTTGATGAGGATGAGATCAGGCTGGCTCTGGAGAAAAACGTGATCCCGGTCAGTCTTGGAAAGCGGATCCTGCGCACGGAAACAGCGGGACCTGCCATACTGGCTCTTCTGATGATGAAGCTGGAAGGAGCATTTTAATGGAAGCATATTTTGACAATTCAGCCACAACAAAGGCACTGGACTCTGTCCGGGATATTATGGTAAAGACCCTGATAGAAGATTATGGAAATCCTTCTGCCAAGCATACAAAGGGTATGGAGGCGGAAAATTATATCCGTCAGGCGGCAGCCGATATTGCAAAGACCTTAAAGGTAAAGGATAAAGAAATCCTGTTTACTTCCGGTGGTACGGAGTCTAATAACATGGCTCTTATTGGTACTGCCCTGGCAAACCAGAGAGCCGGAAAGCACATTATCAGTACCAGGATCGAGCATGCCTCTGTGTATCAGCCGCTGGCATTTCTGGAGTCTTTAGGTTTTGAGGTAACTTATCTTCATGTGGACCATAATGGACATATTTCACTGGAAGAATTAGAGCAGTCCATCCGTCCGGATACCATTTTAGTGTCTGTTATGTATGTAAATAATGAGATCGGCGCTATTGAGCCGGTTGAGGAGATCGCGCGCCTGGTTCATGGAAAGAACCCGAAGATCGTATTTCATGTAGATGCGATCCAGGCATATGGAAAAATGGTGATCCGCCCGAAAAAGCAGGGAATTGATCTGTTAAGTGTCAGCGGACATAAGATCCATGGTCCTAAGGGCGTTGGTTTCTTATATATTGATGAAAAGGTGAAGATCCGCCCTTTGATCTACGGCGGCGGCCAGCAGAAGGATATGCGTTCTGGTACAGAAAATGTTCCGGGTATTGCTGGTCTTGGGGTGGCAGCCAAAGAGATGTATACAGATCACAGCGCTAAGATGGAATATCTTACTGGTCTGAAGGATTATCTGATTGATAAGGCTGGTGAATTAGAAGGTGTTACAGTGAACAGCTTAAAGGGTGCAGAAGGTGCGCCTCAGATCGTAAGTTTAAGCTTTGCGGGAGTAAGAAGTGAGGTGCTTCTTCATGCGTTGGAAGAGAAAGGAATCTATGTTTCTTCCGGTTCAGCATGTTCCTCCAATCATCCGGCTATCAGCGGTACTTTAAAGGCTGTAGGCGTGAAGAAGGAATTACTGGATTCTACCTTGAGATTCAGTTTTGGAATGTTTAATAAGAGGGAAGAAATCGACTATGCGGTGGATGTTTTGAAGGAGCTTCTGCCGGTGCTTAGGAGATTTACAGTGAAGTAATGAGCACAAAGGAAAATAAAAGAAAGGAAGTATTATGCAGTACCAGTCATTTTTGATCAAGTATGCAGAGATCGGCACAAAGGGCAAAAACAGATATATGTTTGAAGACGCTCTGATCCGTCAGATCCGTTATGCCTTAAGCTCTGTAGACGGTGAGTTTGATGTTACAAAGGAATCCGGCCGTATTTATGTAAAGGCTTTAGGAGAGTATGATTATGATGATACCATTGAAGCGTTAAAGCGGGTATTTGGTATCGCTGATATCTGCCCGATGGTGCAGATTGATGATAAGGATTATGAGAACCTGAAGAAACATGTAGTGGAATACATGGATCAGGTTTATCCGGACAAGAATATTACCTTTAAGGTGGATGCCAGAAGAGGAGACAAGCAGTATCCGGTAAGTTCTGAACAGATCAACCGTGATATGGGTGAGGCGATTCTGGATGCGTTTCCGGAGATGAAGGTGGATGTACATCATCCGGATGTTCTTCTTCGTGTGGAGATCCGTCAGAAAGTAAATTTATTCTCCCGGATGATCCCGGGACCGGGCGGAATGCCGATTGGTACTAACGGTCAGGCTATGCTGCTGCTTTCCGGCGGTATTGACAGCCCGGTTGCAGGTTATATGATCGCAAAGCGTGGTGTTAAGATCGACGCTGTTTATTTCCATGCGCCGCCATATACCAGTGAGAGAGCAAAGCAGAAGGTTGTTGACCTGGCAAATCTGGTAGCACGTTATTCTGGCCCCATCAATCTCCATGTGGTTAATTTTACGGATATCCAGCTTTATATTTATGAGCAGTGCCCGCATGAGGAACTGACTATCATCATGCGCCGTTATATGATGCGTATTGCACAGGCGATTGCTGAGAAGACTGGTTCGATTGCACTGATCACAGGCGAGAGTATCGGACAGGTGGCTTCCCAGACGTTACAGTCACTGGCTTCTACCAATGAAGTGTGCACTATGCCTGTTTTCCGTCCGGTTATTGGTTTTGATAAGCAGGAGATCGTGGATGTTTCTGAGAAGATCGGTACTTATGAGACTTCTATCCAACCATATGAGGACTGCTGTACGATCTTCGTGGCAAAGCATCCGGTTACTAAGCCGAATCTGAAGGTAATCAGGAATTCTGAGAGACATCTGGAAGAGAAGATTGATGAGATGGTGAAGACTGCATTGGATACGGTGGAAGTTATTAAATGCAACGGAGAAGTATAAAAAAGAGAGCCGCGTTCCCGCGGCTCCCTTCTAACTTCAACATTAAACTCAGTCGATGATGTATGGAGAAAGTGTAGAAAGAATGCTGTCTACGTCATTCTCTGCATGGATGTTTAAATCGATCGGCTTGGACAGATCCAGGCTGAAGATACCCATGATGGATTTTGCGTCGATGACATATCTGCCGGAAACCAGATCAAAATCAACATCGAACTTAGCTAAATCGTTTACGAAAGATTTAACCTTATCAATGGAATTTAATGAAATTCTAACTGTTTTCATAGGAAGCCCCTCCTTGTGTGGTATGTAGATCATTTTTGCAGATAAAACTGCTTACTTTTAATAGTAAAGGTCAGTGGTATAAAAGTCAATAGTGAGATTGTATGAAAAATCAGGAAGAATTTGGAAAATACAGGAGGTCATATTATGCCGAAAGCAGCCCTTCATAATCTGGGGTGCAAAGTAAATGCTTATGAGACGGAAGCCATGGAGCAGCAGCTTAAGGAAAGAGGTTATGAGATCGTTCCTTTTGATGAGAAGGCGGATGTTTATATTATAAATACATGTTCTGTTACCAATATTGCGGACCGCAAATCAAGGCAGATGCTTCACCGGGCAAAGAAGCTGAACCCGGATTCTGTGGTGGTGGCAGCAGGCTGTTATGTGCAGGTGGCATCGGAAGAATTAAAGAAGGATGCCAGCGTGGATATTGTGATCGGAAATAACAAGAAGGCGGAACTGGCAGATATTCTGGATGAATATTTAGGCAATGTTCATGAGGACGAGGAGGCAGAGGTGTTTGTCACGGACCTTTCTCATGGCAGTGATTATGAGGCTCTTCATCTGGAGCAGCCTTCTGACCATACAAGGGCTTTTATCAAGGTCCAGGACGGCTGTAATCAGTTCTGCAGCTACTGTATTATCCCTTATGCCAGAGGAAGGGTGCGCAGCAGAAGCCGTGAAGATGTGGTAAAGGAGATCACAGGACTGGTGGCTCAGGGATATAAGGAGGCTGTTCTTACAGGGATCCATTTAAGTTCTTATGGAATTGAGCATATGGAAGGAAATCCTGTAAGTCAGGGTGACTGGAACCACAGGGAATTACTGGCTTTGATCCGGGAGGTTCATGAAATTGAGGGACTGGAGCGTATCCGGCTTGGATCATTGGAGCCACGTATTATTACGGAGGAGTTTGCAAAGAGTCTGGCAGAGCTTCCTAAATTTTGCCCTCATTTCCATTTATCTTTACAGAGTGGCTGCGACAGTGTTTTGAACCGGATGAACCGTCATTATACCACAGAAGATTATCTGAGGCGTTGTGAGATCCTACGCAAGTATTTTAAGCGTCCGGCTATTACCACGGATGTGATCGCAGGCTTCCCGGGAGAGACAAAGGAAGAGTTTGATATTACAGAAAAGTATCTGGAAAAAGTGCATTTTTATGAGATGCATGTGTTTAAATATTCCAGAAGAGCGGGTACAAAGGCAGCTGCCATGCCAGATCAGATCCCAGAGCAGGAAAAGGGAGTCCGCTCTGACAGGCTTCTTGACCTGGAGAAGAGGATGTCTGAAGAATTTAGAAAAGGATTTTTAGGTGAGAAGGTTTCTGTTCTTTTTGAGGAAATGATCACTGTGGATGGAAAAGAGTATCTGGTGGGACATACGCCTGAGTATGTGAAAGCGGCTCTTCCTAAGGAAGAGTGTGAAAGGATGCATGCTGCTTCTGGTGTTATTTTAGAGGCACAGGCAAAAGAACTTTTGACTTCAGATATACTTCTGTTAAAAAATACTATTGCCGAATAGAAAAATATAGAGTAAAATATATGAGAATACGTAAAGGACGTGATGATATGGGCAATATAAAAGAGACACAGTATTTTCAGGCTGTTCAGGACAAAAAGGTAGAAGTAAGCGATGTACTGGAGCAGGTGTATATTGCCTTGACCGAGAAAGGATATAACCCTGTAAATCAGATCGTAGGTTATATTATGTCTGGGGATCCTACCTATATTACCAGCCACAAGGGAGCCAGAAGCCTTATTATGAAGGTGGAGAGAGACGAGATCCTGGAAGAACTGATGGCGGTATATATTGATGCCCGCTTAAAATAGGGCAGTCAGGAAAATAGGGAAAGAAAGCAGTGAGCTTTCTGGTTGAACGTCCATTGAGGTCTTCGAAAGGAGACCTTCATGGGCGTTTTATTCTTAATGTATGTGCAAACGCATTTTTGTGTTTGCTGATATTTTTGTGCGCGGAGGAATTGAATATGAGGATCATGGGGCTTGATTACGGCTCAAAGACGGTAGGGGTAGCAGTGTGCGATCCTTTGGGAATTACTGCACAGGCAGTAGAAACCATTACCAGAAAGGACGAGAATAAGCTGCGTCAGACTCTTGCCAGGATCGAAGCACTGGCAAAGGAATATGGGGTAGAAAAGTTCGTTCTTGGTTATCCTAAAAATATGAATAATACAGTGGGAGACCGCGCGCAGAAGTCAGAGGAACTGAAAGCGGCTCTGGAGCGCAGAACAGGACTTCCTGTTGAGTTGTGGGATGAACGTCTTACAACGGTAGCGGCAGAGCGTGTCCTTATGGAAAGCGGTGTCCGCCGTGAGCACAGAAAAGAATCCGTAGACCAGATCGCAGCGGCAATGATCCTACAGGGATATTTAGATCATCTGTCCATGATAAAGAAAGAGGATGGAGAAATCAATGAATAAGCCAATGAATGAAAAAGAAGACTGCATTACGATGATGACAGATTCAGGGGAATCTGTTGATTTTTACGTATTGGAAGAGACAAGGAT
Organism: Prevotella sp.; assembly: GCA_963644495.1. Classification (GTDB taxonomy): domain Bacteria; phylum Bacillota; class Clostridia; order Lachnospirales; family Lachnospiraceae; genus Enterocloster. Next base: position 12,038 of record CAVIPV010000006.1, on the reverse strand, counting down.
CCACGGAAAAGATTATCTTCTTGTGACAGACGCACCGGAAGGTAAAGATGGAGAATGTTATATTTTAAAGGATGTATCCGGTAAAAATGACAGTGAAGCTTTGTTCGAGTTCGTAGAAGATGATAAGGAACTGGACGGAGTTATGGGTATTTTTGAAGCGTTATTAGAGGATGCAGACGTGGAGTTAGAGAAATAAATGCAATGGATCAGTGGGCACTGAATAGTTGCAAATAAAATTAGGAGGAATCAGTTTGAGTTTAGAAGAGAACGTGAATGAAAATGTAAAACCTGAGATCAGTGCAGAAAAAAGAGAAGAAAATGGTACTGGCGAGAATCGTGAAGAAGGTGCAAAACCAGCCAGAAGACCACAGTACAGAAGACCGAGACGGGCGCCAAGAGCACCAAAAGCTGTAAAGGTGGAAGAAGAAGGAACAGAAAGTTCAGAGGCAGCAGAGCCAAAGACAGAGGAAAGACGTAAGGCAGCTCCTGCAAGAAGACAGCAGGGAACAAGAAAGTTCCTTCCGGCTGTAAAAGAAGCAGGTGAGAGAAAAGCACCTGTAAGAAAACCTTCCAGAAACACTCAGAAAGAAGCAAAGAGCAAGTTAAAGATCATACCATTAGGCGGTCTGGAGCAGATCGGTATGAACATTACTGCATTTGAGTATGAAGATTCTATTATCGTTGTAGACTGCGGTCTGGCATTCCCGGGAGATGACATGTTAGGTATCGACCTGGTGATCCCGGATGTGTCTTATTTAAAGCAGAATATTGATAAGGTAAAAGGTTTCGTGATCACTCATGGACATGAGGATCACATTGGCGCACTGCCTTATATTTTACAGCAGGTAAATGTACCTGTTTACGGTACAAAGCTGACCATTGCCTTAATTGAGCATAAATTAAAGGAACACAACCTGTTAAAGAACACTAAGCGCAAGGTGATGAAGCATGGACAGTCTGTGAATTTAGGATGTTTCCGTGTAGAATTTATCAAGACGAACCACAGTATCCAGGATGCTTCCGCACTGGCTATCTTCTCACCGGTAGGTATCGTTCTTCACACAGGCGACTTTAAGATCGATTATACACCTGTTTTTGGTGATCCAATCGACTTACAGCGTTTTGCAGAGCTGGGTAAAAAGGGTGTTCTTGCTATGTTAGCAGACAGTACCAATGCCACCAGACCTGGATTTACCATGTCTGAGCGCAGTGTAGGAAAGACTTTTGATACCATTTTTGCAGAGCATACAAACAAACGTATTATTGTTGCTACTTTCGCTTCAAATGTAGACCGCGTACAGCAGGTGGTAAATACTGCGTATAAATATGGCCGTAAGGTAGTAGTTGAAGGCCGCAGCATGGTCACTATTATCGACATTGCCAGTGAATTAGGATATATCAATATCCCGGAAGGGACTCTCGTTGACATTGACCAGTTAAAGAATTATCCGCCGGAGTCTACGGTACTGATCACAACCGGAAGCCAGGGTGAATCTATGGCTGCTCTGTCCCGTATGGCTGCAAACATCCACAAGAAAGTATCCATCGTACCGGGAGATGTGGTTGTATTAAGCTCTACCCCGATTCCGGGAAACGAGAAGGCTGTTTCGAACGTGATCAACGAGCTTTCGGCAAAGGGAGCAAAGGTGATTTGTCAGGATACCCATGTTTCCGGACATGCATGCCAGGAAGACTTAAAGCTGATCTATTCCCTGGTACATCCGAAGTTTGCGATCCCGGTACATGGTGAGTTCCGCCATAGAATGGCGCAGAAGGAACTGGCTGAGTATATGGGCGTTCCGAAAGAAAATGCGCTGTTGGTTAATTCCGGTGATGTGGTATCCCTGGATGAGGACAGCTGTCAGGTGACGGATCATGTAGCCTGCGGCGGAATTTTGGTTGACGGACTTGGCGTTGGTGATGTAGGAAATATCGTATTAAGAGACAGACAGAATCTGGCGCAGAACGGTATTATCGTAGTGGTTCTTACACTGGAGAAGCGTTCCAACCAGCTGCTTTCCGGTCCGGATATCGTATCCAGAGGTTTTGTATATGTAAGAGAGTCGGAAGATCTGTTAGAGGAAGCCCACAATGTGGTCTCTGATGCAGTAGCAGACTGCCTGGATCGTCATGTAAGCGACTGGGGCAAGATCAAGAACATTATTAAAGACAGTTTAAGCGACTTTTTATGGAAGCGCATGAAGAGAAATCCGATGATCTTACCGATCATTATGGAAGTGTAATACCAGGGGCAAAGGGCAAAAATCTGATGCAAGCTTGCTTGCAAGCAGATTTTGGTTTTTTGACCCCACACGGACATGAGGAAGTAGTAATCTGCAAGGCAGATCAACGGATTCCGAATGGACGTAGGATTGCGGGAGTGCAAAGCACGGAGCAATCCGTAGGTATTACAAAGAAAAAGGAGGACAAGAAGCATGAGCAGCCGCACAAGAGAGATCAACAGAATAACCATGGCGATCATCCGTATTTCGGTAAAGCTGATGCTTCTCGCCCTTTTGATCTTACTTTTATATGAAGCAGTGATCCAGGGCTATGCTTTTGGTCATGCTGTGTTTTATGCAGAGGCAGTGGAAGAGGCACCGGGGCATGATATTACCGTAGTAGTGAAAGACGGGGAAGATGTGTCTCAGGCAGCGGATGAACTGGAAAAAAAGGGCCTGATCAAGAATATTTATGCTTTTCTGTTCCAGAGCCGTTTTTATGATTATGACAAGATCTATCCGGGAACTTATACTTTAAATACTTCCATGACTTCCAAGGAGATCCTTCAAAAGCTCAGCGAGAAGCCTGAAAATGCAGAAGATGGAAAATCAGGGGACAAGTCAGGAAGCGGAAAGACCACACAAAAAAGTACAGATCAGTCAGAAAGTACAAAACAGAAGAGCCAGAACGATCTTCAGACAGAAGAGGCAAATGCAGCAGATCCTGCAAAGAGCACTCTTTCTTCCGATGAGGCGCAGGCTGACGAACATTCTTATTCTGGTGAAGATGAGGAAGAAGGCGGCTGGATCGAAGATGTGACAGAGGACGGACAAAATGATCGTAGATAACAGGATTACAGAATATCTTCATTCCCTGGAAACAAGCAGGGGAGAACTGCTGGATGGAATTGAAAAAAAGGCCATTGAAGACGGGGTCCCCATTATCCGCAGCGAGACAGCGGCTCTGCTTAGAAGCCTGACAGCGGCATTAAGACCTAAAAACATTTTGGAGATCGGTACAGCTGTGGGCTATTCTGCTTTGCAGATGTGTCAGGTGATGCCGGAAAACTGTCATATCACTACCATTGAAAAGTATGAAAAACGCATTCCTGAGGCTAAAGAAAACTTTAAAAAGGCCGGGGAAGAAGACCGCATTACCTTTTTGGAGGGAGATGCAGATCTGTGGCTGAAAGAATTAAAAGGAAAACAGTTTGATCTGGTATTTATGGACGCAGCCAAGGGACAGTATTTAAACTGGCTGCCTTTGCTGCTTGATCTGATGCCTGTGGGAGCCGTGCTCATTTCCGATAATGTGCTTCAGGACGGAGATGTAGTCCAGTCCCGCTTTGCGGTGCAGCGGAGAAATCGCACGATCCACAGCAGGATGCGGGAATATCTGTATGAATTAAAGCATATGGAAGAGTTTGAAACTGCGGTGATCCCCATAGGAGATGGAGTTACCATCAGTACCAGGATCAGATAGGAGAAACAGATAAATGAGAAAGACAGAGTTATTAATACCGGCAGGCAGTCTGGATGTATTAAAAACAGCCGTTATTTATGGCGCAGATGCCGTATATATAGGAGGGGAGGCTTTTGGACTGAGAGCCAAAGCACATAACTTCTCTTTAGAGGACATGAAAGAAGGAATTGCCTTTGCCCATGCGCATGATGTAAAGGTCTATGTAACAGCCAATATTCTGGCTCATAATCAGGACCTGCCAGGGGTGGAGGCTTATTTTGAAGAATTAAAAGAAGTGGGACCAGATGCACTGATCATTTCTGATCCAGGTGTATTTGAGATCGCAAAGAGAGTGCTTCCGGATACAGAGCTTCATGTAAGCACCCAGGCAAATAATACCAATTATGGCACATATCTGTTCTGGAACCGTATGGGAGCAAAGCGCGTGGTTTCCGCCAGAGAGCTTTCTTTAGCTGAGATCAAAGAGATCCGCGCCCATATCCCTGATGATATGGAGATTGAAAGCTTTATCCACGGTGCTATGTGCATTTCCTATTCAGGAAGATGCCTGTTAAGCAATTTCTTCACAGGCCGTGACGCTAACCAGGGCGCCTGTACACATCCATGCCGCTGGAAATATTCTATTGTAGAAGAGACCAGACCAGGGGAGTACATGCCTGTTTATGAAAATGAAAGAGGCACTTATATTTTTAACTCCAAGGACCTTTGCATGATCGAGCATGTTCCGGAGCTGATCGATGCGGGAATTGACAGTTTTAAGATCGAAGGCCGTATGAAGACTGCTTTATATGTGGCTACAGTAGCAAGAACCTACCGGAAAGCCATTGACGATTATCTGAAAGATCCGAAGCTTTATGAGGCAAATATGGAATGGTACAAGGAAGAGATCGGAAAATGTACCTACCGTGAGTTTACTACCGGTTTTTACTTTGGAAAGCCGGGAAGTGACGCCCAGATCTACAACAGCAATACCTATGTAAAGAATTATATTTATTTAGGTACAGTGGAAGAGGCTGACGGAAAGGGCCGCTGCCGCATTGAACAGAAGAACAAGTTCTCTGTAGGCGAGACCATTGAGATCATGAAGCCGGACGGCCGAAATGTGGAAGTAGTTGTAAAGAGCATCTGCGACGAAGAAGGAAATGAACAGGAAAGTGCTCCACATCCAAAGCAGATCCTGTGGGTAGATTTAGGCGCAGATGTGGATAAGTATGATATTCTCCGAAAAAAAGAGGATAAGTAAGGTAAAATAGAAACACGATTGTTTTGTAAAAAGGAGGTGCTCATATGGCAGATATGATCCTTTTAGGACTTGCGGTCATCTGTACTGCATATTTTCTGATCATTGTTTTTTATGCTGGAATGGGAACCTCTTTTGCCTTTATCTGGCTTTTCTTTGCGGCTTTATGCGTATTTCTTGTATATGGAAAATGGTATTACAGGAAAAACATGGACCGCATCCCCCAGTGGGTGCCTGTGAGCATTGTCACCACCTGTATTGCAGGGGTAGTGATCATGGCGGCTCTCTGCGTTATGGTATTTATGGGGGCGGCAGCCAGTGAAGAAGAGGATCTGGACTATGTGATCGTTTTAGGAGCCAGAGTAAAGGAACATACAGTGAGCAATTCCCTGAAAAAGAGGCTGGATAAGGCCATTGAATATGCAGAGAAAAATCCGGAGACCTATCTGGTGCTGTCAGGAGGAAAAGGTCCCGATGAACCTGTGTCCGAAGCCCAGGCCATGTACCAGTACCTGGTCTACAACGGAGTAAGGCCCAGTCAGCTTCTTTTGGAAGAACATTCCGTAAGTACAGTGGAAAACCTGGCCTACAGCAAGATCATCATTGAAAGCCACCGGGAAATGATCCGCCATGAAAGAGAAGAAAGAAACCGTCAGATGTTTCCCAGAGAGCCGAAAGGCAATTATCTCATCGCCGCGGATAAACCTCTGGAAGTAGGTGTGCTTACCAGCAATTTCCATGTATATCGTGCATGCATGATCGCAAAAAAATGGGGCTTTGAAAATGTCTACGGCATCAGCGCCCAGTCCGATCCGGTGCTTTTTATCCATTTGTGCGTGCGCGAATGTGCATCCATAATAAAGGATAGACTATTTGGGAATATGTAAGGCGCGCAGCGCGTGTTTGCGAGTCTAATAACGAACAAGATAGGAGACTAATTCAAAATGAACAGACAGCAGATGCTTGAACGGGTAGAAAAACTTTCTGCCTACGAGGTAAAAGACCGCCGTTTCATAGAAGAAATGAATTCCGAAGGAATGGTACTGGAACATAAAAAAAGCGGCGCCAGACTGTTCCTTATGAGCAACGAAGATGACAACAAGGTATTTTCCATTGGGTTCAGGACGCCACCGGCAGACAGTACCGGACTTCCCCATATCCTGGAGCACAGCGTACTGGAAGGCTCTGAAAAATTCCCGGTGAAAGATCCTTTTGTAGAACTGGTAAAAGGCTCATTAAATACCTTTTTAAATGCAATGACCTATCCGGATAAAACTGTATATCCCGTAGCCAGCTGCAATGATAAAGACTTCCAGAACCTTATGGACGTATATTTAGACGGTGTATTTCACCCGTCTATCTACAGAGAGCCAAAGATCTTCAAACAGGAAGGCTGGCACTATGAGCTACAGTCAGAGGATGGGCCACTGATCGTCAATGGTGTTGTATACAATGAAATGAAAGGTGCATTTTCCTCACCGGAAAGCGTGTTAGAGCGCTTTACAAGCTCTGTGCTGTTCCCGGATACCCCATATGGCAATGAGTCCGGCGGCGATCCGGCAGTGATCCCTAACTTAAGTTATGAGCTGTTCATCCAGTTCCATAAAGATTATTATCATCCGGCTAACAGCTATATCTATCTTTATGGTGATATGGACATGGAAGAGAAACTTTTATGGCTGGATAAAGAATATCTGTCTGCCTACGACAGAAAAGACTTTACTTTAGACTCTACCATTGCTTTCCAGAAGCCATTTACAAGCCCTGTAGAAAAAGAGACCACCTATTCTGTTACAGCAAACGAAGGTACAGAAGATAACACATATTTATCCTTAAATACTGTAGTAGGAACGGATATTGACCCGGTTCTCTATGTTGCTTTCCAGATCCTGGATTACACTCTCATCAGTGCCCCGGGAGCACCTTTAAAGCAGGCCCTGATCGATGCCCACATTGGTCAGGATATTATGGGCGGCTATGAAAATGGCATTCTCCAGCCTTATTTCTCTGTAGTTGCGAAAAACGCAAACAAAGAGCAGAAGGGCGAATTTTTATCCGTTGTAAAAGGCACACTGCGGAAACTGGCTGACCAGGGCATTGACAAAAAGAGCCTGTTGGCAGGTTTAAATTACTACGAATTCCGTTACAGAGAAGCAGATTACGGCTCTGCTCCAAAGGGACTGATGTATGGTCTCTGGTCCATGGACAGCTGGCTGTATGACGCAGATCCAATGCTTCATTTACAGTACCAGAAGACCTTTGACTATCTGAAAAAGGCGGCAGAGGAAGGCTATTTTGAACAGCTGATCAAAGATTATCTTTTAGATAATCCTCATGAGGCCGTTGTGATCGTAAGCCCTGAGATCGACCTGACGGCAAGAGAAGACGCGGAACTGGCAGAACGCCTTGCAAAGTATAAAGACTCTTTAAGCAGTGAACAGGTAAAAGCTCTGGTAAAAGAGACTGCAGAGCTGAAAGCATACCAGGAAGAACCTTCCACCAAAGAAAATCTGGAAAAGATCCCGATGCTTGGAAGAAAAGATATCAAGCGCCAGTCAGAGCCATTTTCCTATCAGGTAAAAGAGGAAGAGGGGACAACCGTTGTCCATAGTCCTATGTTTACTTCCGGTATTGCTTATGTAAAGCTGCTCTTTGATATGAATGTGATCCCGCAGGAGGATCTGCCATATGCATCCCTGTTAAAATCTGTGTTAGGCTATGTAGATACAGAAAACTTTACTTACCGCGACCTGACCAGTGAGATCCACTTAAACAGCGGTGGACTGGACTTTTATGTTTCCTCCTGGGAAAACTTAAGAGAAAAGGGAACTTTCAAGGGCGCCTTTACAGCAGGTATTAAAGTCCTTTACGAAAAAGTGGGATTTGCATTTGACATTATCAAAGAGATCCTTACTGCTTCTAAATTAGATGATGAAAAACGTTTAGGGGAGATCTTAGATGAAATGCGTTCCAGATCCAGAATGCGTCTGGAAAGTGCTTCCCACAGCGCAGCTGTTGCAAGAGCATGCTCCTATTTCTCAGCTGTAAGAGCTTTTGATGATATGACCGGCGGGATCTGCTATTTCCATTTTCTGGAAAAAACTGCAGATACCTACAGCAAGGATGAGAACTTCCGTAAGAAAATGATCCGTAAACTGAAAGACACAGCAGAAAAGCTCTTTGCAGCAGATAATCTTATGGTTTGCTATACAGCAGATGAAAACGGATACAAGGCTATGTCGGCAGAATTAAAGAAATTTAAGGCTGCTTTAAGCAATAAGGCAAGTAAGAGATATACCTTTGAATTTATACCAGAACTGAAAAACGAAGGCTTTAAGACTTCCTCCAAGGTCAACTATGTGGCACGGTGCGGTTCTTTTGATGCGGACTCTTATACAGGTGCTCTGGAAGTGTTAAAGGTCATTATGAATTATGAATATTTATGGCAGAACCTTCGTGTCATCGGCGGTGCTTATGGCTGTATGAGCAGCTTTGGAAGAAGCGGAACCGGCTGCCTGGTATCCTACAGAGACCCGAAGCTGGCAGCTACTGACAAGATCTACGAAGGCATTCCGGACTATTTAAAGAACTTCTCCATTGACGAGAGAGACATGACAAAATACGTCATTGGCGCTATGAGCAGCGTAGATACCCCATTAAGTCCTGCTGTAAAAGGTTCCAGAAACATGACTGCTTATTTAACCGGGATCACAGATGAAATGGTACAGAAAAAGAGAGACCAGATCCTGGATGTGACCCAGGAGGATATCCGGGCACTGACTGGTATCCTGGAGTCCATCTTAAAAACTGGCGCTTTCTGTGTCATTGGAAATGAGCAGCAGATCGAAGCAGATAAGAACATGTTCAAAGAAGTAAAGGAACTGTTCCACTAGGTATCAGAGGGGTCAAAACACTTTTTGACCCCAACATTTATCAAACAGGAGAAAAGAATGGAAGATAACAAACAGAAAAAATCAGGTTTTGTAACCCTGATCGGACGTCCAAATGTTGGAAAATCCACACTGATGAACCACCTGATCGGTCAGAAGATCGCCATTACTTCTGACAAGCCTCAGACTACCAGAAACAGGATCCAGACTGTCTATACCGATGACAGAGGCCAGATCGTTTTCCTTGATACCCCAGGTATCCACAAGGCAAAAAACAAGCTGGGCGAGTACATGGTCAATGTGGCTGAGCATACATTAAAGGAAGTAGACGTAGTTTTATGGCTGGTTGAGCCGACTACCTTTATTGGCGCAGGAGAGCGCCATATTGCAGAACAGCTTTCCAAGGTAAACACACCGGTGATCCTGGTGATCAACAAGATCGATACGGTGAAAGTACAGGAAGAGATCTTAACCTTTATCGCAGCTTACAAGGATGTATGCAATTTCGCAGAGATCGTGCCATTATCCGCTTTAAAGAAGAAAAACACAGATGTGCTTTTAGACCAGATCTTTAAGTATCTGCCTTATGGACCTCAGTTTTATGATGAAGATACAGTTACAGACCAGCCAATGCGCCAGATCGCAGCAGAGCTGATCCGCGAAAAGGCACTGCGTCTGTTAGATGATGAGATCCCTCATGGAATTGCTGTTGTTATTGAACAGATGAAGGAACGTCCAAACGGCATCATTGACATTGAGGCAAGTATTGTCTGCGAGCGTGAGTCCCACAAGGGCATCATCATCGGAAAAGGCGGTTCCATGTTAAAGAAGATCGGCACAGTAGCACGCCGTGAGATCGAAAATATGATGGAAACTAAAGTAAACTTACAGCTCTGGGTAAAGGTAAGAAAAGAGTGGAGAGACAGCGAGCTGTATATGAAGAATTACGGATACGACCAGAAGGACGTATAAAAGCAGAGATCTAAAATGAGAAAGGAGGGCGCAGCATGCGGGACGTTTTAAATGTAACAGGAATGGTCCTTTTAAGTGCGCCCTCTGGAGATTATGACAGGCGGTTGGTGCTTCTGACCCGGGAAAAAGGAAAGATAACCGCCTTTGCTCATGGTGTGAGAAGACCGGGAAGCAGCCTCATGGCGGCAAGCCGGCCTTTTTCTTTTGGGACTTTTCAGGTCTATGAAGGAAGGTCTGCCTACAATCTCCAGTCTGCCCAGATCTCCAATTATTTTGATGAACTGTCCGCAGATATGGAAGGGGCCTGTTATGGGGCCTATTTTTTAGAGGTGGCGTCATGGCTTTCGGATGAAAATATGGACGGGACAGAGCTTTTAAATCTTCTATATGTATCTTTAAAAGCATTAAGCAAAGAGGCTCTTCCAAATCCTCTGGTACGGCGTATTTTTGAACTTCGTGCCATGGTCATTAACGGTGTGTATACACAGGAGCCGGAAGGAAGAGTATCGGAGTCATGTGTCTATGCATGGCAGTATGTGATCGCAACACCTTTAGGTTCTCTGTATACATTTACACTAAAAGAAGATGTTTTAAGGGAATTTTCCGGGGAAGTGCAGCATGCCATGGATGAGTACATACATCATGAGTTTAAGTCATTAGAGATCCTGGAAGTGCTTGCAGGAGGCAAAACGGTCCGTCCGGTTAGCTGAAAATGCGCTAAAGGGCTTGAAATTATGCCATTCAAAGGATATAATATGCCATATGTCTGAAAGGAATAGGAAGAAAATGAAGAAAAAACTTCTTGCAGCGGCTGTTGTTTGCGCGGCAGTGCTTATGCTTGGAGGCTGCGAAAGCTTATCTGGAAAAACCACAAAAGGACCGGAAACGCAGGAAAGCTGTCTTTATATTACAAAGGACGGCAGCTTGCAGTGGGTCAGCGTGGAAACTTACGAAGGCGGCAGCTATTCCAAAGACGAACTTTTGGACTTTGCATCTGAAAAGATAAAGGAATATAATGAAGCCAAAGGAACAGAAAACTCAAAAGAGCCTGTGACTCTGGTTTCAGGAAGCCTTGAAAATGGAAAAGCAGTTCTTATCACCTCCTATGATAATGGGGAAAGTCTTGTGGACTTTGCCAATGAAATAGGAGATGATACCATGCCGTTTACGGAAATTAAGACCGGTACGCCGGAGGAACTTTCCGATGATCTTAAAGGTGCAGGTGTGGACTATGAAGCTGCTTTAGAATCAGGATCTCTGGCTGTTGTTTTACAGGGAGAAGGAATGGTCCAGACAGAGGCTGACCTGTTGGATGCAGACGGAGGCTGTGATGTCCATGACGGACATTTTATAAAAACAGGTTCCGGGACAAGCGTAATCGTAACTAAGTAAAAATGGCAGTTTGCGGATCAGTGGATCACAGAAACACTGGTCGGTGGAGTGCTTGTAAAGAGAGAATAGAGAGGATACTGATATGGAAAAGACAATGGAAAAAATCGTAGCTCTTGCAAAAAACAGAGGTTTCGTATATCCAGGTTCTGAGATCTATGGCGGTCTTGCTAATACCTGGGATTACGGCAATCTGGGCGTTGAGCTGAAGAACAACGTAAAGAAGGCATGGTGGCAGAAATTCGTACAGGAAAGCCCTTATAACGTAGGTGTTGACTGTGCCATCTTAATGAACTCCCAGACATGGGTAGCCAGCGGACATCTGGGCGGCTTCTCCGATCCTCTGATGGACTGCAAGCAGTGTAAAGAGCGTTTCCGCGCTGACAAGCTGATCGAAGATTACAATGATGAGCATGGTATTGAGATGGAAGGTTCTGTAGACGGCTGGTCCCAGGAACAGATGAAGCAGTACATCGAAGACAAGCATATCTGCTGTCCAAGCTGTGGCGCTCATGACTTTACAGATATCCGTCAGTTCAACCTGATGTTCAAGACATTCCAGGGCGTAACAGAGGATGCTAAGAATACTGTATACCTTCGTCCAGAGACTGCTCAGGGTATTTTCGTAAACTTCAAGAATGTACAGAGAACTTCCAGAAAGAAAGTTCCATTTGGTATCGGACAGATCGGTAAGTCCTTCCGTAACGAGATCACACCTGGTAACTTTACTTTCCGTACAAGAGAGTTTGAGCAGATGGAGCTTGAATTCTTCTGCAAGCCAGGTACTGACCTTGAGTGGTTTGCTTACTGGAAACAGTACTGCATCGACTGGCTGCAGAAAT